>CALXUS010000001.1 GCA_944391745.1 uncultured Clostridia bacterium
AACTACCGCAATTTTATTGGTTTCTCAAAAGATTCATTGTTTACTTTTCAATGTACTTTGTGTTCCTGACCGGAACGAATATTATTATACTCTCCGTTTTAATAAAAGTCAACACTTTTTTTCAAAAAAAGTTTATTTTTTTTAATTTTTTTATAAAACTTTATTTTTTATGTGTTTTTATTCGTTTTTTATAGTGATTTTTTCATGTTATCAGCTTTTTTATGATTAAAATTTTTCTTTTTTTATGTCTGAGTTATATTGCATTTTTGTGTTATGTTAATACGTGTCTTCATTTAGTATATTTACATAATATTTTATTTTTTTAAAATAATACCTTGCTAAATTTAAGCAAGGTATAGATTTTAATCAAATAATGGATCAAGGTTTATTCCTATTGATGCTCCTTGTGTTATATATACATTATTTATTTGATTTTTTATTGTATTTAAAAATTCATTTAGATAATCCTGTCCATAATCATTTATTACTGCAACTTTTTCATCTTCCATATCTTTGAATTTACCAACCTCGTTCGTAAAGTTTATAGTATCATTATATTCAAAACTTACTGTTTTTATACCATCAACTATATTAATTGTTAAATGATTCTTAACATTATTCTCTGCTACTGTTCCTGTCATATTATATATAAATTCTATACTATTTATTATGTCTTCATCATTTTTTTGTATTTTTAGAGTATGTGTTCCATTATTATTTTCTATTTTTATATCTATTGTTGGTTGGTTTTCCTGTTCTATTTTTATTGTAACAAAATTACCTTCATTATTATTAATATTAGAAATTGTTAATGTTATATTATTTATTTGGATTTTTGTTTGAATATTTTTTTGTTTATATTCATAAACCGTTATAGAAAATTCACCTGCTAGCTCTGGATTTTCTTTTAATTGTTCTATTCTTTCTCTCATTATACTATTTAATGTATTTATATCTGTATAATTATTATTAAAATTTAATAGTTTAAATTTAGATGTAATAAAATTCATTATTATACTATCTTGAACTGCTTTTTCAAATAGCGAAATCTGAAGATTACTATTTTGTTCAGAGCTTAGTTTTAATGTGTATGATGTTGTGTTATATTTTTGTCCTTCTATTTCTATTCTATCTTTATTATTTTTACTATAAGAAGTATCAGGTGCTTGATTTCTTATAATCTTTATATATTCTTCAATATGTTTTTTCTCTATTTTTGAAACAGCTAGTATCTCATCTTTATCAAAAAACATTATTTGATTAGGAATATTCTCAGCATTTGCTAAATTCATTTTTTGTGCTAATTCTGTTAAATTGCTATTTCTGAATACTATATATCCATCTGCAATTTGACTTGAGTAGAAACCATATAAATTTTTATCTCTTGCAACAGTCATATTAAATAATTCAGTACTATCACTATTAATTGAAACATCATAATTTGCCTGTTCAGCTTTATTATTGGTTTTGCCGATTACATTCATATTTATTTTACTAAGAATACTTTCATCTGCAATATTTTCAGAACTAGTTATTTTCATTTCGCCATTAGTAGTATAAGTGTTACTATCTTTAGTTTTTTGCAATGTCTGGTATTCTTCCTCTGTCTCTAATACATCAAATACTTCTGGTATTTGTAATGCATATCTGAAAAACGCTCCTCTTTTTGTTCTAAATATGTCAGTAGTCATATATAAAACAAAAATTGTAACAGCAAATACTATTATGACTGAAAATATTATTATTAAATTTCTTTTTAATCTATTTGGTTTCATTTTCATTTTAGCATAAAACTATTTTAGTTTTGTGCGTTCCTCCTTTGTTTCATAATTTCATACATAACTATTGATGCTGACACTGATGCATTTAATGAATTTATGTGTCCTTTCATTGGAATTTTTATTAAAAAATCGCAATTTTCTTTTACTAGTCTGCTCATTCCAAAGCCTTCGCTTCCTATTACAATTCCGACTCCGCCTGAATAGTTTTGTTCATCATAATAACTGCTTCCATCCATATCAGTTCCATATATCCATATATTTCTTTCTTTTAAATAATTTATTGTCTCATTTAAATTATTAACTCTAGCTATTTTCATATATTGGACTGCTCCAGCAGAAGTTTTATTAACTGTGCTATTTACTGATGCTGATCTTCTTTTTGGAATAATTATGCCATGTACTCCACTACATTCTGCAGTTCTAATTATAGAGCCTAAATTATGTGGATCTTCTATTCCGTCTAGTATAAATATTACAGGGTCTTCATTTCTTTGTTTTGCTTCATCTAAAATATCATCAACATCACAATATTCATAAGGTGGAGCTATTGCTATAACACCTTGGTGATTATGTGTTTCACTCATTTTGTCTAGTCTTATTTTGTCTACTTCTTGTATTACAACTTTATTTTGTTTTGCTAATTTTAATATTTCTGAAATTGATCCATGTTTTTCACCTTTTTGTACATATAGCTTATTAATATCTTTTCCAGATTTTAATAATTCTATTACACTATTTCTTCCTTCTATTATGTCTTGATTTTCCTCCACAGAGTCCTCCTTTCTTTTATTAATCAGCTATTTTTTCATCTATATATTTATTTATATACTTTCTTATTTCTTCCATTTCTGGTGTTGGGGTTCTATCTATAATTTTATCTGCATATCCTTTTTCTTTTAAAATTTTAAAACTTGGTTTAAAATTTATATCATATATATATCCTAAGTTTGAAGCCCAATCATCCATAGATGTTTTTTGATACTTTCTTTCTATTTGCTTTCCTTCTAACATTGTAGAAAGAACTTTTTCTGTAATTGGCTCATTTATTATCTCTTTCTTTTTGAATAGAGTTTCAAAAGATTCAAATACTAATAAATTAAGAATATCTATTTTATCAGCATCTCTAATTATTTTTGATTGGAGTAAGGTTTCTCCTTTCAAGGTTTCATCAATTTTGTATTTATTATGATTTAATATTGATGTAAATATTATATCATAATATTTTTCATCATTGCAAAATTCTTTTATAAAATTATTTTCTTTTAATACTTTTACTCCCATTTCAGCATGATTTATTGATTCTCTATCACTAAAAGTATCATATATTCTTAATTGTTCAAATCTGCCTATATCATGCAAAAGTCCTATTAATTCTGCTAAATCTATTTGTTCCTTTGTTAATTTTAGTTCTGTAGCTATTTGTTTTGAAACGTCAGCTACTCTATAAATGTGTGCTGCTTTAAGTTTTATTCTTGGATTTGAGAAATCATATTTTTCTATATATTTTTTTAATACTTGTCTTGCTTTTAAATTATCTATCATCAGTGCCTCCCTTTTTCTTCAATGAAGGTCCTTTTCCAAAATTCTATGTTTTAATTTTTTTAAAGGAACCGTTCCAAGTGAAAAAAATTATTTTCCTTCTTCATTTCCTCCTCTTAATACATTTAAAAATGCTTCTTGTGGAATTTCAACATTTCCAAACTCCCTCATACGTTTCTTTCCACGTTTTTGTTTTTCTAATAATTTTTTCTTTCTTGTAATATCTCCACCATAACATTTTGCTAGTACATCTTTTCTTAATGCAGATATTGTTTCTCTAGCAATTATTTGTCCACCTATTGCTGCTTGAATTGGTATTGCAAATAATTGTCTTGGAATTTCACCTTTTAATCTTTCTACTAATGTTCTTCCCTTGTTATAAGCATTTGATTTATGTACTATAAATGAAAGTGCATCTATTTTTTCATTATTAACATATATATCAAGTTTAACTAATTCTGATTGCTTATATTCTTTAAAATAATAATCTAGTGAAGCATAGCCTTTTGTTCTAGATTTTAATGCATCAAAAAAGTCATAGATTATTTCATTTAATGGTAACTCATATTTTAATGTTACTCTATTTTCGTCTAAATATTTCATATCAATGTATATACCTCTTCTATCTTGGCATAATGTCATCACATTTCCTACAAAGTCTTTTGGTACCATTATACTTGCATCTACATAAGGTTCTTCTATTTTGTTTATTTGTGTTTGAGGTGGTAAATCACTTGGATTATATATGTCTATAATTTCACCATCTGTTTTGTAAACTTTGTATATAACTGATGGTGCTGTTGTAATCAAACTTAAATCAAATTCCCTATCTAGTCTTTCCTCAATTATTTCCAAATGTAATAAGCCTAAGAATCCGCATCTAAAGCCTGAGCCTAATGCAGTTGATGTTTCAGGTTCAAATTCTAATGCCGCATCATTTAATTGTAGTTTTTCTAATGCAATTTTTAAATTTTCGTAATCGCTTCCATCCATTGGGTAAAGTCCGCAGTATACCATAGGATTTACTTTTTTGTATCCTGGAAGAGGCTCTCTTGCTGGAGTTTCATTATTTGTTATTGTATCACCAACTCTAATATCTGATAAACTTTTTATACTTGCAGCTATATATCCAACTTCTCCTGCTGAAAGCTCATTAGCTGGCTCATATTTTCCTGGTTCAAAATATCCAACCTCTGTAACTGTAAAATGTTTATTTGTTGACATTAGCTTTATTTCATCACCAACTTTTACTGTTCCATCTTTAATTCTGACATAGGCAAGTGCACCCTTATAATCATTGTATATTGAGTCAAATATAAGAGCTTTAAGAGGTTTGCTTACATCACCACTTGGTGCAGGAATATCTGTTACTATTTTTTCTAAAACTTCTTCAACATTTAGTCCTGTTTTTGCAGAAATGCATGGAGCATCTTCAGCTGGAATTCCAATTATATTTTCTATTTCTTGTTTTACTTCATCAGGTCTTGCACTTGGTAAATCTATTTTATTTATTACAGGAACAATTTCTAAATTATTATCTAATGCTAAATATACATTTGCTAATGTTTGAGCTTCAACCCCTTGAGTACTATCTACTACTAAAACAGCACCTTCGCAAGCTGCTAAACTTCTTGATACTTCATAGTTAAAATCTACATGCCCTGGAGTATCTATTAAATTTAGCTCATAAGTATGCCCATCTCTAGCATTATATTTCATTCTAACAGCTTGAGATTTTATGGTTATTCCTCTTTCTTTTTCTATGTCCATGTTGTCTAACACTTGTTCTGACATTTCTCTTTTTGAAAGAACTCCTGTCATCTCAATTAGTCTATCTGCCAATGTTGATTTTCCATGGTCTATATGTGCTATTATGCTAAAATTTCTAATGTATTTTTGATCTTTCATTGTTTTCCTCTCTCTTAATATTTTTTCTATTATTTATAAATATTAACATAAATATTTTTACTTTACAATACTTAAAGCAAAAAACTGCCCCAAGGAAGAGGTCTTCCTCAGGGCTGGAGTGTTAAATTGGTATCGTTTTTTCTGTGCACATAACTGCGGTTCCTAAATCCGCGTTTATTATTATTTTGTTTCCATTTGGAAGTGTAAGAACTTGTCCAGGTACATAGAGCTTGTCCATTACCGAAGACAAAATGTCGAATTTAGAGATCATATCGGTTCGATTTGAGTTCAGAGATACTATCTTGCTTAGCACCTCCTCTTCGGATTCATCCGTTTCAATGAATCCATACGCTAGTGTGTTAAGAGGAACTGTAACGTCAAAATAGTTATTTGTACTCACCCGAAACAACCTGTAGCAAGGTGGTGTAGGCTCCTTTCCTTCTACCCATGGTGAAGCCGTTATACAAACTAACCAAAACTTTTTGTTCACATATATCACTCCCTTCAACAACTGTGAACAATATTATTTTATCACATTTTATGTAAATAGTAAAGCTTTGATTATATAGCTTAGTTAGTTTATTGGTTACCCACAAAACTATTAAAATCAATATTATTATATTTTTCACCAAATGTTTCTATATTTAGAATTCTTTCATCTGGATTATTATCATTTTTTTCAAAAGAAATTTTTATATAATCATTTGGCAAAATATCTTCAATAAGTTCCCCCCATTCAAATATACATATTCCTCTTGAAAAATATTCTTCTCCTCCAATGTTTTCAAATTCGTAAATATCTGATAATCTATATAAATCAAAATGATATATACTGATTTCATCATTTTTATATTCATTTACTATTGTGAATGTTGGGCTAGAGATTTCATCTTGCAAGTTAAAGTGTTCTAATATTCCTTCTACAAACTTTGTTTTTCCAGCGCCTAATTCTCCTGAAAGAACTAAAACATCACCTTTATTCAATATTCCTGCTAAATTTTTAGCATATTCCTTTGTTTGAAATTCGTTTTGACAAATAATTTGACACATATTTTTTTAACCTTTCTTTTTATTTTTTATTTTCGTTTTCATCTTCATCTTCATCATAAAGTCCAAAACCTTTTTTTCTTTTACATGAATTTATCATTTTTTTCCATGGTAATTTTAGAATTAGTCCTTCTAATAAACAAATTGTTAATATTACAGTTATGAATTGTGGAATGGTGAATGAAATTAATGTACTTTTTGGTGAGTTTGACTCATTCTCTTTTTCATCAACTTCTTGTTCTATTTCATTGCTTTCTTTTTTGTTAATTTTTATGACATAAGTAACACTTTGGTCATCTTTTTGCATTGAAATTTTTATTATGTTTTCACCTATGTTAAATGTTTCTGGCTTTTCCACTTTTACATATTCATTATATTCTCCCGCTTCTGTTAATACTTCTATGTCAACTATGTTGCTTTCTATTTCAGCTGTATATTCATAAGTATCTATATTAAATGTCGGAGTATAATTTATTTCTTGTTTTTCTCCATTTTCATCTACTGCATTTAGCATAAGTGAATTCATGCCAAATTGTGGTGTTGCTTCTTCTTCGGTTTCAGTTTGAACAACATTTTTTACTGCTTCTTTATTTGTATTTGGCTTATTGTTATTATTATCTTTCGATTGGTTCTTTTTATTTGAATTTCCTGAATTTGAATTATTTGTGTTATTTGATGTAGATGTACCAGAATTTGATGAATTATTTGTTTCAGTCTGTTTTGCTTTGACATTTATAGTAACTGAACCACTTCCTGTAATGTATTGTTCATCTGGTGTAACAACTTCATCAGGTACTACTGTGATAGTAGCACTTCCTTGACTAACAGCTTTTGCTGTTATTTTTGTTCCTTCTCTATCTACCCAGTTTGTACTTTCAACAGTAACAACTCCTGTATTAGATGATGTAACTGATTTTATAACTCCATCACCTCCTGAAATTGTTATTGTAAAAGTATCTCCTACAGTAGGGTTAGAGTTAGATGTTGTAACCTTTAATGATGCTGCTTTTACATTAGATACTAATAGGCTTAAAAATAATAAAATTCCTAATAGTATACTTATTTTTAATATTTTTTTCATAACTATTCCTTCCATTTTCAATATATTTTATCTTAAATCTAATTTTTTAACTCCTAAAATGTCATTTTTAATTTTAACGTAATCCATTACTGATACTTTATTATCATTATTAACATCAGCCACACTCCAATAAAAACTATCAGATAATATTTTATATTTTAAAATATGATTTTTTATTTTTACATAGTCCATAACTGAAATTTTTCCGTCTCCATTTACATCTCCATATAATTTACATTCATAAGTTTGTATACAATCGTCTCCTCTGTAAATTTCAACTTTTGTTCCACTGCCCACAAATTCTTCTGAATTAATTTTGGCTTTAAGTCCTTCTGATAGTTTTATATGATTAGCAAATTCTTTTGTGTCTACTTCTCGTGGGAAATTAGATATAACACCATTTTCTTCTTTGTAATCCTCTATTTGTATATTTTCGTTATCGTTTAATTTATTTACTGTTATTTGTATTGTATCTGTTTTGTTATATTTTTCGTAATTTGCATTTATTACTGTTGTACCTTCACCTACTGCTGTTACTATTCCATTTTCATCAACAGTTGCTATATTATTGTCATTAGATTTCCATGTTATTTTACTGTTTTCCACTCCTGTATCTGTAAATAATTGCATCTTTGTATTTATAATCATACTTGCTTTTTCGCCATTTTGTATAGTAATTTTTGGATCTGTTACTTCTACTTTAACCTGTGAAAACACTTTATCGTTTCCATCAGCAGTAGCAGTGATTGTTGCTGTTCCTTCTCCTGTTGCAGTAATATTTCCATTTTGATCAACACTTGCAATTTTGCTGTTATTCGTTGACCAATTTATTTTTTTATTTACAGCAGTTGTTGGATTAATTGTATAATCAATTTTTGTTTTTTCTCCAACGATTAAATTAACATTTGTTTTATTTAATATTATTTCAGATACTATATCTTTTTTCAATTTTAATCCATAGTGTTCTACAATAGCTTGTCCATCAGCTTCTGCTAACTTTTTTAATTTTGCATCGGTATTTATGTATTGAACATCTTGACCTGCTATAAAGCAGTGTTCAATAAGAATTGATGTTATTCCTGTTCCTTTTGTTATATCTGGTCCTCTATCTTCACTATCGCCCTTCATAGCATATCTAATTATTCCATAATAATCTGCCTTTGTTCCATCAGAATATTCCCATTTAGGACCTGTATCATTGCAAAGTCTAGTTTTTACTCCCCTATTATATATTCCTAAATTTGATAAATTTCTTAATATAAGATTTCCTATTTCTGTCGATTCTTGTTTGTATTTATAACATGAAGTGTTATCTGTTACATAAACTTCCGCACCATGCCAAGATGTTCCAGAAGAAGCTGCATTATAATGTAAACATAGTAATAAATCCGCATTATTATTTCTTGCAACCATACCTCTATCTAAAACGGACATCTCAGTATTGTTGTCTAAGCTATTATGAGTCATTATTATTTCTACTCCATAGTATTCTTCTAAATATTCTTTTAAATATCTAGCTGTTTTTAATGTAATATCTTTTTCAATTATTCCGTCATCATAGTTTACGGCTCCTGTCTCATATCCTCCATGTCCTGGATCTATTACAATTTTCATTGTTTTTACACTTTCAGCCTTGCTTATATTCCAAAAGTTTGTATAAAGCAAGCAAAGTATTATCACTAATAAAATGCTTATTAATTTCTTTTTCATTATCTATACCTTTTCTCTATTTTTTTCTATTATATTTTATAATATCAATCTATTTTTTTCAATGATTATTTAAAAATAAAGAAGGGTTAAATATTTTCCCCTCTTTATCTTTCACTTAATATTTCATTAAAATTTTGTACAAAATCATTTATATTATTTTGCTCTTTTTCTGTTACTTCATTATATAGTGTAATAGTATTTTCAGTTAATTGAACTATTCCTTCATCACCAATTGTAATAGTTAATGTTACTGCTGCTAATATGATTATTACAATTATTGTAATTACAAGTACAAGTAATGTAATACCATTTTCTTTTGATTTCATATTTGCTCCTTACATAACGAACTTATTTTTTACATTATATATAAACTAAAAATATATTTCAATATTATATTATTACCAATTTTAATTATTTTAAAATAAAAACCTAGTTGCTTTTCTACAACTAGGCTTATTATTATTTAATTATTTATTAGTACATTCCACCCATTCCATTATTCTCCGCATGGTTATCACAGCCACATTCTTTCTTCTCTGGAATGTCTGTTACAATGCTTTCTGTTGTAAGTATCATTGATGCTATTGATTCAGCATTTTGAAGAGCACTTCTTGAAACTTTAGTTGGATCTACTATTCCGGCTTTTTTCATATCTACGTAAACTTCATTTTTAGCATCAAATCCAACGCCTTCTTTTTCTGCTTTAACTTTTTCAAGTATTACAGCTGGCTCTAATCCTGCATTTACAGCAATTTGTTTTACTGGTTCTTCTAGAGCTCTTAAGATGATTTTTCCACCAATCTTTTCGTCTCCTTCAAGTTTTTCAACAGCTTTTGCAACTTCTGGTATGATGTTGATATATGCTGTTCCACCACCAGCAACTATTCCTTCTTCAACAGCTGCTTTTGTTGCAGATAATGCATCTTCGATTCTTAATTTTTTATCTTTCATTTCGACTTCTGTTGCAGCACCAACTCCAATTACAGCTACTCCACCAGCAAGTTTTGCTAGTCTTTCTTGTAATTTTTCTTTTTCATAGTCGCTCTTTTCTTCATTTATTTGAGCTCTTATTTGTCCTACTCTGTCTGCAATTTGTTGTTTGTCTCCGTTACCATCTACTATTATTGTTTTATCTTTTTCTACTTTAACTTGTTTTGCTCTACCAAGTTGTTCTATTTGAGTATCTTTAAGCTCTAAGCCTAAGTCTGAAGTTATAACTTCACCACCTGTTAAAACTGCTATATCTTGTAGCATTTCTTTACGTTTGTCGCCATATCCAGGTGCTTTAACTGCTACTACGTTAAGTACTCCTCTTAATTTGTTTAGTATTAATGTAGATAGAGCTTCGCCTTCTATATCATCACATATAATAACTAGTTTTCCAGACATCTTCATTACATTTTCTAGTAATTGAAGTATTTCTTGGATGTTGTCTATTTTCTTATCTGTGATTAAAATGTATGGATTATCCATATCTGCAATCATTTTTTCTGTATCTGTTACCATATATGGTGATACATAACCTTTGTCAAATTGCATACCTTCTACTACATTTAGTTCTGTATTTGAAGTTTTTGATTCTTCAATTGTTATAACACCATTTGTTGTAACTTTTTCCATTGCATCTGCAATTAGGTTTCCAACTTCTTCGTTGTTAGCTGAAATGCTTGCAACTCTTGCTATGTCATCTTTTCCATTTACAGGTGAGCTTATTTTCTTTAATGCTGCAACTGCTGCTTCTGTTCCTTTGTCCATTCCTCTTTTTATAGCCATTGGGTCTCCACCTGCTGCAACATTTTTTACACCTTCTCTACACATAGCTTGTGCTAAAACTGTTGCTGTTGTTGTACCATCACCAGCAACATCGTTTGTTTTTTCAGAAACTTGTTTTACAAGTTGTGCACCCATGTTTTCGAATTTATCTTCTAATTCTATTTCTTTTGCTATTGTAACACCATCATTTGTTATTAATGGAGCTCCATAGCTTTTGTCTAGAACTACATTTCTTCCTTTTGGTCCTAATGTGACCTTTACTGTGTCAGCTAATTTGTTAACACCATTTAATAATTTTTTTCTGGCATCTTCGCCAAATTTTATATCCTTTGCCATAACAAATTCCTCCTTTAATAATTTTAAAATATTAATTATTCTTTACAATCCATTCTTTGATGTCTTTAATGGCAAACGCCATATCGGCATTTTTTATTATTATTCAGCTAAAGCTAATATATCGCTTTGTCTAACTATTATATAGTCTTCTCCTTCATATTTTATTTCTGTTCCTGCATATTTATTTAGGACTACTTTATCTCCTTTTTTTACTTGCATTTCAACAGTTTCACCATCTACTTTTCCTCCAGGTCCTACTGCAATTACCTCTGCAATTTGTGGTTTTTCTTTACTTCCACTTGATAAAATAATTCCGCTCTTTGTTGTTTCTTCTGCTTCACACATTTTTACAACAACTCTGTCTCCTAATGGTTTTAACATATAAATTACCTCCTTATTAATAGTCATTTTATTGTATGCCATTTTTGGTATAATATGTTGTTTTTGTGCTTTCATTTTATTTAGCACTCTTTCTTAATGACTGCTAATACTTTATATCTTTTTTTAGCAATTGTCAATAGAGATTGCTAATTTTCACAA
Source organism: uncultured Clostridia bacterium (assembly GCA_944391745.1). GTDB lineage: Bacteria > Bacillota > Clostridia > TANB77 > CAG-508 > CAG-793. Next base: position 11,716 of record CALXUS010000001.1, read on the forward strand.
AATATTCACAATTATATTATTTTATACTTTTTGCAACTAATTCAACAAATAATGGATGAGGTCTATCTGGCCTTGATTTAAATTCAGGATGAAACTGACAAGCTACAAAAAATGGATGATTTTTTAATTCTACTATTTCAACTAATTTATTATCTGGCGAAGTTCCTACAATTTCTAAGCCTTTATCTTCCATTTGTTTTCTATAATCATTATTATATTCATATCTATGTCTATGTCTTTCTGATATTTCTTTGGTTCCATACATATTTAGTACTTTGCTTCCTTCTTTTAGTATGCAAGGATATGCACCAAGCCTCATTGTTCCACCTTTATTTTTTACTTTCTTTTGTTCATTCATTATATGTATAACCAAATTTTTTGCATTTGGTTCAAATTCTTCTGAATTTACATCTTCTAATTTTAATACATCTCTAGCAAATTCTATTACTGCCATTTGCATTCCTAAGCAAATACCCAAAAATGGAATGTTATTTTCTCTAGCATATTTTATTGCTTCTATCATTCCATTAATTCCTCTATTACCAAATCCTCCTGGAACTATTATTCCATCATATTTGCTTAGCTCTTCTTTTACATTTTCTTTATTTATTTTTTCACTATCCACTAATTCTACTATTGTTTTTACTTCATTTTCATATCCAGCATGTTTTACACTTTCAATTACAGATAAATATGAATCTTCTAATTTTGTGTATTTTCCTACTATTGCTATATTAACTGTTTTACTATTGGCTTTTTTGATTTTTTTGACTAATTCTTCCCATTTTTCATTGTGAGGTGTATTATTTTTTAGATTTAACTTTTTGCAAACCGCATCTGCTAAACCTTCTTTTTCTAGCATTAAAGGAAGCTCATACAAGTTTGAAACTGTTTTATTTTCTATTACATTTTCCTTTTTTACATTACAGAATAACGCAATTTTTTCTTTCATAGCATCTGGAATTTTTGTATCAGCTCTACATACTAATATATCTGGCATAATTCCTAATGCTTGTAATTCTTTTACAGAATGTTGCGTTGGTTTTGACTTTAATTCATTTGAACCAGAAATGTATGGTAATAATGTTACATGAATAAATACTGTATCTTCTTCTTTTTGCTCAATGCCTATTTGTCTAATGGCTTCTAGCATTGGTCCACTTTCTATATCTCCAACGGTTCCACCTATTTCAGTAATTACAACATCTACTGCTTTATCTTTAAATTTATATACTTTATCTTTTATTGCATCAGTTATATGTGGAATTACCTGAACAGTTTTTCCTAAATAGTCTCCTTTTCTTTCTTTTTCAATTACTTCTAAGTATATTTTTCCACTTGTAATGCTTGAATTACCTGAAAGATTTTCATCTGTAAATCTTTCATAATGACCTAAGTCTAAGTCTGTTTCAGCCCCATCATCTGTTACAAAAACTTCTCCGTGTTCATAAGGACTCATTGTTCCTGGGTCAACATTAATATATGGATCAAATTTTTGATTTACTACTTTATAACCTCTATTTTTTAATAATCTTCCTAATGAAGCTGCTGTCATTCCTTTTCCAAGTCCTGACACTACTCCTCCTGTAACAAAAATGTATTTCATTTTACCCTCCTTTTTGTAGAAAATCCAATAAAAAAGAAAAGATAGGCTAAAAAAGCGTTTTTTTTTAGCCTATCCTACTATTATGGAATTTAAACCATTTAAATTCAGTAGTCGTTCTCTATCGTACCAATTTTAATAGAAACCACATACAAGTATTTTATATCACTGTTTAATATTTTTTTCAAGTACTTTTTTTAATTTTATATATTTACTTTTATTAGAGTTTTTATAACTAATTATAAATAACATTGTTTTTTCCTACGATTTCACTGAATTCATTAATTATTTCATCATCTGCATAAATTGCTCCACAACTACTCAATTTTTCTCCTTGTTTAACAAAAATTAGTGTGTTGTTTTTTTCTCCCATAAAAAATCTTATTGCTCCTCTAAGTTTTTCCTTATTGATTTCATCAAGATTTGTAATTTCTAATATTAATTTTTTTCTTTTTGGGATGTTTTTTAAATCATTTTCGAAATTATCTTTTTCTCTATAGTTTATATTTTTATGAAATCCTTCATTCATTAAGTTTCTAAGGCTTTCTTCATCTTCTATATCTACAATTGAATTAGCAATTATACTTGCATCAGCATCTTCTTTCATGCTTATTCTACCATCTATTGCTACGATTGATTCTTCCATTAATATATTAGAACATTTATTATAACAACTTTCAAATACTATAACCTCACAAGTTCCATATAAGTCTTCTACAGTTACAAAAGCCATTATTTTATTTGTCTTTGTAAATTTCTTTTTTACTTTGTTTATGATTGCAATAAGTCTTACTCTTTCTCCATCTTTTACAACATTTTGTTTTTCTGTAATTATTTGAGTATTATCTGCTGATTGGCTATTTAGAGCAGCCTCGTCGTCACTTGACATTGTTTCTGTTGCTTCTTTTAATTGTAATATATTTACATTTGCTATTTTTTCTATTAAGCTTTTATATTTTTCAAGTGGATGACCAGAAATATATATTCCTAGCATTTCCTTTTCCATTGATAATAATTCTTTTTCAGAATATTCTGGAAGTTCTGTATAGTTATATTTCATTTTTTGCATTTCACTATCTTCACTTCCCATGTCAAACATTGTTACTTGTCCAGCATAATCCCTATTTTTAGAATCAGCAATCATATCAATTATACTTTCAAATGATGCAATTAATGTAGCTCTTGTTTTTCCTAAATTATCAAAAGCTCCTGCCTTTATTAAACTTTCTACACATTTTTTATTTACTGATTCACCATAAATTCTTTCACAAAAATCTGTAAAATCTTTAAATTTACCATTTTCTTCTCTTTCTTTTACTATATTGTCTACGGCTTGAAGTCCAACATTTTTTATACTTCCAAGTCCAAATCTAATTGAATTTCCTGAAGCAGTAAATTTTGTAAAACTTTCATTTATATCTGGTTTTAATATTTCTATGTTTTTCTTTTTACATTCATCAATATATATTGGTACTTTGTCTAAATTTCCTAAAAAGCTATTAAGCATTGCTGCCATAAATTCTGCTGGGTAATATGCTTTTAAATATGCTGTTCTATATGCTACTACTGCATAACAAGCAGCATGAGATTTGTTGAATGCATATTTTGCAAATTCAGCCATTTCATCAAATATTTTATTTGCTGAAACTTCATCTATACCATTTCTTACACAACCTGGTATTTCTACATTTCCATTTTCATCTAATTTTCCATGTACAAAGTTTTCTCTTTCTTTTGCCATTACATCTAGCTTTTTCTTTCCCATAGCACGTCTTACTAGGTCAGCTCTTCCTAATGAGTACCCTGCTAGGTTTCTAACTATTTGCATTACTTGCTCTTGATAAACCATGCAACCATAAGTTACTGATAGTATTGGTTTTAAACTTGGATGTGTATATACTGCATGATCTGGATCTTTTTTATTTGCTATGTATCTTGGAATTTGGTCCATTGGTCCAGGTCTATAAAGTGATACACCTGCTATAATGTCTTCTAGACAGTCGGGCTTTAATTCTTTCATGAAGTTTGTCATTCCCTGTGATTCAAACTGGAATATTCCAACCGAATCTCCATCCTGCCATAATTTATATACTTTAGGATCATTCATTTCTTTATCAAATACTACATCTATGCCTTTATTCTTTTTTACTAATTCTATAGCATCTCTTATAACAGTTAATGTTCTCAAACCTAGAAAGTCCATTTTTAGAAGTCCTAGTTCTTCAAGTGTTGTCATTATATATTGTGTTGAAATTATATCATCTCTTGCATAAAGAGGAACATAATTTACAACTGGCTCACGGGCTATTATTATTCCACAAGCATGTGTTGAAGCCTGTCTTGGAAGTCCTTCTAAAGCCATTGCTATATCTAATAAATTATGTATTTCATTATTTCCATCATATAAATCTTTTAATTCTTTGTTTTGCTCCATTGCTTTCGCTATTGTTATATGAAGCTCATTAGGTATCATTTTGGCTAGCTTATCCGCTTCTGCATAAGAAATATCTAGTACTCTTGCAACATCTCTTATAACCATTCTTGCAGACATAGTTCCAAAAGTTATAATCTGAGAAACATGGTCATGACCATATTTTTTTGCAACATAATCTATAACATCTTGTCTTTTTTCATAGTCAAAATCTATATCAAAATCGGGCATACTTATTCTTTCTGGATTTAAAAATCTTTCGAAAATAAGTCCATATTTTATTGGATCAATATCTGTTATTTCTATTGCATAAGCTACTATTGAACCTGCTCCAGAGCCACGCCCAGGTCCTACAGGTATATCGTTAGATTTTGCATAATGCACATAATCCCACACAATTAAGAAGTAATCAGTATAACCCATTTTGTTAATTACACCTAACTCGTACTCTTCTCTATCCCAAATTTCTTGTGGTGGGTTTTCTCCATATCTATTTTTTATTCCATCATCTGTTAATTTTTTTAGATAATCAAAATGTGTTGCAAATTCTTCTGGTACATCATAATTAGGTAATATTGTATGTCCAAATTCAAATTCGACATTACATTTTTCTGCTACTTTTACTGTATTTTCAATAGCGTCTGGTACATTTTTAAAGTATTCCATCATTTCTTCAGGTGATTTTACATATAATTCATCTGTTTCGAATCTCATTCTATCTGGGTCAGACATTTTCTTGCCTGTTTGAATGCATAATAATACTTCATGATTATATGCATCTTCTTTTCTTAAATAATGTGAATCATTTGTAGCTAAAAGTGGTATATCTAGTTCTCTTGCCATCTGTATTAACTTCTGATTTACCATTACTTGGTCTTTTATTCCATTATTTTGTATTTCCAAATAATAGTCTTCTCCAAATAAGTTTTTAAACCAAAGAGCTGACTTTTTTGCTCCTTCTATATCTCCCTGTAATATTTTTGATGGGATTTCACCTGCTAAACAGGCACTTGAGCAAACTATGCCCTCATGATATTTTTCCAAAACTTCTTTATCTATACGTGGTTTATAGTAAAATCCATCTGTAAAGCCTAGAGATACTAGTTTAATTAAGTTTTTATAACCATTATTATCTTTAGCAAGAAGTATTAAATGATTATATTTTGAATCTAAAACTGGGTCTTTATCTTTCATTGTTCTAGGTGCTACATAAACTTCACAGCCTATTATTGGCTTTACACCATTTGCTTTGCAAGCTTTGTAAAAATCTATTGCACCAAACATAACACCATGGTCTGTTATCGCCATGGCATCCATTCCTAATTCTTTTGCTCTTACCGGTAAATCTTTTATTCTATTTGCTCCATCTAATAAACTAAATTCGCTATGTATATGTAAATGCACAAATTTGCCTTCTAACATTTTTTCGCCTCCGTATTAATTTTACACGAACCTTTAATTTTTATTATTATACAATGCCACAATATTTAAGTCAATTAATAAATATTGCTTTTTCTTTTGCTAAAAATTTAAAACCATCATTTTTCGCCACTTTTTGTGATATTATATTTTCTTTGCTGACCCAATACGTAGGTATTAATTTTCTTTTTAGGCATTTTCTAGAAATCTTTTCTACAACTTTTGAAGCTAATCCATTATTTCTATAGCTTTCTTCAGTTTGAATAACTATATTTGCCATATTATTAATTACATTTGAAACATATCCTAATGATACTATTTTCTCGTCTTTTATAACTCCATAATTTATCCCATAAGGTGCTTTTATTTTATTAAATTCTTTCCATTTTTCTTCTTTATATTTTTCGTTTTTTTCTTTTTTAACTATGTTATAAAAGAAGTCTTTTTGACTTTCATCTATTAAAATTACATTTTCACAATTAATTTTGCTTTCTTCAGAATCTTTAGCTAGTCTGTACATGATTTTTATTTCATATTTGTCTAAATATTTACTTGCAAATTTTTCTAAAATATCTTTATGTTCTATGTTTTTCAAATATTTTTTTAAATTTTCAAAGTATCTTGGTGAACATGATATTATTACTTTATTATTTATATTAGTTTCTATAATTGGATAATAAAATTTTCCTCCTAATAGTATTTCTCTATTCTTTGAACTTGTTAGAATTATATCATTTATATTATATTTATTTTCCAATCCTAAAAAATCATAATATTCTTTCAATATTTCTTACCTCATTTATTTTCTATATTATATATAAAAAGAGCTAACTAAACAAGTTTAAATTTAGTCAACCCCTTTTTATATAAATTTATTCTTTGCTTTTATACATTTTAAACATTTTCTTTAAGTTGATTTTTTCTCCGTAATTTAATATTGCTGAAGAATATATTTTAATCGAAATGTGTGCTACTATAATTATTGTTACAATTAAAATTGCTATTGATAGTAATATTTCATTAATATTTGAAAGTCCCATCATTACTCTAAAAGGCATACAGAACGGTGATGAAATTGGAATAATAGCTGCTAATTCATTTAAACTGCTTGTTGGATTCATCATTGTGAAATAAGATAAGTAAAATCCTATTACTGCTAATATTGCAACTGGTCCATTAGCTGATTGTACCTCTTCCGGTTTTGAAACGGTTGAGCCTGTTAAAGCATATAACATTGCATATAATGAGTATCCTAATAAATAATATATTGCTATTATTGCAATCATCTGTGGACTTATTTTCATCATTTCAAATATCACCTGAACTGTCTCTTGTGGTAAAAATACCTGTGCACAAATTACTGCAACTAATATTAATATAATGGTTTGAGCTATACCTACTATTCCAATACCTATTGTTTTTCCTAATACAATTATTCTTGGACTAGTTGATGTTACTAATGTTTCTATTATTCTTGATGTTTTCTCTACTGTAATTGCACTTGATACTTGATATGCATAGAAATATATTGCATAAAATAATACTATAGATAAAAGCATCATTACCAATATATTACTTGATGTTTCATCAGATGAAAGTGATGTAACTGATATATTGCTTTCCATATTTAGTGTTGGTAATTTATCTTCTGGTATTCCTAGTTTTTCTAGTTGCATATTTTGATATGTTAATTGAATTGCATTTATAACTTCCGTTGGTGCAGTTGTTCCTAATCCCATACTATCAATTAAATATTCAAAAAATATTCCACTATCTGTTTCTGTTAGAATTATTGCTGAAGACATTTCACCACTTTTTACCTTTTCTTGAATTTGATCTCTCGTACTTGTTTTATCTACTTGAACATCATACCCCAACTCTAAAAATTGGTCATGTAAGCTCTCTAATCTTCCTTCAAATATATCTTCATTATCTAAAATAGTTATTTTTGTAGCTTCTGTTGTTACTCCGCTTATCCAATTAGGAATATTAAATCCTATTACTATAATTAATAATATTATTAAATTTGAAATAATAAAAGATTTTCTTTTTACCATATCTTTAATGGTAAAAGAAATTACTGTAAATAAACTTCTCATTATTTGTCACCTACCTTTTCTATAAAAATATCATTAAGGCTAGGTTTTTTAACTTCCATTTTTTCTATTTCTATATTTTTTGATACAAGCTTTTTTAATAGGTTTTGAGCTTGCAATTCATCATTTATAGCAATTTCATATCTGTTGTCTAATTCTTTTATTATTATTAGCCCTTCATCTTTTATTTCTTTTGAAACATCAGCTTTTGTTATTAATTCTACTCTATTAGCTTTATAACTATCTTTTATTTCTTTTAAATTACCTTGAAGAATTGTTTTTCCTTTATCTAATATTAATATGTCTGTACAGAATTCTTCTATAGATGCCATCTGATGGCTTGACATTATTATGTATGTTCCTTTTTCAACTAGCTCTAAAATAGCAGATTTTAATAATTCTGTATTTATAGGATCTAATCCGCTAAAAGGTTCATCAATTACTAATAACTCTGGGTTATGTATTACAGCTGTAATAAACTGTATTTTTTGCTGATTTCCTTTAGATAGTTTTTCTGCAGTTAAATATTTATATTCCTCTACTTCTAATTTCTTTAGCCAATAATCCATTGATTCTTCTGCTTCTTTTTTCTTCATTCCTTTTAATTTTGCCAAGTACATTAATTGTTCGTTTATTTTAATTTTAGGATAAATTCCTCTTTCTTCTGGTAAATATCCAAAGTTTACGTATTTTCTCTCAACTTCTTTTCCATTCCAACTAATTGTTCCTGAATCTTTTTTTATAATTCCTAATATCATTCTAATTGTAGTAGATTTTCCTGCACCATTTGTACCTAATAATCCAAATACACCTGGTTTATTCATTTCAAAAGATATATTATCTACTGCAAGTTGTTCTCCATAAGATTTGCTTACATTTTGAACTTTTAGTCCCATACATCCTCCTCTATTAATTTATTCGACATATTTTTTTGCTCTTTCCCAATTTTTTTGTATTCCAGCTTCATTGATTGCTATTCCGTAAATTCCAAATTCATATATTTTACCTACAAACTTTAAATTTCTTCCTACTCTTAAATCTCCTAGTGTTGTATATTGGAATGTCAATTTATTATCTCCGACTTCAAAAGTTCGTACTTTACTTCCATTTATATAGATGATAGCATTTTCTCCTCGTGTAGCTACAACTTGTATATTTATAGTCTCTCCTAAATAAGGTGATAAGTCTATACTTGTAAATCCTACTCTAGTAATCTCACTTGTTATATCTTTTAGTGGACTTCCTGTATAATATGCATATACTTGTAAATAGCCTTTATATACTCCTATCCAAGATAAGTATCTATTTGCTGTATCTGATAAAGCAACTATTGTGTTTGCATAGCCATCTACCGGCATTATATTGGCTTGCATATAATCTCCTTCAATTGTTACATTTATCGAATAGCTTTCTTCTATTTTAAATTTATTGTCTATTTCCAATACTGGAATTGCATTATCACTATCTAATATTAATGCTCCATTTTCATCGTATTCTAGAAGTCCGTTATTGTCAGTATATATAGACATTCCTCCACCATAATTTTCTATTCTTCCAGTATAAAGGGATGTAGAAATTAGGTTTCCATAAGACTCACCTGTTTTTTCAGTAAATGAATTAACATAAGTTATTGCACTTGCAAGATATTCATCATAATTATCATTAAATGAGTGAACTATTACTTGTGATTGGTACATAACCATTCCTTCTATACTCAGAACTACACCAGTTTCATAATTTACTAAATAAGGTGAATGATTAGTATCCTTTAACCCTAATTTTTCAAATTGGTTTTGATAAGTATTATTATTTTTTTCTTGTTCTGTATAGTTTCCTATTAAAAACCATCCTATTCCATAGGTATTATCTCCTATTTTTATAGTACCCCCAAATTCATTTGTTTGTAATTCTCTTCCTACAATAATATTATTTTCTTTTACAACATCTTCTAGAACTCCTAATTCTATATAATATTTGAATTCATCTGGAGTCATATTTATTATTTCAAATCCTCTTTCCTTCATATATTGTGATTCATCATCTTGCTCATTTCCCAAATAAATCAAATTTTCTCTATATATACCTATTTTTCCTTTATATCTATTATTATTTATTAGCTTATCTACTTCGTCTGTATTCATATATCTTACGCTTTTAATTTCATCTTTTTCTAGTTGTAAGCTTAATTTTTCTTTTATCGCTGATATTTCATATTCTCTAACTGCCGATTCTGTTCTTGTGATAATTCCATTATTTCCAACAGTTAAGCTAATTGCCACACTTGCTATGATTAAGATAATAATAATCGAAACCACTAATGCTATTAATGTTATTCCTTTGATTTTTCTTTTATCAATCATTAACATTGCATTTCTCCTTATTTGTATTTTGGCTTTTTATCTTATGTTTTAGTATTTTTTATAATTTTATAACCATTCGTGATATTTCTTTATATAAGCGTGTTTTATAATTTGCACTAGGACAGTATAACATATATTTAGTACTAACACAACTAGGTAAACCTTAATTGGTAATATTACAAAATCAAACTCTGTAATACCATGCAAGATTATTGGCACTAATATTGTTCCAGCTATTGTTACTAATGACATTATTGTTAGTGGTTTGCTTGCCCTTGATTGTATGAATGGTATTTTTTCTGTACGAATAAAATGTATTATCAATGTTTGTGAAATTAGACATTCTACAAACCATGCTGTTTGGAAGTAACTTTGCATATCAAGTGTGTTGTATCCAAGTACAAACCAGAATATTGCAAAAGCCATTACATCTATTGCTGAACTTGTTATGCCCATTACGACCATAAATCTTCCTAGATTTTTAGTATTCCATTTTCTTGGTTTAATTATGTATTCTTCATCTACACTATCATAAGGTATGGCTATTTGTGAAAATTGAAATAAGAAATCTTGAATTAGCATTTGTATTGGTAGTAATGGCAAAAATGGTAAAAATATACTTGCTATTAGTATGCTAAATACATCACCAAAATCTGAACTTAATTCTAGTTTCATGTATTTTTCTATATTAGCATATACTTTTCTTCCTTCCAATACTCCATCTAATATAACTTTTAAGCTTTTTTCTAATAGAATAATATCACTTGATTCTTTTGCTATGTCTGCGCCTGTATTTACACATATTCCTACATCTGCTGAATGTAAAGATGCTGCATCATTTACTCCGTCTCCCATATATCCTACAACATGGCCGTTATTTCGTAGTGTTTTTACTATTCTTTCTTTTTGCATTGGGTTCATTCTTGCAAATATATTTACTTCTTCTACCTTTTCGCTTAATTCTTCATCAGACATTTTTTCTAAATCTGAACCTAATAAAACATCTCCATCAATTCCGACTAAACCACATATATTTTCTGTTGCATATTGGTTATCTCCAGTAATTACCTTTGTTTGTATTCCGTATTTTTTTAATTCTTTTATAGTTTGTTTTACATCTTTCTTTGGTGGGTCTAAGAATCCTACTAATCCTATAAATGTCATGTTTTTCTCATCTTTTGCATTAAATATATTTACGCCTGAATATTCTTTTTTGCTTGCTATAGCTATTACTTGCATTCCTTTTGTTGCTAACTCTTTAGCTTTTTCTTCTATTTTTTCAATTTTTTCTTTTGTTATATTCTGTATTTCACCTTTATTATTTACTTTTGTACAAATCTTTAAAATTTCTTCTAATGCACCTTTTGTAATTAATGTGTAGTCATCTTTTTTTACAACTATACTCATTCTTTTTCTGGTATAGTCAAATGGTATTTCGTCGACTTTTACATACCCTTCTATGTCTACTTTATGTTCTTTTCCAAATGACATTATAGCTCTATCTACTATATTTTTTAGTCCTGTGCTTAAGTAACTGTTTAAGTAGGCATATTTTAAAATAGATAAATCTTCGTCGCCATTTAAGTCTATATATTTTTGCAATACAATTTTATCTTGAGTTAAAGTTCCTGTTTTGTCTGTGCAAAGTGTATCTATTGTTCCTAAATTTTGTATGGCTTTAATATTTTTTACAAGTGTTTTCTTCTTCTCTAAGCTTCTACTTCCTTTAGTTAAATTTACATTTACTATCATCGGAAGCATACTTGGAGTTATACCAACTGCAACTGATAAAGCAAAAAGTAAAGCTTCACTCCAATTATTTCTAATAAAGCCAAATAGTATAAATACAGCTATTGAAACAATTAGCATGCATTTGATAAGCAATTTTGTTATGCTGTCCATTTCTTTGGTATAATTGGTTGGCTCTCTTTTTTTGCTTATTTCTTTATTCATTTTGCCAAGATATGTGTCAAACCCTGTTGTTATAACTGCTCCAATGCCTTTTCCACTAACTACATTTGAACCCATTAAGCAAATATTTGGAATGTTGAACACATCATCATCTTGTTTTCCAGCTTTTCCTGCTATTTTTTCAACAGGTACACTTTCTCCTGTAAATGCAGATTGGTTTACAAATAGGTCTTTTGTTTCTAGTAAGACCATATCTGCTGGAACAATTGAGCCTGCATTAAGAGTAATAATGTCCCCTACGACAACATTTTCTGTGTAAATAAGTGTATCTTTTTCTTTGTTTCTAAGGACTGTAGTTTTACTTTTTAATTTAGATTTTAACTTTTCATTAAACCTGTATGTAGAATAATTTTGGGCAAAACTAATTAAGGCACTTAATATGCCCAAAACAATGATAATTATTGCACCCAGTACGTCCTTATTTATTAAGCTAATTATTGCTAGAATTACCAAGATTAAAATAAATTTATCTTTAAATGAATTTATTAAAAAATATATTGGTCCTCGCTTTTTGTTTTCCGTTACAATGTTTAAGCCATTTTCTTCAAGCCTTTTATTGGCTTCTTTAGTGCTTAACCCATTTGAGTCTGTTTTCAAAATTTTAAAAATTTCTTCATTACTCTTTCCGAGATATTTCGTAATATTTCATTTGTTTACCTCTTTGCTTTTTTCAGTTTTTCATTTAAATTTTAGTCTAATTGATTGATAAAGTCAATAAAATATGATATATTTTATTTGGTTACTTTAAGGCAAACTTTGGAATTATAATAATTTATAATCTTGGTTTTATTAGCCTTAGATGTAAATAGTGATTATTTTAATTGCATAATTACAATGCAAGAATAATTGCTGTTCTTATAACATATATTTGTTATAAGGAAAGGAGTTTCTATATGAAACCTATAATTTTTAAAGGCTGTGGTACAGCTCTTGCTACTCCATTTGATGAGCAAGGAATTAATTTTAAAGTTTTTGAGGAGATGATTGAAAATCAAATTGAAAATGGTGTAGACGCACTTATTGTTTGTGGAACTACTGGCGAATCAGCTACAATGACTGAAAAAGAAAGAAAAGATGCAATCAAGTTTGTCATTGATGTAGTAAAAAAACGTGTTCCTGTTATTGCAGGTACTGGTTCAAACAATACTGTTCAAGCAATGGCTATGAGTAAATATGCTGAAGAAGTTGGTGCAGATGCTTGTTTAGTTGTTACTCCATATTACAATAAAACAACTCAAGGGCGGACTCGTTGCTCATTATTCTGCAGTTGCTTCTAGCACAAAACTTCCTATTATTGTATATAGTGTTGCAAGTAGAACAGGCGTAAATATTTTACCTGAAACTTGCTTGGAACTTTCTAAAACTCCTAATATAGTAGCTATAAAAGAAGCAAGTGGCAATATTTCTCAAATTGCTAAAATAGCTGAGTTATGCGGAGATAATTTACATATTTATTCTGGAAATGATGACCAAGTTGTACCTATATTATCTCTTGGCGGACTTGGGGTAATATCTGTTTTATCTAATGTAGCCCCTAAGTTTACACACGATATGGCTATGAATTATTTAAATGGAAATCACAAAGAGGCTTTAGACATGCAACTTAAATCTTTAAGTTTAATTAACGCATTATTTTGTGAAGTAAATCCTATTCCAGTTAAGTATGCTTTAAAATTGATTGGATACGATTTTGGAAAGCCAAGGCTTCCTTTGGTTGAATTATCTGATAAAAATAAGGTTGTTTTGGAAAATGAAATGAAAAAAATGAATTTAATATAATATATAAGCTGTTTTTGGGGATGTTTTTGGGGATGTTTTTGGGGACACCTTCCAAAAACAGCTTATTTTTTGTGGCATTTTAGCTGTTTTTGGAAGGTGTCCCCAAAAACAGCTCTTTAAAATACATTTTTCATGCTCAACTTTTCCTTTTCCTTAATATGTTCTAATATATATATACCTTCTTCTATTTCAGGTATTGCATCAACAGGAGTATCTGATTCTAAAAATCCCCTAACTAATACAAATTGTGTATTTACTTTTTCTAATTCGTCATGTTCCAAATAATATGAAAGCAACTGGTTATCTTCTTTCCATTTGTCATAAATTTGGTTTGTTTTGTCTATTAATTCACTTACTTCTATTTCAGGATTAAGTATTTCTTCTTTTAATTCTCTTAATGAATCTTGTACTCCGCCTAATGTTTTCCTTGAATAGTTTTGAGTTAAATATTCTCCAATTAATATGACTAATATAATTACTAATGTAATTACAGCTTCTCTTCTCATTTTCGCTCCTCTAATTAAATTTTTTATTTTTATTTACTATTCCCGTTTCTTTCTCTCTTGGCTTTTGCTTTGGCAAAAAAAGTTTCCTTTACCGTCCATTGTTGCTATTAACACATTTTCTGGTGTTGTCTTAAATTTTACAATTTGTTTTTGTAGCCATTTTTCGTCTTTTCCAATTTTACTTAAATTTTCGTACATTATTTTTCCGTCAATAATTAAATCATAAGGAAGTCCTTCATATTCAGGCTCAATATTAAAATCTTCTGGTATCGTATTTCTTTTATTTGGCTTTTGAATTACTGAAACTTCTCCATTTGTTTCTAAAATGGCATATTCTACATCTCCTAAATTAAATACATCTTTTCCTCTTAGTCTTTCTTGTAGTTCACTAATTGTAAATCTTTCTTTTTTTAATGCTTCTTCATCTATTTTTCCTCTATATATTAAAATTGTGGGCTTTCCACAAGTAATTTTTCTTATACTTACTGATTTTATATTTAATACTGTTATTAGTAAATGCATTGCAAGAAGACTTAATATTGGAACTATACCGTTAAATATTGGAACTCCAGTATCTGTCATTGGAATTGATGCTAAGTCTGCAATCATTATTGATATAACTAATTCAAATGGTTGAAGTTGTCCTATTTCTCTTTTTCCCATTAGTCTCATAACAACTAATACTATTATATAAATAATAATTGCTCTTAAAAAATTAACTAACATATTTTTTCCTCTCAATATTATTTTAAGCTTTTTACTAAAATAATTTTTTTATATTTATTATTTCCTATTTTTCTTTGAATATTTATATTTATTTAGGAAATAATTAAAATAAATATTTTAGAAAGGTAGGGTTTAATTATGAATATAAATAAAATTTCTCAATTAGTTGGTAGGTTGATTACTGCAATTATTATTTTAGGTATAACTGCTTTTTTTACACCTGGTTTTTCTTCTTCAAGTATCTGGATAATAGCTTTAGCTGTATTTCTTTTAGCAGTACTTGATTTTACAATTAGTACTTTCACTGCATTATTTACTCATCCAATAGTAAAAGGTATTATAGGGTTTGTATTATGTGCTATTACATTATATATTGTACAATATTTAGTTACTGGTTATACTATATCTTGGATTGCTGCTCTTCTTGGAGCTTTAGTTTATGCTATTGTTGATTATATGTTACCTAGTGAAGAAATTTCTGATAATCATATTCATCATGCAATTGTATAAAATTATATTCCTTCTCTATTGACATTATAAATTTATATTTTTATAATTTTATTTAGTTAATAATGAGGGGGATTTTTTTATGATCAGAATTGTAAAAAAAGTTTTATTAAGTTTTATTCTATTCTTTTCATTTTTTCTAATTTCTCAAGTTCAGGCTAATTCAATTCAGCAAATTGATATGGATGTTTATATTGATTCTAATGGTAATGCATCAATTACTGAGATTTGGCAAGCAAATCTGACACAAGGAACTGAAGGTTTTAGACCTTATACAAATTTGGGCAATTCATCAGTTTCCAACTTTAGTGTTAGTGATGATTCCGGAAGAACATACGAAACTTTGTCTTATTGGAATACTAGTGCTACATTTGAAAATAAGGCTTATAAATGTGGCTTACACAATATATCAAACGGAGTTGAATTGTGTTGGGGAATTTCTAATTATGGAAATAGATCTTATATTTTAAAATATAATATTAGTAATTTTGTAACTCAATATACAGATACTCAAGGTATTTATTTTAACTTTTTAAATCTAGACCAACCTATATCAGGTAATGCAAAAATAACTATTCATTCTGATATACAATTTTCTTTAGATAATTCAAAAATATGGGCTTTTGGAAATAATGGTAGCATAAATTTTAATAATGGAAGTATTGTGCTTGATTCAGGTGGCAGATTATCTAGTAGTCAATATATGGTTGGACTTGTAAGGTTTGAAAATAATTTATTTAATACAAGTTATACATCATCACAATCATTTAATGACATATATGATTCTGCTTTCAGTACTGTTGAGGACGATAATAATTTAAGCTTTAATAGTATTCTTTTCACACCTATGCTTTTCATTTTAGTGATAATACCTATTATGCTTTTAATAATGATTATTTTAAAAAATTGTGGTTCTACATCTTCTACTCAATATAAAAATGATTTTGATTTTGGAGTAAATGGATTAGTATTGCCTAATGATAATAATGTAAATTATTTCCGTGAAATACCTTGTAATAAGGATTTAGAAAGAGCTTATTGGGTTTGCTACTATTTTGATATAATTCCTATATCTACATTATATCAAGGAATCATAGGAGCAATATTTTTAAAGTGGATTAAAAATGGTTATATAAGATTAACAAAAACTAAAGCTCGGTTTATTTAGTTTTAAAGATAATAATTATGCTATAGATTTTACTAATACAATTCATGGAGATAGTGAAATTGAGGATACATTACTTAGTAAATTGATTGAAGCTTCAGGAAGCAATAAAATATTAGAAGCTAAAGAATTTGAAAGATGGTGTAAAAATAATTATTCTGTTTTAGAAAACTGGTATTCACTTATACTATCTAAACAAACTACATATTTGCAAAATCAAGGACTAATAACCAATGGAACAAAACAAGTTAAAAAGTTTTTTGGTGGTTATAAAAATGTTCCAGTAAAAGTAGTAAGTTCTGAGTTAAAAGATGATGCTATTCATTTAAAAGGTTTAAAGAAATTTTTATTAGATTTTAGTTTGATGCCAGAAAGACAATATTTTGAAGTTCATCTTTGGGAAGAATATTTAATTTTTGCTGAATTACTTGGTATAGCTGACAAAGTCGAAGAACAATTCAGTAAATTATATCCTAACTTTAATCAATTATCTCCTTTAAATACAACTATGACTACTATTGCAATTAGAGATTTAGCTGAAATTGGTTATAAAGGATATTCAGCTGGATATTCTAGAGCAAATAGCAGTTATGATTATAGTGGTTCTAGTAGAAGTTCTGGTAGTGGTGGAAGAAGCTATTCAAGTGGTGGTAGATCATCTGGTGGTTCTTCTGGCGGAGGATTTAGATAATATAAAAATAATAATGTATTCCATAAGTTAAGATTTTAACTTATGGAGATTTTTTTATTAATCCTTAAAATCAAATACTTCTAAATTCTTAATTGCTGGATCATAAATATTTTTTCCAAATTTATCATATCTAGAACCATGACAGGGACAATCCCAAGTTTTATCTGCATCATTCCATTCTAATATACAACCTAAATGTGTACAAACTGGTTTTATATAATGATTCTTTCCTGTTTTATCCTTATATATACCTACTTTTGTTCCATCAATATCTACAATTGCACCTGAATCAGATTTTACGTCTTCAACTTCTATATTTTCTGCTTTTATTCTATCTAATAAAAGTGATTTTGTGCTATCTATTAACATATTTTTACTTTCATCTTTATTAACAATTGGTTTATATCTTGTTGATTTAAATATTTCTTCATATATACTTGATCCTCCAGTAATTTTATCAACAACTATATTTGCTGTTACATTAGATGAAGTCATTCCCCATTTATTAAATCCTGTCATTATATACATATTGGGCATTAAATTTGAATATTCTCCAACATAAGGTATTTTATCTAATGTTATTGCATCTCTTGTAGACCAAAAGTATTTTATATTGCAATCTGGATATAATTCTTTTGCTTTTTTCTCAAGGATTCCATAAGTTTGATTATAGTCCACTTTATTACCAGTTTTATGTCCAGCTCCTCCTATTAATAATAAATTTTTTGCTGTTCTAAAAGAAAAATTAGGTTCATCAATACTCAAATACATATCTTTTGGTAATTCGTTCTTTGTTTCTATTCCAATTATATAAGATGAAGCTTGATACATTTTTGCAAAATAAAATCCTGGAACTTTTAAAAATGGATATTGAGTTGCTAATATTACACCATTTGCTTTTACATGATATTCATTATCTTTTCTTTTTATGTCTGTACATAATGAATTTGTATATATTCTTCCTCCTCTATTTAAAATATATCCTACAAGTCCTTCTAAATATTTTAGTGGATTAAATTGCGCCTGATTTTTAAAAACTATTCCTTTTCTTATTTTAAATGGTAATTCACTTTTTTCTACTTTTTCAGCATTCATATTTATATATTTTAGACTTTCCGCTTCTTCATTAATTTTTTCTATATTTTCTTCATTAACTGTATAAATATAATTGTCTTTTATTTCAAAATCACAATCTATACTATTTTCTTTGATAGTTTCTTCTATATTTTTTATTGCCTCTTCATTTGCTTCATAATATTTTTTTGCAAATTTTATTCCATACTGCTTAGACAAATAGTGATATATTAAATTATGTTGTGAAGTTATTTTTGCTGTTGTATATCCTGTAACTCCATATCCAATTTTATTTCTGTCTAAAATAATAGTATTATAACCTTTTTTTATCAGATAATATGCTGTAGTAATTCCACTTATTCCTGCTCCTATAACACATACATCTGCACTAGTATCTTCTTTTAATTCTCCATTTGATTTAATTTCTTTTATACTATCTATCCAAAATGCATTCATCTTAAATTTCCTTTCTATACATCTATTTTTATTATTATCTTTTTTATTTTATTTTTTATTCAATTAATAAACTTTTTATAATTGCATAAACTATATAATAAATACAAAGAAAGGGTGGTTTTTTGAAAAAATTTAATTTTTTTACTGATGAAAAAGGCAATATAAATTTTAAAAGAATTTCTAATATAAAATACATTTTAGTTCCATTGTTAGTAGGTGGAATTGTTGGTTTTATTATATCTGGATTTATTGATTATGATAGTCTTAGTAAACCTGCTTTTGCACCGCCAAAGTTATCTTTTCCAATAGCTTGGACAATCATTTATATTTTAATGGGTATTTCTTATGGTATTATTTGTGAAAAAAATCTAAATGACTCAAAATCAAAATTTCTTTATTATTTTCAATTAGTGGTAAATGCATTATGGTCAATAATCTTTTTCGTTTTTAAATTAAGATTTATTGCTCTTTTATGGATTATTTTATTAGATATTTTTGTAATTTTAATGACAATAAATTTCTATAAAAAGAATAAAATTGCTGGTCTATTTCAAGTTCCTTATATTATTTGGATATTATTTGCTACTTATTTAAATTGGGGATTTTACATTTTAAATTAATTTATTTCAATAAAAAAGGAACTACCTTTATAGATAGTTCCTTTTAGTTGCAACTTTTATTAGTCACCAATTTGAATATACTTTTTATTTGGTAAATCCTTCTTTTCATCTTTTTTAGGTATTTCTATTTTTAAAATACCGTTTTTGAAAGATGCTTTAATCTCGTCTTCTTTAACTTCATCGCCTATATAAAAGCTTCTTGAACAAGATCCTTCATATCTTTCTCTTCTTACAAATTTTCCATCTTCTTTTTCTTCGTTCTTTTTTGTGCTAGATGCATAGACTGTTAAGTATCCATCCTCGATTTCGATTTTTACATTATCTTTGTCATATCCGGGTAAATCAATATCAATTAAATATTTATCACCCTTTTCTTTAATGTCTGTTTTCATCACTTTACTCTCACCTTCGGTGAAAAATGGATCTGAAAAAATGTCGTCTAGTAAATCAAATCTGTTTCTTCTTGGTATCATCATCATATAAATCTACTTCCTTTCATTTTTATGTGTTGATGCCATAAAAGGTTGCACATATATTTTGTAAAAGCTCTTCTTAACTTTTGCATATATATTATATCACCGTTTTAGCAAATTGCAAGTTAGAGTGCTAATTTTTCACAAAAGTTTCATATTTCTTCTAGACTTCTTTTGTAAGTAGGATTACATCATATTTTCATATAATGGAATAATAAAATTATAATTACAATCTATAGAATTAGATTGTTCATATATTGATTTCATATTGTTTGCTTCTGATTCTGGGGCAAATAAATTTTGCATATATTGATGTGTATACAAATCTTTATCATTGTTATAATTTACTACATCAAATTTTTGTAAATATAACGTACTTTGTCCAACATTTATATAACTTTCTTTTACAAAATCAATTCCTCCAAGTAATGCTTTTTCTAATGAATCCCATCCTTGCTGATAAGCGTATTTTGCTGCATTTTCTAATATTTCTTCACTACTATTGCCACTAGCCTTTATATTAAAAGGATTATATACAATTGTACCATTATATTCATACCCTCTAGAAAGTGTTGTTCCATCCCTTCCTTGCTCTTGTATAAGTCTTGATGTTACAAAATATGGATCTAAATTTACATTTTTACTCGCTTGAATTAATGCCTCTGCTAAGCTATCTCCATCTAAAAAAGTATTATCTGTTAAATTTTTTATTTCTTCTATAGTATAGGCTCCTTCTGTATAATTAAGTTCTTTAAATTGGAATATTTTTTCTTCATTTAAAATATTTCTTGGATCCATTTGATTTGCTATTGCGATATTTGATGCACATAGCCAATGCCCATTATCATAAGTTTTATCTTTATCTATTTCGCAAACCCAATTTTCTGGATAATCCATATAGTCTGGAATAAGATTTAATGGATTTGCTCTATCATCTGAATGACCTTCATTAGCTATAACATCATTCCAATCTAATTTTGTATAAAATAATGTGAAATTCCAATTAGGATGTCTATCTTTTAAGTCATCTATTAAATTTTTATATCCTGGATATTTTTCTTCATTTAAATTATCTCCAGTATATAATACATATTTTTGTTTTGTCTTATTACTAATAATTACAACACTAATTATTATTGATAAAATTATAATTATTACTATTATTATTGCTATAATTATTCCTGTTTTTGGTTTTAATTTTTTTATTAAATTTAAAATTTTATTATTTTTTTCCATATTTTTATTTTACCTATTAATTTATTTTTTATTATTCTTTTTCTTATTATATTCTAATTTTTTATTTGCAGCTTCCTTACCTTTTTCTATTGCTTTTTTGCTGATTTCTACAGCTTTTTTACTTTTTTCAGCAGTATCATTTGCTACTTTTTTTACCTTTTCTTTAATTGCTTCTAAGTCTGGGAATGCATCAAGTAATCTTTTACCTTTCCAGTTGGTTTTTAATATCTCTCTAACTTTGGCAATAATTTCATTAGTATTATCTTTTCTGTTTTCTTGACTAACCTTTTTAACAGTTGATGTAACTTTAGATATTACTTTGCATGAAATAATTATATCTGTAATTAATATAATAAATAAAATTATGCTAATTATATTTGCAATATTTGTTGGTATCATTTTTATTAAATTAAAGAAAAATGGATTTAATACATATATTATTAGTAAGCCTAATAATCCAAAAGGTATCATTGTTTCTAAACAAACTCTACCATTTATATTAAATTTATTTTTACTGTAATCCCACCATCTAGCATGAAATAATTTTTCCATAAGCCAACTTGTAAAATATTCCAAAATACCACATAAAATAACTGCCATACAAAATACAACAAACCAGTCATCTCTATAATTTGTTAATACTAATGTAATTAAAATTGCTCCACATCCATATATTGGGCAAATTGGGCTAATTAAAAATCCTCTATTTACAATCTTTTTTTCGATAATTGAACAATCTATTACTTCAACTAACCATCCTAAAAAAGAATATATTATAAATATTATAAAATATACTGCAATGTTTTCCATATTATCCTCTTATAATTTTTTATTCTTTAATTTCTTTTGCCAGCTTTCCAATAGCTTTTGTTTCAATTCTAGATACATAAGAGCGAGAGATTCCCATATCTTTAGCTATCTCTTTTTGTGTTTTTGGTTCTTTTCCATTTAATCCAAATCTTAATTCAATTATTGTTCTTTCACGATTTTTTAAAACTTTCTTTATTTTTTCATATAGCTTATTTATTTTCATTTTTAAGTCCACTTCTTCTTCTATTGGCTTTTCATTATTTTCTAATACTTCTCCTAATCGTACAGTATTATCATCCTTATCTTTTCCAATTGGATCCTCTAAATAAACTTCTGAATTTAATTTTTTGTTTGATCTTAAGAACATTAATATTTCATTATCTATGCATTTCGAAATATATGTTGATAATTTAATTGATTTAGTTGGATTATAGCTGTTAATTCCTTTTATTAGTCCTATTGAACCTATTGAGATTAAATCATCTTGGTCAATATTTGTATTTGAATATTTTTTACAAACATGAGCAACTAATCTTAAATTATGTTCTATGAGTAAATTCTTTGCCTCTTCATCTCCATCTTGCATCCTTTTAACATATATTTTTTCTTCAGCAACTGACAAGCTCTCTGGAAAAAGGCTATTATTTGATATGTAACCAGTTAAGAATATTGCACTTCCTAAAAAAGTTAAAAAACCTGAGATTGTAAGACCTATCATTTTACACCTCCAACTGAATAATGTGTTTATAAATAGTTTTATTGATTCTATAAACACATCATTCTTTGTTTCTCATACTTTTATTATATTCTTAAACTTTATTATTGTGCCTGACCTCTAAATTATTTTTTCTTTCTAATTATCCAGCCTTCTTCACATTTCATAGGCAAATGCATTAATACTTTTTGTCCATCTTTTCCTGGATTAACGTATTCTATTTCTTCTCCAGTCTCATCATTCCACATTTTATTAATTGTGAATTCTTCTACCTCGATTTTATATGGAATAATTATTTCCATTTTGTCTCCAACTTGAAGCCTATTTTTTACTGCTAACACTGATTTATCTTCATTATATTCTATTACTTGTGCTGCATATTCATAGTTAGGGTTATATTGCTTTCCTTCATATTCTTGAAAATCTTTGTTATTTTTATCATCAAAAAAGAATGTTGTTAAACCTCTTGTTTTTGTTTTTTCTAATTCCTTTAAATATTTTGTATAATCATAAGAATTTGGATCTTTTAAATAATCATCTATGGCTGCTCTATACACATTTACTACACTTGCTAAGTAATATTCTGATTTTAGTCTTCCTTCTATTTTTAAGCTATTTACTCCCATTTCTATTATTTCTGGAATTTGTTTTATTAAACATAAATCTTTTGATGAAAGTATATATGTTCCATTTGTATCTGTTTCAACTGGCATTAAATTTCCAGGATTTTGTTTTTCTTCTAAATATAAATTATATGCCCATCTACAACTTTGTGCACAATCGCCTAAGTTTGCATTTCTACAAGATAGAAAATCACTTAAATAACATCTTCCTGAATATGCCCAACAAATTGCACCATGTACAAATATTTCGGTTTCTAATCCTTGAGGAGTATTATCTATTAAATATTTTATTTGCTCTTTGTTCATTTCTCTTGAAAGTATTACTCTTTTTGCACCATTTCTGTACCAAAAGTTAGCGGTATGGCTACTTAATGTATTTGCTTGAGTGCTTATATGTATAGGTATATCTGGTGCTAATTCTCTTATTAAATCTATTACTCCACCATCAGATGCGATTATTCCATCTACTGCTAGCTTATTTAATATTTTTACTTGATTTGCAATTTCTTCATACATGCTGTCCTGTGCATATATGTTTATAGCTGCATATACTTTTTTGCCTATATTATGGGCATATTTTATTGTATTTGCTAATTCTTCATTATCTACTTCTGCTCTGCTTCTTAATGATAATGCTCCTGTACCACAATAAATTGCATCTGCTCCATATTTAAATGCTACTTTTGCTTTCTCATAAGATCCCGCTGGTGCTAATAATTCTGGTTTTTCCATACTTTAATTCCTTTCTATATTTTAAAATTTTGATTTATATTAGTCTTAATTAAGTTTATTTAAAATTCTTTACTTATATGAGCTATATCTATTATACTTAGTTTTTGTAGTTATTTCAAGAGTTTCATTATTTTCAGTCATATCTTGTTTTCTTGGGATGTTTTCAATTAAAGAAAAACTAGGAGTTTTGCTCCTAGCTTTTTGTGGCTTTATTGAAATCCACATTTTCTATATCAAGAATTTTTATTTTTCTATTTTTCTTAAAGCTTTATTTTTATAAATTAATATTGGTGGAGTCGATTGGATTTGCACCAATTTTTGTTGTATAAACAACCGTTTTATTATTATATAACTACGACCCCATATTTTATTTTTTAGGTATAATTATTGGCAATGGATCATTTTGCTTCTTTCCAGAATAAATTTGCGCTCTTTCAAGCATAGTTGGAGTATACACCATTATTGCGTCAGCCATTCTATATCTAATAAAAGTACCAACAATTGCTTCACTTGATGCAATTGTTTTCGAACGCTTAATAATCATTTCTTTATTCCAACCAAATAGTTCATAAAACTTACTACCTCTCTCAATGATTCTATTTAATATAATATCATCAACTGGTAAAGGAGATAGTTCAATTCCAAAATATCCAATAATATCTTTAAGTTCTGGAAATTTTTGACTAAGCATATAAAATTCCATATCTTTTGGTATATATTTCTTGAAGTTTTCAATATTTATATATAGATCATCTATCATTTTTGTCGTTTTATCTGGTTGCTCAAGAGCCAAGTCAAAGAATATTGCCTCTGGATTATCACATAAAAATCCAATTTTTCGAGTTTCATCAACACTCTCTTTTAATTTTAATATGCCATTTTTAGTAGTATTTCCTACATCGTCTTTTCTAAATCCTACTGCTCCATTTCCTTTTAAGTAAGACGGACAAAATAATGAATAGAAATGTAATTTTTGACCTTTTTTTAATATATTGCATATCTTTTTTGTTACTAGCTTATTTCTCCATCCAATAATTTCATAGTTTTGTATAAATCTAAACCAAGTCATAATTTTTAGATCAAAGTCTGTATAGGTTGCAACATTTTTTAAATCATCAAAACATTCCTTGGAAACTATTTGACCACATAAAAAATCATTAATTTTTTTATTAATATTTGAAATCATAAAAACCTCATATATTATTGATAATAGTATTTTATCATATTGCCAAAAATTAATCAAGTATTTTAGGCATAGGTAATCCAAATTTTACATCATTATATATTTTTATATTTTGTTCTTTGCATAAACTTGTATATTTATCATCCCAAGAAAGTCTATATGCATCTTTCGGACTAAGATTTAGTTTTTTTGCCCAACTTACAATATTATTTTCTGCATTATTTTCATTTCCCTTATTCTCTATTTCGAGTGCTATTCCAAAAGGATATTTATCAACGACAATTTCTATATCATCATTAAAAAACACATTTCTATATCTTTCATATGATTCAACCTTATGCATATGGATTACATCTTCTAATAAAAACATTAAATTATCCAATTGATTATAATTAAAATCCACTTCAACTTCTTCTTCTTTATTCACTAACCCTTTTGCTGTATTTTGCAGTCTTCTCTTCCAACTTATTTTACAATTAGCATTCTTACCATCCTCCTGTTTTGAACATCTAATTCTAAATCTCCCATCAATTTTCTTGCTGTAAAAGGACATTTCTTTCATAGGATGATCATATTGAGCTGTTAATTCATAAAAACACCCTTTGTATTTTAAATCTTTATTTTTTTTTAATCCTTCTAATAATTTCTCATAATATTTTTCGCTAAAATAATATCTTATCTCTGTTTCCACAACATTCCCCCTATTTATTCATCAAATTAAAAATAGATAATTCTTCATCTATCGCAGTTTGCTCATCAGCAAAGCTTAAATTAGTATTAAATAAATCCTCATTTTCTTATTGTATACTTGAAATCATATTAAGCATAGATTTATCTAATATATTTGTAATATTCCTAATAAATTCCAATATTTTTTCTTTTTTACCATATACATCCATTATATGATTTTCAATATTTGGAATTCTTTTAATATAAATGTTAACTCCATCAATTTCATACTCTGATATAAATGTTATCATATCAATTTTTTTAGTATATGAAAAATCTTTGTTTTCAAAGAAAACTCTTAGTTTTGATTTTGTAATTTCATTTTCTACTAGCTTCGTTTGGTCTCGTAAAAAAATAGATTCTTGCAAATACTCCTGTCCTTCAAGGAATAGAGAATTTTCGTCTTTTATTCCTAAAACTTTACTATCTCTAATTCTAACTGTATAATCTTCGTTTGTGTTATGGAAAAAGAATAACTTTTCTAAAGCAATTCTACTAAAGATATTTTTATGAAATGCTAATTTAAGAGTTCCAAATATTTTATTACTTACCCTACACGAGAACTTATTTTGAACCTTAGTTATGTTAGAGTCTTTAAAAGTATAAACTTTTTCTACTCCACATATTATATTATTATATGTATTCAAAAATAGAGCCTTATCTTCTTCGTCCAAATTTTCTATAGTATTCATATTTATTTTTTCTATTATTTTTAGAAATGTGTTAATTGTTCTTTCATTGTATTTTCTAGTTTCTATCAAAGACATCATTTCATTTAATGAGTTTTTATTATATCTACAAGTGCCATCTAATATTTTCACTAAATATTCTGACAAATTTTCTAAGTTAACCTCCTTTTCCATATATCTACTATATGGATTAATAGATAGTCCTAATTTTTTTAATATTTTTATTTTGCTTTCACTATCTGAAAGTAAAATTATTTTTGTATCCTGTATCTCTAACTCCTCAAATATTTTCTTTATAATTTCATAAGATCTTTTATCTTCAAACTTTTCATTGTTAATAAGAAATTTTTGAGCATCATTTCTATCCTTTTGTCCTACAAATTTTCCTGAAGGATCCCTACCATTTACTTGTAGCTCTAGTTCTTTTAATTTATAATGTAAACCATGTCCCTGAGCTTCTTGAGGTAAATGTATATACATGCCACCTTTATCCCTTATTATTCTCAAAGCATCTGCTTTTTGTTGTTCACAATCACAATGTAGATCACCATAAGTTCCTAATAAGCACTCACTTTGAATTCTCAAGAAAATTGGTTCATTTCTAAATGAGTTCTGTAGGCAATTTTTTAAATTAAAATCCTTGATATTTATATATTTATCAAATTCTTTATTTTTTACTAATATTAACACATTTTCATTAGTCAAACCATTTTCTTTCATTTCCTCTTTAGATGCCTTATAGCAAATTGCTAGAATATTATTTCCCAGTAATTTATTTTTCCTTTCAAAGTACCAAGATATGTTATCCTTCATCTATGCCTCCTTTATACTTAAATAAAATTTTATCTTCATTTGTGTCTTTAATTCTTTCAGGATTAATTTCTCTTTCTTTAGATGTTTCATAAATCCAATTCATATAAAGAATCAGTCTTTCCAAATAATTTAAATCATCTTTTTCTTTTTCATTTAATATTTTACTTTTATATTTGTTTTTTAAATATTTACATAGTAAATCTTCATAGTTTTTGTCATATGAACTTGATTTTAAAATTATTGAATTATCTTGATTTGAAAAAATGTGCATTCTTCCATGCGAAAAATCTTTCTTTTCATGTATTATTACTGTTGCAATTCCTAGTTCGCAAAAGTGTCTTTCTATTAGTTGAGTTAATTGAAAATTTTCTCTATCGTAAAAAACATGCAATATTTTATCGTTAAAACATTCTAATTTTGTTTTTATTATTTTTTCTTTGTCTATATTAATTTTTTCAAAGCATTTACCTAGTAAATAAGTTGGAATATATATACCCTTAAAAGACACATATGTTTTTTCATTTATATTATAATTATCATAATAAATTATATCTATTTTATTATTATCTTTTATGAACGATCTATTAGATGTAAAAATAATAACTTTATCAATGCTTTTCTCCTTTATTATATATTGTAAAGCTCTATTTATATCATAATTAAGCATTTTGTACGAAAAAATTATTGCAAGATTAAATCTATCAAGTCGTGATTGTAAAACTTCCATAGGTTTGAGAACTCTACATAAATTATCTGTATTATCTTCAATTATTTTCTGTGCGTATAAACCCGTTATATAAGAACCTCCAGTACCACAAATAAGTATATTTTTAGATTTGAATTTACAAAAAATGCTATTTAATTTGTCGACATTAATATTTAATTCTTCATTTTTCAAGTTGTCTATAATTCTATCTACAAAGTTTATAAGATCACCACCTAATTTTATATAAATATATTATATACAAGTTCAAGTATTATTTCAAGCATTTAAATAAAAAAATTGCCCACCAATAAGTGCGCAATTTTTTATTGGTGGGCAATTTTTTTCTTATTTATCCACTGTTCGCTATTTTTATTTAATTTCTTAAAGCTCTATATTTTCAACTATTTCATACCTTCCTCAACTGCAACAGCTACAGCAACTGAAGCGCCAACCATTGGGTTATTACCCATTCCTATTAGTCCCATCATTTCAACGTGTGCTGGTACTGATGAAGAACCTGCGAATTGTGCATCTGAGTGCATTCTTCCCATAGTATCTGTCATACCATATGAAGCTGGACCTGCTGCCATATTGTCTGGGTGTAATGTTCTTCCTGTTCCACCACCTGATGCAACTGAGAAGTATTTCTTTCCTGCTTCTAATCTTTCTTTTTTGTATGTTCCTGCAACTGGATGTTGGAATCTTGTTGGGTTTGTAGAGTTACCTGTTATAGATATATCTACATCTTCTAGCCACATTATAGCTACACCTTCTCTAACATCATTTGCACCATAACATCTAACTTTACTTCTGTCTCCATTTGAGTAAGCGATTTCTTCTACAACATTAACTTTACCTGTGTAGTAGTCAAAATCTGTTTTTACATATGTAAATCCATTTACTCTTGAAATTATTTGAGCTGCGTCTTTTCCAAGACCATTTAATATAACTCTTAGAGGAGTTTTTCTAACTTTGTTAGCTGAATTTGCAATTCCAATTGCACCTTCTGCTGCTGCAAAGCTTTCATGTCCTGCTAAGAATGCAAAGCATTTTGTGTCTTCTGATAATAACATTGATGCTAAGTTTCCATGTCCTAATCCAACTTTTCTGTCATCTGCAACTGAACCTGGGATACAGAAAGCTTGTAAGCCTTCGCCTATTGCTTTAGCTGCATCTGCTGCTTTTGTACATCCTTTTTTTATAGCTATTGCTGCACCTAGAGTATATGCCCAGCATGCATTTTCAAAGCAAATTGGTTGTACTCCTTTAACTATTTCATATGGGTTAAATCCTTTGTCTGTGCATATTTTTAAAGCATCTTCAAAGTCTTTTATTCCGTATTTTTCCATAACTGGTTTTATTTGATTTATTCTTCTTTCATAACTTTCAAATGTTACTGCCATTTAATTTTCCTCCTAATTAATAATATTATTGTACATATTAATGATTTTAATATCATTTTTGCGCGACCATTTCATCAAGTTTTACGTTTTGGTCCGTCCCAAATTTAAGATTTTAAACGAATTAAAAGTAGTATATTACACTTTTACTCTTTTCTTGGGTCAATCTTCTTAACTGCCTCATCAAATCTTCCATATGTTCCAGATGCTTTTTCTATTGCTTCCATTGCATCCATTCCTTTTTTGATGTTATCCATCATTTTGCCCATATGTACATATTTGTAACCAATTATTTGGTCATCTTTATCTAGTCCAAGTTCTACTATGTATCCTTCTGTTAATTGTAAATATCTTGGTCCTTTTAATGTGCTTGAATAAATTGTTCCTACTTGTGATGTATGACCTTTTCCTAAGTCTTCTAGTCCTGCTCCTACTGGAAGTCCACCCTCTGAAAATGCAGTTTGTGTTCTTCCATATACTATTTGTAAGAATAATTCTCTCATTGCTGTATTTATGGCATCACATACTAAGTCTGTATTTAATGCTTCTAGTATTGTTTTTCCTGTTAATATTTCACCTGCCATAGCTGCTGAATGTGTCATTCCTGAACATCCTATTGTTTCTATTAAAGCTTCTTGAATTACACCATCTTTTACATTAAGTGTTAATTTACAAGCTCCTTGTTGTGGTGCACACCAGCCAACACCATGTGTTAAGCCTGAAATATCTTTTATTTCACTTGCTTTAACCCATTTTCCTTCTTCTGGTATTGGTGCTGGTCCATGATTTACACCTTTTTTTACTACACACATGTCTTCTAGTTCTTTTGAATAGTTCATTTTGTATTCCTCCTTGATTTTAATTTTATTTAAAATTTTAATATTGGATTTTTTACCTGTAAATTTGAGTTTATATCATCTTCAAATTCGTTTGATAATTTTTTTGTTTTATTTTTAATTCCGAATTTATTAATTTTTAGATTTTCAAATTCTATTTTTTTATTTTTCCCAATTTCGGAATATTCTTTTTCATTTATGCTATTTACATTTGTTTCATACACTTCTTGTTTTTGGAACTTTTCCCAAGGCTTTTTAGCAAGCTCACTTTGGACATTTGTTCCATCTTCATTTCTATATATTCCTTCTGTGTAGACAAGAGGCTTTTCGCCTTCTTCTTGATAGTACCTAACTAATGCTTGATTTTTCTTATTCATACTTTCTATTGGCGTATGTAAATATTTATATTCCCAATATATATGTCTTTGTTCATCTGTATATAATGAATGTGTTAAATCATTAAAATTATATTCGACTGTAAAAAGACAGTTGACAACACTAATTGTGATATTGGTCCATTTTCTTACAGATAAATTATTAAGTTCTTTTATTTTTTCATATAATCTACTTAATAATATATTGTATTGTTCTTCGTCTATTCCAAATTTTTGTGCTACTTCATAGCAATTTATTGGTTTTGCCTTTAAAATTGTTTTTTTAGGGAAGTAATAGAAGTACATTTCTCCTCTACCTTTTATGACTGAAGCATATAAATATATGCTTTCCCATTTTTCAGGTATTAGGCTAAATAATATATTTTGTATTTCTTGATATATCTTTTGTACTTCCTTCTTTGGCAAAGAACTCACCTCCCTTAATTTTTATAGTAATGCAGGTATTTTTTTATTCTTTATAAATTGCCATACTATTTTTTAGCTAAATACGCTAGTTTCAATATCACTCTAATTGCTAGTTTCAATTAATTCTCATTATCTTACAAGTAAACTTTCTCCTGTCATTTCTGCTGGTTTTTCTAATCCCATCATATCTAGCATTGTTGGTGCTAAATCTGCAAGTTTACCATTTTTTATTTTAACATTTTCCATTCCATATAATATTAGTGGAACTGGATTTGTTGTATGTGATGTAAATGGTTCACCTGTTTTATAATCTATCATTTGCTCTGCATTTCCATGGTCTGCTGTAATTAATGCTTTTCCTTCATGTTTGTTTAATGCATCAATTATTTTTCCAACACATTCGTCTACTGCTTCAATTGCTTTTTCTGCAGCTTCTAAGTTTCCTGTATGTCCTACCATATCTGGATTTGCAAAGTTTAATATAATTGTATCATATTTTTCTGAATTAATAGCATCTACTACTTTTTCTGTAACCTCATAAGCACTCATTTCTGGTTTCATATCGTAAGTTTCAACTTTTGGTGATGGAACAAGAATTCTATCTTCACCTTTAAATGGCTCTTCTTTTCCACCATTAAAGAAGAATGTAACATGTGCATATTTTTCTGTTTCTGCAATTCTTAATTGTGTTAATCCTTTACTACTTACATATTCGCCATAAGTATTTTTTAATTCTTCTTGTTTGAATGCTACGTGAACATTTGGCATTGTGCTATCGTATTCAGTCATTGTTACAAAATATAGATTCATTTTCTTTGTTTCAAATCCATCAAAATTTGGATCAACTAATGCTCTTGTTATTTGTCTTGCTCTATCAGGTCTGAAATTAAAGAATATTACAGAATCTCCATCTTCTATTTTTGCACCATTTCCAATTACGCATGGTACAACAAATTCATCAAATACTTCTTTTTGATAAGAGCTTTCTATTGCTTGTGTTGCTGTAGTAAATTTTTCCCCTTCTGCATATACTAATGCATCATAGCATTTTTTTACTCTTTCCCATCTCTTATCTCTATCCATTGCATAAAATCTTCCAGAAAGTGTTGCTATTTTTCCAACACCTTTTTCTTTCATTTTTTCCTCTAGCCTTTGAATATAGCCTTCAGCTGAAGCTGGAAGTGTATCTCTACCATCTAAAAAGCAATGTACATATACATTTTCAAAATCTTTTCTTTTAGCTAACTCTAGTAGTCCATATAAGTGTCTTTGATGACTATGAACTCCACCATCTGAAAGTAGCCCCATAATATGTAATTTTGAATTGTTTTTCTTGCAATTCTCAATAGCTTCTGAAAATTCTTTTATGCTAAAGAAATCTCCATCTTCTATTGACTTTGTTATTCTTGTTAAATCTTGATAAACAATTCTTCCTGCACCAATATTAGTATGACCTACTTCTGAATTTCCCATTTGTCCTTCTGGAAGTCCTACACTTGGTCCACTAGCATATACTTCTGCTGTTGGACATGTCATCATTAGTTTGTCAATATTAGGCTTTTTTGCATTTGCAACTGCATTTCCTTCTTTATTAGGATTTTTTCCAAAGCCGTCTAATATCATTAGCATTGTTACTTTCTTACTCATTTTTTACCATCCTTTTCTTTTAATTCGTCTAAATTATTTGTTTCTTTATTATTTATCAAAGTTTACTATTTTTTCAAAGCTATCTACTTTTAAACTTGCTCCTCCTACAAGCCCTCCATCAATATCAGACATTGTAAATAATTCCTTTGCATTTTCAGGTTTAACACTTCCTCCATACAATATTATTACTTCTTCTGATACTTCTTCGCCATATAGCTCTTTTATTTTGTTTCTTATTTGTTTAATTGAGTTATTAGCATCTTCTGATGTAGCTGTTTTTCCAGTTCCAATAGCCCAAATAGGTTCATAGGCTATTATAGTTTTTTTAACTTCTTCTTTACTTAAATTTGCTAAAGCTTTTTCTACTTGAGAAGTAATGATTTTTTCAGTTTCATTAGCCTCTCTTTGTTCTAATGTTTCACCAACACAAACAATTGGTTTTAAGCCTTCATCTAAAGAAGCTTTTAATTTTAGGTTAACAGTTTCATCTGTTTCTGCAAAATATTGTCTTCTTTCTGAATGTCCAATAATAACATACTCTGTATTTATTGATTTAAGCATCTTAGGTGATACTTCACCTGTGTATGCTCCTGATTCTTTATAATACACATTTTGTGCACCAATATGAATATTCGTTTCTTGTACTGTTAATAGTGAATAAAATAAATCTGTATATGGAACACATAAAATCACTTCATTTTTTGTGTCTTTTACTTTTGGTGTTAGCTCTGTAATAAATTCTATTGCTTCGTTTGGAAGCATATTCATTTTCCAGTTTCCAGCAATCACTTTTCTTCTCATAAGACCTCCTATTTATCTTGAATACATTCAATTCCTGGTAGTTTTTTACCTTCAATAAATTCTAGTGATGCTCCACCACCTGTAGAAATATGAGACATTTTATCTGCTAATCCTGCTTTTGTTACTGCTGCTGCTGAATCTCCTCCACCAATTATAGTTGTGCAATCAGTTAAGTTAGCTAGGCAATCTGCTATTGCATTTGTTCCAACTGCAAACTGGTCAAATTCAAATAATCCAACTGGACCATTCCATAATACAGTTTTAGCTTTTTGAAGCTCTTCTGTGTATAATTTAATTGTTTCAGGTCCTATATCAAAACCTTCCCATCCATCAGGTATTTCTGAATATTTAACTACTTTACTTTCAGTATCAGGTTTAAATTCTTTTCCAACAACATTGTCTAATGGTAAAAGCATTTTTACACCTTTATCTTTTGCCTTTTGCATTAAGCTTGTTGCTAAATCAAGCTTGTCTAATTCACAAACAGAATTTCCAACTCCATAACCTTGTGCTTTATAGAATGTATATGCCATTCCACCACCAATTAATAATGTATCAACTTTTTCTAATAAACTATCTATAACTCCTATTTTATCAGATACTTTTTTACCACCTAATATTGCTACAAATGGTCTTACTGGATTATTTAAAGCATCTCCTAATGCTTTTAATTCTTTTTCAATTAAGAAACCACAAGCTGATGGTAAGTATTTTGCTACTCCTGCTGTTGATGAGTGTGCTCTATGGCATGTTCCAAAAGCATCGTTTACATAAATATCAGCAAGTGATGCTAATTCTTTACTAAATTCATCATCATTTTTCTCTTCTCTTGGATCAAATCTAACATTTTCTAGAAGAACTACATCTCCTTCTTTCATGTTACTTGTTAGTTCTTTTGCACTTGGTCCTACTATATCTTCTGCAAGTTTTACTTCTTTTCCTAATTCAGCTGATAATTCTTTTGCAACTGGCGCTAGAGAAAACTCTTTTTTTACTTCACCCTTTGGTCTTCCTAAATGTGAGCATAAAATTAATTTTGCATTATGTTCTAATAAATATTTGATTGTAGGAAGTGCTGCTACAATTCTTGTTTTATCTGTGATATTTAAGTTTTCATCTAATGGAACATTAAAGTCACATCTTAGTAATACTTTTTTTCCATTTACATCAATATCTTTAATAGTTACTTTACTCATAAAATACCTTCTTTCCTAGGAGGATTTAATTCTCCTATATGCTTTTATAAATCGTCATATAATTATGTAACTTAATTTGTAAAGCTACACAATGGTATAACAACCCATTATTATTTAGCATTACTATTTTATATCAAAAAAGCTAAGTTTTCAATAGTTTTCATGAAAAAACAAAGCAGTGAAAGAAGTTTCCCTCTTTCACTGCCTTGTTCAGAAATCAGAAGTCATAGCCGTACTCGCTTTTGATGTAATTGCAAGCGGCTACTCTTTCCGGTTGATTGATTCGCCCTTCTCTTTGGGCGCTATCGAGAGTGTTTAACACAATCTCGACAATGAGATAGAAGGGTGCCCCTTGTGTGTCGCTCAGAGCCCAGTCGAGCTCTGCCTTGATTGAAGCAAGGTTTTCCGGGCGTACAACACTTTTATTCGGCATAATACCAATACCTCCTTATGCCTTTGTACCTGTGTACGAACATAAATATTATATCATGTTTACATAACTATGTCAAGTAAAATTAATTTTCTACACAAATAAAAGACTATTGATTAAGCCTTTTTAATCACTTTATCAATAGTCTTCTATAATTTTATTTAAATTACATATTTCCGTCTTTTTCAGCCATGTAGCAAGCAAGGTCAACTAATTTATGAGCATAACCCCATTCATTGTCATACCATGCAACTAATTTTACGAATGTATCTGTTAATTGAATACCAGCTTTTGCATCAAATATACATGTATGAATATCACTTAGGAAATCAGATGATACAACATCTTCATCTGTATATTCAATTATTCCTTTCATGTATGATTCTGAAGCTTCTTTCATAGCTGCACAAATTTCATCATAAGTAGCTGGTCTAGCTAAATTACAAGTTAAATCAACAACTGAAACATCTAGTGTAGGTACTCTGAATGACATACCTGTTAATTTTCCATTTAATGATGGTATTACTTTTCCAACAGCTTTTGCTGCTCCTGTTGATGAAGGGATGATATTTCCTGAAGCTGCTCTACCGCCTCTCCAATCTTTCTTAGAAGCTCCGTCAACTGTTTTTTGTGTAGCTGTTGTTGAGTGAACTGTTGTCATTAAACCTTCTGTAATTCCAAATTTATCATTTATAACTTTAGCAAGTGGTGCTAAACAGTTTGTTGTACATGATGCATTTGATACTATGTTCATGCTTGTATCATAAGTTTCGTTGTTAACTCCCATAACAAACATAGGTGCATCTTTTGAAGGAGCACTAATAACTACCTTCTTAGCTCCTGAATCCAAATGAGCCTGTGCTTTTTCCATTGTTGTGAAAGCACCTGAACATTCAAGAACATAATCTACTCCCATTTCTCCCCATGGAACATTATGTGGATCCATTTCATTGTATACTTTTATATCTTTTCCGTTTATTGTTAGTGTATTTCCTTCACCTTTTATATCTCCGTTGAATCTTCCATGCATTGTATCATATTTAACCATGTAAGCCATATAATCTGCTGCTATAAAAGGATCATTTATTGCTATTATATCTACATCTCCTTTTTCTAAAGCTGCTTGAAATGCAAGCTTTCCTATTCTACCAAATCCATTGATTCCTACTTTAATTGACATAATAAAAACCTCCTTAAAATTTAAGTACCCTATTACAGGCAAAATTATTTTATAACAAAAAAGAACACTTTTCAAGTGTTCTTTTGAATTTGTATTATTATTTTCAATTAATTTACATTTTATTCTTTGAATTATAAAGATATTTTAATATTTGTTCCCTGATTTTCTTCTCTATCATATTTTCCTGGTCTTAAATGAAAACCTTTATCAAAATATATTTCTTGTGTCCAAAAATTACGTACTTCTTTGAATACTTTTTCTTGTTTTGGAGTAAATCCAACATCTATATCTTGAGACATAAAGCTTTTAAATCTGCTCCATTTAGTTATTTTGGCTGGAACTTGTGTATATACAGAAGAATTATTTTCTTTATTTTCAATATCCATAGTTTTCCTCCTTCGTTTCACAAAATCATAACATATTTTTAATATACTACTAATTCACGATTTTATCAAGTTATTTTTTTATTTTTTATATTACATTTTTGTTACATCATTTATTATGCTTTTTTTTAATCAGTTTATGCTTTTTTACCAATATTATTGTTTAAATTTTTGTATATGATATAATATAGTTATTAAAATTTATTTTAAAGGAGTGATTTTATGACACCACATAATGAAGCTAAAAAAGAGGATATTGCAGATATTGTTTTAATGCCTGGAGACCCTCTAAGAGCCAAATATATTGCTGAAAATTTCTTAACTGACTATAAATTAATTAATTCTGTAAGAAACATGTTTGGATACACTGGTTATTATAACGGAAAAAGAGTTACTGTTTTTGCGTCTGGAATGGGTATGCCTAGTATGGGAATATATTCCTATGAACTTTATAAATTTTACGATGTAAAATCTATCATAAGATTAGGCTCTTGTGGAGCTTATTCTCCTGATTTAAATATATTTGATACTATACTAGTAAACAACAGTTATACAGAAGGAAATTTTGCATTGGGATTAGAAGGTGTAAATTGTCATTTGGCTAAAGCTGATGCTGAGTTGAATGAAAAGTTAAAAGCTACAGCTAATAAAGAAAATATTAAATTAATTGAAGGTGATGTACTTTGTAGTGAAGTTTTTGACTATTACGTAAAGGATTTAAATGCATTAATTAATAGATTTCCAAAAGATTTAAATATTATTGGTGCTGAAATGGAATCTTTTGCATTATTTTATACATCTAAATATTTAAATAAGAAGGCTGCTTGTTTACTTACTGTTGTAGATTCTCACTATAAAAAGCAGGAAATATCTGCTGAAGAAAGAGAAAAGTCTTTAAATAGTATGATAAGAATTGCTTTAGAATCTTTATAGTAAATAAAGCAAAAGAACTAAACAAAAATTATTTTTGCTTAGTTCTTTTTATTTATGCAGCTAATTCTTCACTTTCTTCATCTGTTTCCTCTTTTAATGTATTGTCTATTTCTGGTCCAACAATTTCTTCTATTTTGTTAAGCTCTGATTTCATTAAATTATACATTGATAATGAATATTCTGAATTTCCAGATTCATAATCTTTTATTATTTGTTCAATATCTAATAATTCATATCTATCTGTTGCATTTTGTCCATTATCATATACATACACTGGTGTATAAGTTGCTTTATCTATAGTTATTTCTCCAGTTTGACCATTTTTTCTAACTTCTACATTTAATATTAATGTATCTCTTGTATAATTATCTGTTTGTGCTGAGAAGAAATTTCCCATTGAATATATAACAAAACCTTCTCTAGTTGTACCATCATCTAAAGTTACTGTTTTCATTTCCATAGGCTCTGGTACGTGTGAGTGATTTCCAAGTATAATATCAGCTCCATTTTTTATTAAAAATTCAGCTAAATCTTCTTGCTCTGATGTAGGTTTTAATCTATATTCTGCACCCCAATGCATACTAACTACTATTAATTCTGCTCCTTCCTCTTTTGCTTTATCTAATTGCTCTTTTATAAAATCTTTATTTATTAAATTTACTGAATATTCTCTTCCAGTAGGTATAGGTATACCATTTGTTCCATAAGTATAACACAAAAATGCAGTTTTTATTCCATTTAAATCTTTCATTAATATTGTATTTTGCTCTTCCTCGCTTCTAGAAGTACCTGTATGAGCTATTCCATACTCGTCTAAAACGTTTAGTGTTCTTTCAAGTCCAGTATATCCTTTATCTAAACAATGATTATTTGCTGTTGTTAAAATATCTATTCCCATTTCTTTTAAATCTAATGCTAATTCATCTGGTGAATTAAATGTTGGATATCCTGAATATCCTCTGTCTTTTCCAGCTAAAGTAGTTTCTAAATTTCCAACGGCAACAGTTGCATTTTCAAAATATTTAGTTACATTTTTAAACATTGGAGAGAAATCATAAGTACCTGTTTCAGAATTATAGGCATCCTTGAAATTTTGACTATGGCATAAAGCATCTCCTATTCCAACAATATTTATTACTGTGTCTTCTGGAATTACTTCTTCTGGTTCTGTTTCAGAAATATTTTCTATTGCATTTTCAACATTATTTTCGGATTTTTTTAATAATTCTGGATTATTAACTAATACGTAAATTCCTACTGATATTGCAATAAGTAAAATTATAATAATTATTCCCAAAAATACATTTAACTTTCTTATTTTTTCTTTTTTTCTTCTAGCCATAATATCCCCTTTCTTTATTTATATATATTGATTTTCTACTATTTTATATTAATTGTCAATACATTTCATTAAACATAAAAATTATTTTTTGTATATTTTTTTTATCTTTGCACATAATAGCAATATAATGAAAACTTACTGCTTTTTAGAAAGGATGATTTGAAAATGAAAGCGACTGGTGTTGTTAGAAGAATAGATGATTTGGGAAGAATAGTTATTCCTAAAGAAATTAGGAGAACCTTAAGGATTAAAGAAGGAGATCCCCTAGAAATTTTTACTGAAAAAGATGGTGATATTATTTTAAAAAAATATTCACCAATAGGTGAATTATCTAATTTTGCCACTGAGTACGTTGAAAGTTTAAATAAAATTACTGGTCATATTAGTATTATAACTGACAGAGATACAGTTATTGCAGTTTCTGGTACAACAAAAAAAGATTTATTGGAACAAAAAATAAGCTCTGATTTAGAAAAAATATTTAATACTAGACAGAAATTCATCGGAGATGGTTCAAATTCAATATTTATTACAGAAAAAGGAAATAAAGATAAAGAAATAAAGCCACAGGTAATTTGTCCTATAATTTCTGATGGTGATGTTATAGGAAGTGTTGTATTAATTAGTAAAGATGAAAACACTAAAATGGAAAAAACTGAAGAAGAAGTTGCCTCTGTTGCAGCTACATTTTTAGGTAGTCAAATGGAAATTTAAATTCTATAAAATTGATTTTTTAATAAATAATTCGTGAAAATATCAGCTAACTCTTGACTTTTTAACAAATACAATATACTATTAATTTATGTTTTTTCTTCTGAAGAGTTTTTACTCTTCTACAAAACAAGGAGTGATTTATGGCTAATTCAATTCAACATTTCACTAATCCTTGTGCTAGCTCTTCGATTGATTATGGTTTTGCATTTTGCTTAAGAACTAGTAAATGCACCTTTGAAACTAGAGAGCAGTATGAGGATGCAGTAAAAGATGAGCTGATTGAAGCAATTGCCTATGGGCAATTAACCCTTACAGAAGCCTGCAAAATTCTTTCATCAAAAGGCATTTCTACAGAGGGATTCGAGCTTTAATTACTCTTCATCAAAAAATGGCACCACCAAAATGGTGGTGTCATTCTCATATTATTTCATAAGATTTTTAATGTAATCTACTTCTTCTTCAGCATTTAATCTCATAAAAATAGGTTCGCCTTTTTTTATAACATTTATGTCTTTTATATTTTTATATTCTTTTAGCGTATCCCAGCTAATATTATTATCCATTCCTAATTGTCTTAGCATATTGTCTGATGTTTCTACCATTAGAGGTCTTATTAATATTGCAATTTCTCTTAAATTAGCTACTAGATGATAAATGCATGATTTTAGTTTTTCAATATTTTCTTCATCTTTTGCCAACACCCAAGGAGAAGTTTCATCAATGTATTTATTTGTTCTTGAAATGTAGTTCCAAATTTCTTTTAAACTATTTCCAAACTCAAAATTATCTATTTCTTTATTAAAATTGTTAATTACCTCTTCTGATGCCTTTTCTATGTCTTCATCAACATCATTTTGAATTCCATTATATTCTGGAACTTTTCCATCGAAATATTTGTTTACCATTGAAATTGTTCTATTCAATAAATTGCTTAAATCATTACATAAGTCAAAATTATATCTTTCCACAAAACCTTCTGGTGAAAATAATCCATCTTGTGAAGTAGGCATTTCTCTGATCAAGAAATATTTTGTAGCATCTAATCCATATCTATCTATTAATTGCTCTGGATAAATTACATTACCTTTTGATTTGCTCATTTTTCCATCTTTCATAACAATCCAGTTATGAACAAAAATAGTTTTAGGAATTGGCAAGTCAAGTGCCATTAAAAATATAGGCCAATAAATTAGATGAAATCTTGCTATATCTTTTCCAACTAAATGGACATCAGCTGGCCAGAATTTTTTAAACATACTATCATCATCTGATAAATATCCTAATGCTGTAATATAATTTGTTAAAGCGTCTAGCCATACATATATAACATGCTTAGGGTCGCTTTTAACTTTTATTCCCCAGTCAAAAGATGTTCTTGTAACACATAAATCTTCTAGTCCTGGTTTCAAGAAATTATTAATCATTTCCGTTTTTCTATAATCTGGCTTTATAAAGTCTGGATGAGTATTGTAATAATCTAATAGCCTGTCAGCATATTTTTTCATATTAAAAAAATACGCTTCTTCCTTCATTTTTGTAACTTCTCTACCACAATCAGGACATTTGCCATCTACTAATTGTGTTTCTGTAAAATATGATTCACAAGGTTTGCAATACCAGCCTTCATATTCGCCTTTGTAGATATCTCCTTGTTTTAGAAATCTTTCAAATATTTCTTGAACAGCTTTATAGTGATAATCATCAGTTGTTCTCATGAATATATCATTATCTATTTTCATAGTTTTCCATAATTTTTTTGCTGCTTCTGCTTGGGCATCTACATATTCTTGAGGAGACATATTTGCATCTTTTGCCTTATCCTCTATTTTTTGTCCATGCTCATCTACACCAGTTAACATTAAGCAGTCATATCCTTGCATTTTTCTTAGCCTCTTTAACATATCTGCTAAAACTGTTGTGTAAGCTGTGCCAATGTGGAACTTGCCACTTGGATAGTAAATTGGTGTTGTGATATAATATTTGCTCATAATATTCTCTCCTCCTAAACTTTTAACTATTGATTATTATAGCATATTCTTCCTGCAAAATCTATATTTTATCGATTTTTTTGTAGCTGAATTTGGGGACACCTTCCGAAAACAGCTTTCAATGATAAGCTGTTTTCGGAAGGTGTCCCCAAATTCATCCTCCCTTATATGTTATCTTTTCTGATTGTTTCTATAATATTTTGCTTATTTATTTTGTTTAAAGAATATCTCATTATTCCACCAATTAATAAAAATACTACTATTATTGCAATTATTGTAGGGATTACAGGGAATGTGTATTCCATTATAATACCTTCACTAAATGCTAAGTATAATAAATATGAACCTAATATTCCAAGTGGTACTCCTATTAAAATTGATTTTAGTCCATAGAATATGCTTTCTAATCTAATCATTCTATTGAATTCTTTTTTTGTCATACCTATAGATTTTAAATTTGCAAATTCTTTACTTCTCAAATTCATATTACTTGTTATTGTATTAAATATATTTGTAATACCTATTAATGAAATTACTATTATAAATCCATATAAAAATATTGCTATTATTATAATTAATGAATTTTGTCTGTCCGCTTCTTCTTGTATATTCATCATTGTTACACTTTTATATTCATTTTTTATATCTTTTTCTAATTCTGTTGCATCATCTGTATCTATATATAAATTTCCTAAGCTCCAGTTATAATTATTTATAAAGTCATCACTTACGATCATTATTCCTTCTGTATAAAATGTTTCTTCAAGTCCCATAGGTTTCTCTGTTGTTTGTGCAATTATAGGCATTGTAACATCTTTTATAATGTTATTTTCAGCATCTATTATATCAAAGTTTATTTCGTCATTTTTGTTGTAATTGTATATCTGGCCAATATTCTTTTTATAACTTCCATCTTCTTCATTATATATATATCTTTCAAATCCATCTATCCATATTATCTTGTTTTTAGCATCTTCATAATTTAACCCCAAGTCTTTTACATATCTTTGATATTCCTCGTTATCTAAAGCCATCATTGCTACTGTATAAGGTGCATTTTCTTCATTATCTATCGCTTCTGAATAGCTATAAGTTAAGTTTGTTAAGTATTCTTTTCCATCTTCTGATAATTTTAGTTCATTTGTTCCCATTTCTATATCTATATTCTTAATTATAGAATAAGATTTTACCCTTTCATCACTTGCTATTTTTTTATAATTATTGTATCTTTCTTCCTTATTTTCACTTCCATTTAACGAAACGAATAATTTATATCTGTAATTTGTAAATGATTGATTTGAAACTGTAAAACCATATTGAACTAATGATGTAATTGATATAAATATTGTTATGCTTACTACCAATGAAATTACTGTTGTACGATATTTCTTTTTGTTTCTTTTTAAGTTTTTATATGCTATATCTCCTCCAACGCCAAATAATTTTTTTATTATTTTTGGTGATTTTACTTTTTTGCCTTTTATTTTTATATCTTCATTACTTCTAATTGCATCTATTGGAGATAATTTAGATGCTCTCTTAGCAGATGATCTACAAGAAAGATATATTGTTATTCCTGCTAAAATAATTGAGAATATTATTGCTATAATAGGAACTGAGTATATAAAATTTACTTCTTCTATTATTTTTCCAATTAAATTATTTAATATTATAGATAAAATCCAATTTACT
This sequence comes from uncultured Clostridia bacterium, assembly GCA_944391745.1. Classification (GTDB taxonomy): domain Bacteria; phylum Bacillota; class Clostridia; order TANB77; family CAG-508; genus CAG-793. The sequence goes on from CALXUS010000001.1 coordinate 55,171, forward strand.
AATATTCCAAGTATTATTCCTCCAGGAATCCCTATTATTCCCAAAATAAAGCCTTCAAATAATACATTTTTTCTAATTTGTTTTTTAGTTGCTCCAATTGATGATAACATTCCATATTGTCTAGTTCTTTCGGTAATAGAAATTGCAAAGCTATTTCTAATTACAAATACACTTGAAATAATTATAATTACTACAACAATTACTCCTATCAAATATAGCATTCTCATATAAGAGCTATTAACACCAACACCTTCAAATTGCAAAATGTTGTCATTTACATTTATATTGTATTTGCTGTTTACCATTTCTTTTGTACTTCCTGTGCTTAGCTCCATTAAATCTAAATAGTTATGTTCTTTTTGATATTCTTTATCTAAACCTAATATATCACACATTACATCCTGATAATTTTTTAATCCTTTTTTTGTAAAGTTAACAAATATATTAGTGCTTTCACCTAAATTATTAACATCTAAATAAGTAATTGCAGTAAAGCCTGGTGCAGAATATGGTTCTAAATCAAAATTTAATCTTTCTATTATCCCCACCACAGTATATTCTTTTGTATACATTTTTTCTAAATGCTCATCAGGTGTTAAAATATCATCCTGTGTTAACTGCTTTCCATCTAAGACTCTATTAGATATATCTAAAGTAATAGTGTCACCTATTTCTATAGGCTTTTCTGGTTTCTTCAAGCTTAAATTTCCATCATCAGTTAGTCTATTTTCATAAATATTATCACTTAATACTATTTCTTTACTATTTGTAGGAAGCCTTCCTTCTTTTAAGCTAATTGGCAAACTATTAAATGCTTGATTATCTAATCCCATAATATAGAAATACGGTTTATATTCATTTAACGAACCATCAAATTTTGCATATCCTATGTTCGATTCTAAAAAATAACTTTTTACATTTCTATTTTCTTCTATATAAGATAACTCACTTTTTGGTACATCTTTAAATTCTACATGATAGTCTCCACTATTTTGTTTATAATAATTTTGTAATGTAGCTTTGCCGCTTGTTACCATACCAGCGACAACGGTTATTAAAGCTGTAGATAAAATTATTCCTATTATTGTTACTAAAGTTCTTTTCTTATTTAGTTTTAAACTTTTTATTGTTAATTTATCTAGGATTTTCATTTTTTCCTCCTTTTACTTTTCCTTTATTATTCTTCCATCTTCAATTGTTAAAACTCTATCAGCTTCATTTGCAATCTCTAGATTATGAGTTATCATTATAATTGTTTGTTTATATTTTTTATTTGTTAGTTTTAACAGTTCAACTATTTCTTCACTTGATTTTGAATCCAGATTTCCAGTTGGCTCATCTGCTAAAATTATTGCTGGATTATTAATCATGGCTCTACCTATAGATACTCTTTGCTGTTGTCCTCCTGAAAGTTCATTAGGTAAATGCTTTCTTCTGTTTTCTAAACCTAAACTTTTTAATAATTCATTTAATCTTTGTTCATCTACTTTGTTTCCATCTAAATCACAAGGAAGTGTAATGTTTTCTTCTACGTTTAATATAGGTATTAAATTATAAAATTGATATATTATTCCAACTTGTCTTCTCCTAAATATTGCTAAATTATCATCATTTAATGAATATATGTCTTTTCCATCTACATACACTTTTCCTGATGTTGGTCTATCTACTCCACCTAGTAAATGTAAAAGTGTTGATTTACCACTTCCAGAACTACCTACTATAGCTAAAAATTCTCCCTTCTCTACAGAAAAGCTTACATTGTCTACTGCAATAACTTCATTTTCTCCCTTTCCATATTTTTTTGTTAAATTTTCCGCCCTCAAAATTTCCATTATAATTTCTCCTTTCGCATTCTATTAATTTTTTCTTTTTAATTATTTTATATTTTTATTATAATGACTTAAAGTGACTTTAAAATGACTTTTTAAAATAAAAAGCAATTTAATATTATGAATTTCATCTCAGATGTTACACCAAAATAACAGCTGTGTTTAATTCAATATTAAATTGCTTTGATTTTAATTTTCATAAAAATAAATTTTGAATGTAGTTCCTTCATTTATAATTGAGAAACATGATATTGTTGCATTTTGTTTTTCTAAAATAGTTTTAGACAATGCTAATCCTATTCCAAAACTATTTTCAGAAGAATTTTTTCCTTTATAAAATCTTTCAAATATATGTTTCAAATCTTTTTCATCGATTCCTTCGCCTTCGTCTTTTATTATCAATTCTGTGTATATATTTGTTTTTCTAATTGATATAAATATCTTTTTATTATCAGGTGTGTGTTCTATACAATTTTTAATTATATTATTAATTGCTTCCAAGGTCCATTTATAATCACCTATTATATAAGTCTTTTCTAAAACTTTTTCTACTTTTATATTTTTTATTTCAATCGGGATTTCTAAATTTTTCAAAACTTCTTCAATTAATTCATCTAATCTATATTTATTTTTTTCAAATTCTACTGTTCCACTATCCAATTTTGAAAGTTTTAATAGAGCTATTGTCAAAAAACTTATCTGTTCTACTTGTCTACTTATTTCAAAAATGAATCTACGTTTCGTTTCTTCATCCATTTTCTCATTTTCTTTTATTTCATCTAACATTATTGAAATGGATGTTAATGGAGTTTTTATCTGGTGAGAAATATCTGATAAGCTTTTAGCTAAAAATCTTTTATCTTTTTTTGAATTTTCTGCATCTTCCTTTAACATTAATGTTATTTTATATAATTCATTTCTTAGATTTGATAAATAATCTTCTGCATTTTCATTTATTTTTAATTCATAATTCTTATTATTTATTTCTTTAATATATTTTGTTATCCCTTCTATTTTTCTTTTTTGAATTATACTGTTAATAATCCATATCAATATTATTATTAAAATTAGAATTCCCATTACTATAGAAGAATAGATAATAGTATCATTTTTCATTTCTTCCAATTTTAAAATCGCTGAATCATTATCTTCTATTCCATAATTTTCTGCTATGTCTTTACCATTTTCTATTTTTATTTCATCATTTTTTTCATTTAATACACTAATAAGCTCTTCATCAGAAATTTCTGGATATTTTTCTTTAATTATTCCTATAAAATTATAAATCTTTGAATTATAAGTTTGTATCATTTCATTATTAATATAATTTATAATTATACAATTACTTATAATAGCAATACATAAACATATTAATGCAATTATAACAAATTTAATATTTTTCATAAACTTCCTACCATTCTATAATTCTAATTTTTTATTTAGATTCTACTTTATATCCAACTCCTCTTATGGTTTTAATAATTTTTCCTTCATTATCACCGATTTTTTCTCTGATTCTTTTTATATACACCGTAAGAGTATTATCATTCACATAATTTCCTGCTAAATCCCAAATTTTATTTAATATCATTTCTCTTGTTACTAGTTTATTTTTATTAGTGAATAACATTAAAAGTATTTTATATTCCAAACTTGTTAGTTCTATAGAGTTGCCATCTTTTTTCACTTCCATATTTTCTGTATCAAGGGTTATTCCATTACATTCAATTATATTTGGCGTGATTTTGTTATATCTTCTAAGTGCAACTTTTATTCTGGAAATTAATTCTTTTACTCTAAATGGTTTTACAATATAATCTTCAGCGCCTAAATCTAACCCTTTTACTATATCTATTTCTTCATCTCTAGCAGTTAGAAATATTACAGGAATATCTTGTTTCTTTTTGATTTCTTTAAAGAAATCAAATCCATTTCCATCAGGAAGGGTTATATCTAATAAAATTAAATCATAATCTGTGGATTGTTCAGCTTTTTCTATGGTTTTTGCTGTTATGACTTTAAACCCTTCTTGTTCTAAAGAATATTTTAAACCTATTACTATTGATTCACTATCTTCAACTAATAAAATTGTGTTCATTATTTTCCCCTTTTCAATAATAAATTTTCGTTTTCTATTATACCAAGTTATTTTAAATGTTTCAATTAATCTTGAGGCTGAATTTGGGGACACCTTCCGAAAACAGCTTATCATTGAAAGCTGTTTTCGGAAGGTGTCCCCAAATTCAGCTCCAAATTCAGCTCCAATCTCAGCATCTCTCAAAACTTTGTTATCCATTTTTTTCCATTATATTTTGATTGGTAATTGACTTTTGGTTTAGATAGTAGTATAATACTAAATACCCGTAAGCAGATGTGTTGTGATTAGAATTGGAATGAGGTGAATTTATCTTATGATACATCTGAAATGTACTATTCCAGAAAATCCAAGTATAGAAAAAGACTTTGAGATTGATGATCTTGTTAAGAATTTGAGTCTAGCTATTACTATGACAAAGATTCTTGGCGGATTCAAAAAAAATGCGGACCATTATTCATTCTTGATCAGTTCCGAAGCGTTAAAGTTTGGAAAAATGATTCCTGAATATAATGATTCTGCATTAAAAAAAGGAGGTAAGTCATTTAATTCTGACAATGACTCTAAGGCAACGACTACATCCTTCTTGTTGGCTAGTGTAGAGTATGTCTGCAGTGATAAAAATAGCAGTAAGAAGAATAAGGACCAAAAGCCTGAAACTACCAAGAAAAAAACCGATGCTCAAGCCACCAATACGTCCCAATCGCTTACTAGTGCAAAGAATATTTGCTCTGGTAAAACTATCACTACCGTAAAAATGCATTTTCAAGACACTCATGATGAAGAGTTAATTCTTTCTATTGGGTCTCTTGGAACTATCTTTTCGAACTATATATTGCGGCTATTTAGCAACCAATAACGCTTATAGCGTTTGTATATAACTGCAGTAGAGTTCATCGGTAAGGTTACACACAATTACAAGGCCGGGAAGCTAATGCTTCCCGGCCACTTATTTTTTATTTTATGCTGTTTCCTTTGCTTCTGTCTTTTCTCTTTTTACTTTTTTAGGTTTTTCCACTCTATTTTCATCAATAACAATTTCTGGCTTTTCTTTTCCTTCAACAGTATCTTTTGTAATTGTACATTTTACTATTTTAGGATTTGATGGAATTTCATACATTACATCTCTCATAGTTTCTTCCATTATTGAGCGCAATCCTCTAGCTCCAGTTTTTCTATCAATAGCTTTATCTACTATTGCTTCTAGAGCTTCATTAGTAAATTCTAGGTCTACACCATCAATTTCAAGTAATTTCTTATATTGTTTTACTAATGCATTTTTTGGTTTTGTCATAATATCTATTAGAGCATCTCTATCTAATTCGCGTAAAGTTGCTATAATTGGTAATCTACCTACAAATTCAGGAATTAGTCCAAATTTCAATAGATCTTGAGGTAACATTTGCTCATATATTTTATATTTGTCTACTTCTTTTGCACTTTGGATATTAGTTCCAAATCCTATAGCTTTTTTACCAATTCTTTCGCCAATTATTTTATCTAATCCTTCAAAAGCTCCTCCACAAATAAACAATATATTAGAAGTGTTTATTTGTAAAAATTCTTGATGAGGATGTTTTCTTCCTCCTTGTGGTGGTACTGATGCAACTGTTCCTTCTACTATTTTTAGAAGAGCTTGTTGAACACCTTCTCCACTAACATCTCTAGTTATTGATGGATTTTCTGATTTTCTTGATATTTTATCAATTTCATCAATATATATAATTCCTTTTTCAGCTTTTTCAATATTATAATCTGCTGCTTGAATTAATTTTAATAAAATATTTTCAACATCTTCTCCAACATACCCTGCTTCTGTTAACGTTGTAGCATCTGCTATAGCAAATGGTACTTTTAATATTTTAGCAAGAGTTTGTGCTAAAAATGTTTTTCCACAACCTGTTGGACCTAATAATAATACATTACTTTTTTGAATTTCTATATCATCATCACTATTTTCTTCTTCATTATAAATTCTTTTATAATGGTTATATACAGCTACTGATAATGTTTTTTTGGCTTCATCTTGACCAATAACATATTCATCTAAAACTTTTCTAATTTCTTCTGGTGTAGGAAGCTTTTCTTCCTCATTTATAGTATAACGTTCATCAAATTCTTCATAATCATCAGTTTCTAATATATTATTACATACTTGTATACATTCGTTACAAATATATACTCCTGGGCCTGCAACCATCTTATGAACGCTCTCTTGTGGTTTTCCACAAAATGAGCATCTTATACTTTGAGTCTTTTTTGGCATTTTATATCTTCCTTTCATAGTCATATTTTCTTATGTTAAATATTATACGTAATTTTATTTTCTTTTATCCATAATTCCATCTATTAAGCCATAAGCTAAAGCTTCTTCAGCTGTCATATAGTGATCTCTTTCTGTATCTCTTTCTATTACGTCAATTGGCTGACCTGTTCTTTCACTTAATAATTTGTTAATCTTTTCTCTTGTTTTTATCATCTGATCCGCATGAATTTTTATTTCAGTTGCTTGACCAGATAATCCTCCTCCTTGGCCACCAATTAGTGGTTGATGAATAAGTATTTCTGCATTAGGTGTAGCAAATCTTTTTCCTTTTTCTCCTGATGCTAAAAGTACTGCACCCATACTTGCTGCCATGCCTACACAAATTGTAGTTACAGGACATTTAATATAATTCATTGTATCTACTATACCAAATCCATCAGAAACTGAACCTCCTGGTGAATTTATGTATAAAGATATTTCTTTATCTGGGTCTTCAGACTCTAAAAATAATAGTTGTGCTATTACTAAACTTGCAGATGTTTGATTTACATCTTCACTTAAAAATATTATTCTATCTTTTAATAATCTTGAGAAAATATCATAAGATCTTTCTCCTCTAGCTGATTGTTCTATTACATAAGGTACTAAACTATCGTTAAATTCTTTCATGATTTTTTTCCTTTCTTAAGGTACTATTACCTTATATTTATAATTTTATTTTGTATAATTTATTTTTGTTATTGATTTGGTACATTATTAGTTATGTTTATTTTCGTACTAACATATTATATATATTTTTTTATAAGATATCAACCTTTTTAGCAGAAAAAGTTAGAGATATTATTATAAAAATCATCTCCAACTTTTTATTTTGCTCCATTTATTTAGTTCGTTTTTTTACATTTGAACGGTCTTCTAGTAAAATATTTTAATCTCTCCACCGTCTTCATCGTAAAATTTTATTTCTTAGAAATTTTTGCGTTCTTTACTATTAATTCAACTGCTTGTTCTGTTTTTGAAGATTCTGCTAGGTAATTTTTTAATTCTTCATTTTTTTCTAAATCTTCTACTTTTCTATTATATTGTTTAGCCATTTCTTCTAATTTTTCTTTTATGTATTTCTCGTCTTCTTTAATGTTTTCATCTTTTACTATTTGTTCAAGTACTAATCTTGTTTTTACATTTTTTTCAGCTTGCTCTTTGTAGTCTTTTCTGAAATCTGCTTCTGATTTACCCATCATTTTTAAATATTGTTCTAAGTTTAGTCCTTGATAGCTTAATCTTTGATCTAAGTTTTGCATAATATTATCAATTTCTAAATCTATCATTCCTTCTGGAATATCTATATTTGTATTTTTGCATACTTCTTCTACTGCTGCATCTTCTGTTTCATGTTTTGCTCTTTCTGCATTTTCTTTTTCCATTTTTTCTTTAATGTCATTTTTTAATTCTTGTAATGTATCAAATTCACTAACATCTTTAGCAAATTCATCATCTATTGCTGGTAATTGTTTTTCTTTAATTCCGTGTAATACAACATGGAATGTAGCTTCTTTACCAGCTAGGTCTTTTGAGAAGTAATCTTTTGGGAATGTAACTTTTATGTCTTTTTCTTCTCCTATTTTCATTCCTATTATTTGATCTTCAAATCCTGGAATAAATGTTTTGCTTCCAATTGTTAATTCGTGATTTTCAGCTTTTCCACCTTCAAAAGGTTTTCCATCTGTAAATCCTTCAAAATCTATTGTAACTATATCTTGGTCTTTAACTGGTCTATCTTCAACAGTAACAATTCTTGCATTGTGTTCTGCTCTATGATTTATTTCATGTTCAATATCTTCATCAGTTACTTTATATTCTATTTTCTTTAATGGAATTTCTTTATATTTACCTAACTTAACTTCTGGTTTTGTTGCTACTATAGCTGTAAAGATAAGGTCTTTTCCTTTTTCCATTTGAACTATATCTATTTGTGGTCTACTAGCAACTTCAACTTTGTTTTCTTTAACTTCTTCATCATAAACTACTGGTGCTAATTCATTGAATGCGTCCTCATAGAATATAGAATCTCCATAGTATCTTTCTACTATTTTGAAAGGTGCTTTTCCTTTTCTAAATCCAGGTATGTTAAAATATTTTGCACTTTTCTTGAATACTTCTTGTATTGCTTCTTCAAATCTTGAAGCTGGTACTGTAAATGTTAATTTTAATTCATTCTTATTTTCTGTTTTTTCTTGTTTTAAGCTCATTATAAATCCTTCCTTTTCTCATAAAATGCTATATTATTATATCACAAATTATGAATAAATCAAGACTTTTTGTGAAATAAACCTTTTATGTAGAGTAATATTTTTGTATACCATTTATCTTTTTTGGTCAAAGCCAAATTTTTAGACTCTATAGATTCTTTATTGGTAGACTCTTTACTAGATGCTTGTGCTGTTTTAGCTTCTTGAATATTATCCTTATCTTTAAAAATATTATCCGGATTATAATTCTTTCTTTTTTCTTCTTCTTGCTTTTGCTCATTAGCTCTATGAATTTGTTCCATTAATTTTCTTTGTTCGTCATTTAATAAATATTCCATATTCAAATAAGATAATATTGCTATGCTTTTTCTATTTAAATTTTGATCTTCTAATTTTTTGCTTTCATCATATTTCCATTCATAATTTTTATCTTTATTATCTGTTATTGCTTTCCTTACATTATCTGGAATTTTTATTAATTCTTCTGGATTTAAGTATTTCAAAACTTCATCTACTTCTACTAAACATTTAGAATACTCCATAATTTTCTCCTTTGTTATAAAGTTTTTGTATCATTTTCTTTAATATCTATAACATTTTCTCTAGAAATTTCTGAGCTAGTTAAAGAATTTTCTTTATCTAATATAGTTAAATCTTTCGAACTAATTGTATCACTTTTTTTACTTGTATGTAAATCCATTTCTTGTGATAATAGTTTAAATTTTTTTATTTTTTAATTCTTCTAACTCAGACATTATATCTCCCTCTATCTGTGCATATCTTCTTTATCTAAAACTTCTTCTGTTTCATCTTTTGCAGTTGATACCTCTCTTTCTGTTATTCCTGTCTTTTTGTCCATTTCAGATATTTCTTTTGCTGATATATTTTTTCTATTTTCTTCACTATTATCATTGTTTTCAATTAATATAATATGTTTTCTTTGTGATTCTGGTAACCTAGGTGTTTCAAGTTTTCTTAATGAACTACATTCTGACATAAAACCGAAAATCTGCATTTTTTAAGCTAGGAAATAGAGCGACTTCTAAATTATCACAATATGAAAATGCATGTGGTCCAACACTTACTAAATCTCTAAAATCTACTTTTTTTATCCTTGTATTAAATAAAAAATGATTTTCTGTTTTTTGAAGTTTAGGCAAATAAACATTTTCTAGTTTTTTAGCATTACAGCAGAAATTATAATCGCAATATAGAAGTTCTGGACAGCTGATATATGTTATGTTTGAATTTGATCCAAAATTTCTACCTATTTCTTTTGCACTTGGTAAATTTACAATATTTAATTTTTTGGTTTCAAACAAAAAATTATTTCCTATTGTTTCTAATCTTGGTAGATTGAGTTCTTCTATTTCTGAAAAGGATAAAACATTTTCTCCAATTTTTCTTAGTGATGGAAAATTAGCATTTCTAATTTTCATACCTTCTAAGAAATGATGTGGTGCTACCTCAAGATTATTCATAATTACCTTTGTTAAAGCAAACTCACTAACTACTTTTACTCCATTTTCAATTTCAAAATAGCATTTATTCATAAAAGGTTTGTCTATTCTTCTAACATTATTATTTATATATTCTGTAATTTGATTGTTTTTATTTATTTTTATTATAACTGGTTCATCATAACCTTTTTGTTTTATTATAATTATTCTACTGCCATCTTTACTTTCATTATCTCTTCTTATTTCCATTTTTTCTATATCTTTTATAGTATCTGGAAATGAATCATTTATTCCTTCATCTGCTAATCTAATTTCTTTTTTTACAGTATCAAATATATAGTAATCTGCTAGTATTTGACTTTCAGGTCTATCTAATTTTATCGGTCTTCCATTTTTTATCATTATATTATCTGGGCAGTAATAATTTCCATTAGTTTCAATATTATATTTATAATATAAACCATCATTTGCTCTAATATAATTATCTAATTCAAAAGAACTCATATTTATGTCTTCAAAAACTAGTCCTTTTGTTGTTAATAGTCTTTCAAAACTTTTAGTAAGACCGGGAATAATTTGCTCTAAATTATTTCCATAAGTAGCATCTGGATTATTTACAGTATGATTGTATCTATTTTTTATTGAAACTATACATTTTCCTTCTTTTTCAAATTGTATGCTCATTACAGATGTTCCATATTCGTCTTCTCTCTTAGGATTTTTAAAATCTTCTCTTCTTATTTTATCTACATCTTTTCTTACAGCAAAAAATACTACACATCTATCTAACCTGCCACCTTTAAATGTGCAAAGCTCTTCTTTAGGTGCATAATACTTTTTAAAATTTTGAATATCTTCTTCAGTATGGCATTCATATAAATCATATCCAGCTTCATTTAATAATTCATAAGGTGTTCTATTTGATACTACCCTTTTTTCTTCACTTTCAACATCTATACAACTATATACAAAATTTTTGAAATCATATTTTTTATCCTGTGCAATTAAATCATCATATAAACTTCTACAATTTTCTGAAAAGTTTGAAGAAAGTACTTCATAAACTCTGCCTTCATATTCTAATAATGATGGGAAAAGTTCTCTGCATAAATGCATCATTTTTTCGCCATATATTTTCTTTATTTTCTTTAATTCTTCTGATTCAGACATTATTTTTCTCCATTATTCTTATATTTTTCTTCTATATTTAAATTCTCCCCTGCACTATCAATTTCATTTTTTGCCATTTTTCTACTTTTATCTAAAGATGCTATATCATTTGAGGTAATTACGTCTATTCTAAACTGATTTTGTAATACTCTATCTATTTTTCTTGATAAATCTGCATTTAATACTTTATCAGGATGTTCCTTCATTACCCTTGGTCTATATTCAGGTAATAATGCTGGCATTCCTATTCTTTTAATATAAGGTGAATTTTCTAATGACTCTTTTCCAAGAGTTTGTAGAATTGGAGCATTTATTATTATTAAATCTTGACAGTTATTTATACTATTAGGACCTATTGATATTGTTTTTGGTAAACCTAATGTTTTTAAATGTAAATTATTACAGAAGCTACCTCTCACAACTTCTTCTAATTGTGGGAAATATGCATTTTTAATTTTGTCATTTGACATAAAGAAATAAGATTCTGTAGTAATTAATTTCGGTAAATATATATTAGTTAATCTTCTCATAACACACATTCCATAATTACCCACGCTTTCTAACCTTGGTAAGCTTAAACTTTCTATATTAGTATCATAAAGAAATGAATCTCCTGCACTTCTTAGTAATGGTGCATATAATCTTTGTACTTTTGACATTTCTAAAAACTTGTCTCCGACCTCTCTAATTTTTGGCAAGTTAATTTCTTCTATTCGAGTTCCTTTCAAAAAATCTGATTCTACTTTTTCTAATTCTGGAAAATATGCTTCTTCTAAGTTTTTACATTCACATAAGAAAGATTCTCCTACTTCTTTTAAAGATGGTAAATATATTTTTTTTACTCCAGAATAAGTTCCAAATGAATTTCCAACTTTCTTTAATTTTGGCAAATAAAGTTCTTGTATTTTAAAATTACAAAAAAGAAAATTATTTCCTGCATATTCCAAATTAGGAAAATCAATATGTTTTAGTGAAAATCCTTGATATCCTTCAATAGTTCTTAAACTAGGTAAACTTAAGCTTTCTAAAGCTTCAGAATATGGCAAAATATTTTGATTTATTTGTGTAATTCTACTATTTGTAAAACCTGTTATTTGGTTATTTCTATTTATCTCAATTATTGAAGGAGCTTCTGTATCGGTGTGCCAAATAGTTATTTTTCTACATCCATTACCTTTTTCTTTATCCTTTTCTACTTTTATATTTTTTATGTTTCCTAAAGATTTTGCAAACTCATCTTTAGGCTCAAAAAGTTCATCTACATCGTCTGGAAGTGCTAATTCAACTCTTTTATTTTCTAAATCCACTATATAATTATCAATTAAAATTGTTCTTTCTGGATTTTCTATTCTGTGAACTGCTCCTGTAATTATTATATTTCCTGGACAATAGTATATCCCTCTGTCTTCTATATTATATTTATAATATTTCCCATCACTCGCTCTTACATAATTATGTAATTCAAATTGAGTAACATTGCTTGTATCTAATGACAGACCTCTTTGTTTAAGTAATTTTTCAAAACTATTTGAAAGTCCTGGAATTATTTTGTCTAAATCATTTCCAAAAGTAGCATCTGGATTATTTACTGTATGATTATATCTGTTTTTTATAGAGCAAGTACATACTCCATTTTTTTCAAATTGAATGCTCATTACAGAGGTTCCATATTTATCTTGCCTTTTAGGATTTTTAAAATCTTCTCTTCTTATTTTATCTACATCTTTTCTTACAGCAAAAAATACCGCACATCTTCTTAAACGTGAATCTCTAAATGTGCAAAGTTCTTCATTTTCTTTATAATATTTTCTAAAAGCTAGTATTTTATCTTGTGTAGTACATTCAAAAAGATTATATCCTGCTTCATCTAGTAATTCATAAGGTGTTTTGTCTGTAGTTGTTATAGCTTGTTTTTTATTATCACCTAATGCTATTTCATATATTGCATCTTTAAATTCTGTCTCCATTTCACTTCTTTTTATGTCTTCATATAATGTTTTACAATTTTCTGAAAAAGTACTAGTTAGTATGCTATATAACCTTCCTTCTTCCTCTAATATAGTTGGAAACATTTCTCTGCAAAAATGCATAAAGTTTTCACCATAAACTTTTTTTATTTTCTTTAGTTCATTGCTTAATTCCATTTTACCTTCTTTCTAGCATATATTATTACTTGCTTCTTTCATTTTCTTTTAATGCTTTTATACCATCTTTTGCCTTTCTTACTTCTTCACTTGTTAATTTATTTTTAGCATCTAACTTGCTTATTGCTTTTGATCCATTATACCCTAAATTTTCTGATTTGACTAATTTGTTTTTGGATGACAGCTTACTTTTTTTAGATGCCTCAATTTGTGCTTCTATAAAACTTCTCATTTTTGAATTAGAAAAAAGAAATGAATAATCTATTTCTTTCAAATTTGGAATTACTATTTTTCTTAAGGAAGTATTGTTATATAAAAAGTTTTTTCCGGCTAATTCTAATTTTGGTAAATATAGTGAACTTAATTTCTCATTGGAAGATAAGAAAGATGGACCCACCTCTATTAAATTTGGTAAACTCAAACTTTTCAATTTTAAATTGCTATATAAAAAATAATTTCCTGCTTTTTGTAGATTTTCCATATTTACTTTTTCTATTTTTTTATTTAATCCTAAGAAACCGTCTCCTACAGTTGTTAACATTGGTAAATTTATTTGTTTTATATTAGTATTACTATATAAAAAATTATTTCCTACAACTTCTAAATGTGGCATATTTATCTCAAACAATGTATGATTAAATTCACTAAAACCTTTTCCAATTTTTCTTACTAATGGCATTTCAAGATAATATAATTTTAAACTAGTTCCTAAACAATTATCTCCTACTTCTTCTAGTTTCGGAAATTTTGCAAGAGTTATATCTTTATTCCTATATAAGAATTTATTTCCTGCTTTTTTCAATTTTGGTAATTCTATTGCACCAAATATTGAGCTCTACATAAAGTTGTTTCCAATAGTTTCTAATTCTGGTAAATCTACTCTAAAAAGATTATTATACTTCATAAAATCATCACCAACACTCTTTAGTTTTGGTAAATAAATTGTTGATAGTGTATTTCTTATGAAAGGAATAAAATTATTACCTACGGTAATTAAATTATTCATTTCTATATTACTTATGTTAATATTGTAAGAATTAGCTAAAAAATTATCTCCTATTGCAGTTACATTATTATTTTTATATTCGACTATTTGATTTAACTTATTTATACGTATTTCAATAGGTTCAAAATGATCTTTCTGTTTTATTGTAATAATTCTTTGTCAATCACCATTTTCTTTATCTTTAGTCATTTTTATGCTTTCTATTTCTCCAATTGTATCAAGAAATGAATCTTGTATATTAGGGTCAACAGCTTTTATAGTTTTATTTTTTAAATCTACTATAAAATAATCAATTAATATTTGACTCTCTGGATTATCTAATTTAATAGGATTGGTACCATTTTTTAAAATTATATTACCTGGACAATAATAATCATGATTTATTTCTGTATTATATTTATAATATTTTCCATCACTACATAAAGTATAAAACCTTAACTCATTATCAAATTTACTAATATTGTTAATGTTTAATTTTATTCCTCTCCTAATTAAAAGCTTTTCAAAACTATTTGTTAATCCAGGAATAATTTTATCTAAATCATTTCCATAAGTTGCATCTGGATTGTTTACTGTATGATTGTACCTATTTTTAATTGATAAAGTACATGGTGGAATTTTATCAATTTGGATGCTTAACACTGATGTTCCATATTCATCTTCCCTTTGAGGATTTTGAAAATCTTCTCTTTTTATTTTATCTACATCTTTTCTTACAGCAAAAAATACCACACATCTTCTTAAACGTTCATCTCTAAATGTACAAAGTTCTTCATCCTCTTTATAATATTTTCTAAAAGCTAATATTTCATCCTGTGTAGTGCATTCATAAAGATTATATCCTGCTTCATCTAATAATTCATAAGGTGTTTTGTCAGTCTCCTTTTTTTCTATTGTTTCATTTTTTACATAATCATATATAAGATTTTTAATATAATCTTCACAATTTGATTCTAACATATCTTCATAAAGGCTAGTACAGTTTTCAGCAAATAAATTTGAAAGTGTTTTATATAATTTTCCCTCTTCTTCAAGTATTGTTGGAAAAGATTCTCTACACCAGTGCATAAAGTCTTCTCCATATATTTTTTTTATTTTTTTTAGTTCTTTATTTTCTGGCATATTCAAACCTTCCTAACTATTTTTTATCTTGTTCTTTATTATCTTTTTCTATTACAAGTCCATTTATAAATGATTCTGCATCATTTTCTTCTAACAAACTAATATTTTTAGCTAATTTAGAAATATCTCTTTCTTTTAATAATTTACTAGAAGCTAAAAAATCTTCTCCTGCCATTCTTAAATTTGGTAACATTACACTCTCTATTACAAAATTATAGCTTAAGAAGCTATCTCCTACAATTTTTAAATTAGGAAAGTTAATACATTTTAAAGAATTATTTTGATGTAAGAACCTATTCCTAATAGTCTCTACAAGTGGTAAATATATATTTTTTAATTTGTTATTATACGGCATAAAAGATGTTCCTATACTTTTTAGAGCAGGTAATGATAAATCTACTAATTCATCATTACTTTCTAAAAATTCATCACCGGCAGATTCTAGCTTTGGCAAATTAACTTTTTTTATCGCCATATTGTAACCTATAAAAAATGATCCTACTTTAGTCAAATTAGGGAAATCTATCTCTGTTAAGTATCTGTTATTTTGTAAAAAAGAGTCTTCAACTCTTTTTAATCTAGGCATATATACTTTTCTAATCTTTTCATTTTCTTCTAAAAATCTTTGATCTGCATATTCTAATTCTGGCAATTCTAATTCTTCCAATTCTTTATTTTCTTTCATAAAATCTTCTCTAGCTATTTTTAGCTTTGGTAGTACTATTTCTTTTAATTGTGCTCTTAACAAAAATCCATTTCCTACTTCTTCTAGCACTGGAAGAGAAATATTATCTATTTGAGTAGCCTCACTCAAAAAATCATTTTCAACTTTTTTTAGTTTTGGCATATTTACACTATGTAACATCTTAACTTTATTCATAAAATTATGACCAATAGAAGTTAATTCTGGTAAGTCTATGTCAGTTATACTTAATGCACTTGATAAAAAAGTATCTTCAACTACTCTTAACTTTGGTAAATATACGTTTTCCAAATTTGCACAGTATGTTAATAATCCAGAATATGCTTTTTCTAATTTTGGTAATTTTATTTCACGTAAAGAAGGGGCTGTATTTAGAAACCAATCTTCAACACTTTGTAATTCTGGCATATACACCTTTTCCAAACTTTTACAACTTGCTAGACTCCTAGCTCCTAGCTTTTTTAATTTTGGTAAATTTATTTCCTTTACATAATCTGATTTATAAATAAAGTTTGATTGTGCTTCTTCTAAGCTTGGTAAAATTAATTTTTCTGCTAATAATTGATTATAAGATAAAAATCCATGACCAACTTTTCTTAAATTAGGGAATTCTAACTTTTTTATTTTTGCATTACCAATAAATTTTCCAATAATTCCAATAATTTCTTCTACGCTCCTCATTTCGATGTATTCTAAGCTGTAACTATTTGATAAGTATTCTCCATATATTTTCTTTACATTATTGTCAATTATACTAGTTATCTCATTGTTTTTGTTTATGCCAATTATAACTGGTTCTTCAAAATTCTTTTGCTTTATTGTTATTATTCTATTACCGTCACCTTTTTCTTTATCTTTAGAGATTGTTATATTTTCTATTTCTCCTATAGAATCTATAAATCCATCACTTTTTTTATGATTCATAGTTTCAATTTTCTTTTCTTTTAAATCTATAACATAACCATCTATTAATAAATATCTTTCTGGAGGTAATTGCTTTACTATACCATTAGATATAATGTAATTACCTGCACAACAATAATCTCCATTTATTTCGGCATTAAATCTATAATATTTTCCATCTCCAGCAACTATATAATTGCCCACATCCATATCTTGAACATTTGAAATATTTAAATTAATGTCTCTTTTTGCTAATAATTTTGCAAAGCTTTGTGTTAATCCCGGTATTATTCTATCTAAATTATTTCCATAAGTAGCGTCTGGATTATTTACTGTATGATTATATCTATTTTTTATTGATACTACTGATGGCGGTTGCTTATAAAACTGAATACTCATAACAGATGTACCATATTCATCTTCTCTTTGAGGATTAAGAAACTCTTCTCTTTTTATTTCAGCAACATTTTTCTTTACAGCAAAAAATACTACGCAGTTATTTAGTCTTCCACCATTAAAAGTACACAATTCTTCGTGTTTTGCAAAATATTTTCTAAAGCTTTGTATTTCTTTTTCAGTATGGCATTCATATAAATCATACCCTGCTTCTTGTAATAATTGATATGGATCTTTATCTGTTTTTTGAAATTTTTCTTTTTCAATAGTAAATTTGCTATAAACATAATCTTTTAATTCATCTAATAGCCCTAAATCGTCTTCTCTTGTAAAATCCTCATACAAAGTTTTGCAATTATCCCCAAAAGTTGAAGTTAATATTTCATATAGTTTTCCTTCTTGCTCTAATATAGTTGGAAATATTTCTCTACACAGATGCATGAATTTTTCACCATATTTCTTTTTTATTTTTTTAAGTTCTTCACTTTCTGCCATTTTAAGATACTCCTCTTATAGTAATTTTCAATATCTTTCTCTCATTATTTAACTTTTTCCTGCTGATTTAATATTTTCAAAGTACTTTTTGCTTCTGCTATTTCTCCTTCACATAAATTACTATCTTTGTCTATACTTGCAATCATTTGCGAATCAAGCTTTTCCAATCTCTTGGTCGACATAAATAAGCCATCATTAAACATCTCTAACTGAGGTAATTTTAATCTTTTTAAAAATTGATTCAATTCAAGAAATTCATTACCAACCTGTTTAATTTTAGGTAAATATAATAACTCTAAAGATTCACTTATTTCTAGACAATCTTTTCCTAATCTTTTTAATTTTGGAAATTTTGCTTCTTTTAAATTAGATAAAAATAAAAAACTATCTCCAACTTCCTCTAAATTAGGAAATTCAACATATTCTAATATTTTTGTTCCCATAAATCCTTGGTTGCCAATTTTTTTCAAATTAGGTAAACTAACATTCTTAAGTTCCGGAGATATTTTGAAAAAATTATCTCCGGCTTCTTCCAAACTATTCATTTCTAATGTTTCTACTGTGTTTTTATTCATAAAATCATCTGGTAGAGTCTTAGTGTTATTATCTTTATATTTTATTATTCTATTGTTTTTATCAATAGTTATTTCTATTGGATTATCATACAATTTTTGTTTTATTATTAATGTTTTTCTTCCGTTTTCTTTTTTTGCTACTTTTATATCTTCTATTTCACCTATTACTTCTGGAAATGAATCTTTTAAACTTTGGTCAGCTAAAGAAATAGTTTTATTTTTTAAGTCCACAATATAGTAATTTATAAGTAATTGACTTTCTGGGTGTTCAAGCTTTTTTACATTACTATTTTTTATAATAATGTTTCCAGGACAAAAATATATTCCTTCCTTTTCTAAATTATATTTGTAATATTTTCCATTATTTGCACCTTGGTAATTATTTAAGTCAAATAATTGAATATTGCCTTTTTCAAATTCTAAACCTCTTTCTTTTAGTAATTTTTTAAAACTATAAGAAAGTCCTGGAATAATTCTATCCAAATCATTTCCATAAGTAGCATCTGGATTATTTACTGTATGATTATATCTGTTTTTTATTGAGCAAGTACATATTCGGTTTTTCTCAAACTGAATACTCATTACAGATGTTCCATATTCATCTAATTCATAAGGATTTTTATCTGTAGTTATTTCTTCTTTTGTGGTTAACTCACTTTTTTGTATATATATATCCATTATAAATTGCTCAAATTCCTGTTCAGCTTCTTCTGATGTGATATCTTCATATAATGTTTTACAGTTGTCTGAAAAAACACCTGTCAATATTTCAAATAACTCTCCCTCATTTTCTAAAATTGTTGGAAATATTTCTCTACACAGATGCATGAATTCTTCACCATATTTCTTTTTTATTTTTTTAAGTTCTTTACTTTCTGCCATTTTTTATTTCCTTATCCATAAATTCTTTTTAAATAATTTTCTTTATTATCATAAATTACCTTTATTACATCTACGTCATCTAAGCTTATATTTGCTTTTCCATATTTACTGTCTAAATTTCCAAATGTATATGCTAAGCTATATCCACCATAAGTTGGATTTAGAAGCTTAGAGTTAAAAATTAATGTGTCTCCTTCTTTTGGATTTATGTCTGTATCTAAAAATTCTAAATTAAGAGTATATTTTTTTCCTGTACTATCTTGTAATTCATATACATAATTATCTTTTTTTAAAATATTTAATTCAATCATTTGTTTTCTCCTTTTCATTTTAGTTTATTTTATATAGCTTAAAATCTAAATAATCACTACTCACTAATTTAAAATTTATTCCATCGTAATTACCTTCATAAGCTTCTTCATGAGATTCTCCGTGTAAATGACCATAAAGGCATGTTTCTACATTGTAGTCTTTCATAATTTTTATATAATTAGAAACTTTTATGTTTTTTTCTTCATCAGTTATTATTGGTGGATAGTGCATAATACAAATTATTTCTTTTTTTCCGAAATTGTCTATTCCGCTTTGTAATGAAAGTTTTAATCTTTCTTCTTCCCTATGGTTCATCTTATCGCTATTTTCTGTGTCATTTAATGTCCATCCTCTTGTGCCTGCAATTATTTTGTTTTCAAATAAATAACTGTTATTGTATAGAAAGTCTATATTTTCAAATTTATTTTTCTCTATAAATTCTCTCATTTTTGCAAGGGTTGTCCACCAATAGTCATGGTTTCCTTTAAGTAAAAGTTTTTTTCCAGGTAAATCATTTAAAAATTTAAAATCTTCATACATATCTTTCAAGTGCATTTCCCATGAAAAATCTCCTGGAAGTAAAACTAAATCATCATTAGATACAGTTTTTTCCCAGTTTTCTTTTATTTTTTGTTCATGATTTTTCCATTTTTGGCCAAATATATCCATTGGCTTTTCTTTATTTAAAGATAAGTGCAAATCTCCTATCGCATATATTGACATTTGTTTCTCCTCTTATAACTTTAGATTAGGTACTGCGTTTAGAGTTAAATCATCTATTTTTCCATTAATGAAATTGTAATATCCTGCAGATGCTATCATTGCTGCATTATCTGTGCAAAGTTTTAGATCTGGCATATATACTTTAATGCCATTTACTTGTAATTTTTCAAATTCTTTTCTAATATATGAATTTGCTGAAACTCCTCCTGCAAGAACTATTTTTTTAGAGTCTATTTTTTCAATTGCTAATTTAACTTTTTCCATTAACATATCTGTTACTGCCTTTTCAAAACTTGCACATAGATTTTCTTTATTTATATCTGGCTCTTTGTGATGTAAATTAATTACAGCTGTCTTAATGCCACTAAAACTAAAATCTAGGCCTTCTATATGTGTTTTAGGTAATTCTATATTAGCTATTCCATTTATAGACATTTTGTCTATTTTAGGGCCTCCTGGATAGCCTAAGCCTATTACTCTTGCAACTTTATCAAAAGCTTCACCTATTGCATCATCCTTAGTCCTTCCTAACACCTCAAAATCTGTGTAATCTTTTACATTAACTAATTGAGTATTTCCTCCAGACATCATTACACATAAAAATGGTGGCTTAAGATCTTTGTAAGTAATATAATTTGCAGCTATATGACCTTGAATATGATTAACTCCTACTAATGGCTTATTTAAGGCATAGCTTAAAGCTTTGCCATAAGATAAACCTACAAGCAAAGCTCCAACTAATCCTGGTCCATAAGTACATGCTACTGCGCTAATTTCATTTAAATTTATATTTGCATCTTCAATTGCTTTTTTTGCTACATCAGATATATTGTCTATGTGATTTCTTGAAGCAATTTCAGGTACAACCCCTCCATATACAGTATGTATTGGAATTTGTGTATTAATTACATTGGATAATACAATCCTACCATTTTTAACTACTGATACTGCTGTTTCATCACAACTTGATTCAATTCCTAGTATATATACATCCTCCATTTTATTGTCCTTTCATTATAGTCATTTAATATTTTATATAATTATTATGTGTATATATAATATAACAATATTTAATGTTATTTATTTAATATTTATACTAATACTCCCACAATCCAAACCATTAAGTTTAAAAGTCCAGTATTGATTAATTTTATTATTGGGCTTATTACAAATGATGCAAGTGGTGTTATCCATAAAATTATAAATGCTATATATAATATTCTTTCATGTGATTCAAACCAATCTCTTTGTTTTCTTGGAAGAAGTGCTACTAATATTTTTGAACCATCTAATGGTGGAAGTGGTATTAAATTAAATACTCCAAGACCAACATTCATAGATATTATATTAACTATTATCAATGAAACTATTTGCCCTGTTTGAGATATTAAAAATGTTACTCCAAAAGCTAATATAAATGCATAAATTATGCTAAATATTATTGCGAGTATTAAGTTTATAGCAGGACCTGCTAAGGCTACTAATGCATTACCTTTTCTAATAGTAATTGTTCTATTAAAATTATTTGAATTAATTTGTACGGGTCTACCCCATCCAAATCCTGCAAAAAGTAACATTAGCATTCCTATTGGTTCCATATGTTTAAATGGATTTAATGTTAATCTTCCTTGCCTTCTAGGTGTATCATCTCCAAGTTTATCTGCCATCCATGCGTGAGCAAATTCATGAAATGTCATTGCAATTATTACTCCAGGAATACTTAGCACTAGTGCTAGAAGTGCTCCTGGTGAATATATATAATATCTTAAATTTTCAGCAATTAAGATGATAATTAATATTATCATCCAAGAATTCATTCCAAATCCTCCAAAAAACATTTAATCTTTCTCCTTTATAAATTAACTATTTAGATTTTTCTTTTTCAATATTATAATTTTTATTTGGTACAAAAACATCTAATCCATTCACTTTTTGTTGAGGATATCTTTTTTGTAGGTCAAATTCAGGATTTCTTACATATCTATCCTCTTTTTCACTATATGCACCCATTATAAAATTTGGCAATAAAGTAGTCTTTGATATATGATCATTATCAAATCTTTCTTGTACTTTCCAAATTGGAATGGCACTAGCATTTTCATCTCTATATATTGCATTTGTTGGCACACATATAGCTATTCTTGTTTTACTGAATAATGGATAGTTTAGTAAATGATATAATTCTTCTCCATCAGGTGTATATTTGCTTTTTTGTAGTCTAACTGTAAAAGTTAAATCTTGTGCTGTTTCACTATTTTCATATTTATTTCTATTTCTTAAGCCTTCTTTAAAGAAAGATTGATAGTCGTCTTCATTAGAAGTATGTATTCCCACAATTGAATTTGGATTATAAAATTGCTTTTCAATGTCTTCACAAAATTCTTTTGGCAAAGTTTCTTCTGCTTTTAAATAATTATATAACATACCATCAATATCAAGCCAAGCATTATTTTTATTTCCTTCTCTAAAATCCTTTATAATATTTACTCTAGATTTTTTAGCTTTTTCTATAGCTTCAAATAAAGGCATCATTCCTTTAATATTAAAATTATAAACAACATCTTTATACGAAAATCCTCTATAACTTTGTAATTTATCGATTTTTTCTTTAATCAACATTAGGTGTTGAATATCTTGATCAACAAATTCATCTTTTATTTTCTTTCTTTCTTGCGCCTTTTCATCAATTGTTCTTCTAAATTTATTTAAATAAGATTCAATGAATCTTTCATCTATTTCAGTTTTATCTAACAATTCTGGTAATCTTTTAAAATCTTCTAAACTTTCAGGCGTAGGTAAAAACTGATCATATTCTGGGTTTAATAATATATTTCTGTTATTATAAACATCTTCCATAGTTATATTAATTTTTCTTTTTTCATCTGCACTTAAGTTTTTTATAAGTTGAGGATATTTAAGTACCAATTCTTTATCTATTTGCCCTGTTATCCTTATTCCAGGGAAATTAATCAGATTTGGATTATCTCTTAAATACTGTACATCAAACTCATTGCAACCATATTTTAATAATTTATCTATACTTTCATCTGTTAAACTTTTTGGATTCTTGCTCATGAACATATCTACCCAGTATTTAATTGCATAACTATCAGGTTTTTGTAATTTAATTAATTCTTCATTACTAAGAAAAGCTTTTAAAGCTTCTGGTATATCTTTAGGTTCTAACCACTTAGTCGTTTTACTTAGATAATCACTTGTTTCTTCAAAATCTAGAGTTGGATCCATATCTTTTAAAAGTTCAATACCATTTAAGTCATATACATTAATTCTCCTTACAAAATTACCATCTTCATCTACCGAAGAGTAATCTTTTACTTTTTTTAATAATCTATTGTTTCTTTTTATTTCTTCTTGAATTACATAAGAAGCAAAAGCTTTATATTTTGGTTTAATTTCAAAAAAAATTCTATATAATTCATCAGTATTTTCATTTTCATGCAAAGTTTTTATAATTTTTTTTCTTAAAAATCTTTTATTTATCTTATCTAGAAAACTATCTTTTTCCTTTACCATTAGTTTTTCCATATCTTTTCTCCTTTTTTATTTTATAATATTTTTAATTTAAAGGTTTCATTGTTGGGAATAAAAGTACATCTCTTATTGATGCTGAATTTGTAAGAAGCATAATAAGTCTATCTAATCCTATTCCTAATCCTCCTGTTGGTGGTAAACCTATTTCTAGTGCATTTACAAAGTCTTCATCCATCATACCCGCTTCTTCATCACCATTTGCTCTAGCTTCTGCTTGCTTTTTTAATCTTTCATATTGATCTATTGGGTCATTTAATTCTGAATAAGCATTTCCGTATTCTCTACCACCAATAAATACTTCAAATCTTTCTGTTAAACTTGGATTGTCTTTCTTTCTCTTTGTAAGTGGAGATACTTCAACTGGATAGTCCATTATAAATGTTGGTTGTATTAATGTTTCTTCTACAAATGTTTCAAAGAATTCATTTATAATGTGACCTCTTGTTGTTTTGCCTTCTTCTAATTCTACACCTTTTTCATCAGCTAGTTTTCTTGCTTCTTCATCAGTTTTAACTTCATTAAAGTCTATTCCTGTTTTTTCTTTGATTGCATCTATCATAGTAATTCTTTTCCAAGGTGTAGATAAGTCTAAATCTAATCCTTGATAATTTATCTTCAAAGTTCCATTTACTTTCATACATAATCTTGTAATTATTTCTTCTGTAATATCCATCATATCATTATAATCTTCATAAGCTGCATATAACTCAACATTTGTAAATTCTGGATTATGCTTTATGTCCATTCCTTCGTTTCTAAAGTTTTTGCATACTTCATAAACCTTGTCAAATCCACCAACTATTAATCTTTTTAAGTTAAGCTCTGGTGCAATTCTTAAGTACATATCTAAATCTAATGTGTTATGATGTGTTTTAAATGGTCTTGCAGCATCACCTGTAATTAGGTTATTTAAAATTGGTGTTTCTACTTCTAAGTAACCTTTTTCATCAAGTATATTTCTTAATTCTTTGATTATCATACTTCTTTTAATGAAAGTATCTCTAACTTCTGGATTTACTATTAAATCTACATATCTTTGTCTATATCTTAAGTCTGTATCTTTTAACCCATGGAATTTTTCTGGTAATGGTTTTAAAGATTTTGTAAGTAATGTAACTTCTTTTGCATGGATAGATATTTCACCTGTACGTGTTTTAAATACAAAACCTGTTATTCCTATAATATCTCCAATATCATCTTCCTTGAATTGTTTGTAGCTTTCTTCTCCTAAATCATTTATGCTAACATAACTTTGGATTTTTCCTTCACCATCTTGGATATGACAAAAAGAGGCCTTACCCATTATTCTTTTAGCCATTAATCTTCCTGCTATTGTTACGTCTTTGCCTTCTAGTTCATCATAATTATCTATAACTTGTTTTGTTGTATGTGTTCTATTAAATTTTGTTATTTGAAAAGGATCCTTTCCTTCTGCTCTTAATTTATCTAATTTTTCTCTTCTAACTTGCATTAAATGATCCATATCTAATTCTTGATTTTCTTCCATTTTTCTCAATTCCTTTCTCTTTATCAATATGATAATATTATACCTTATATTCCACTTTTTGTAAACCATTTGTAATTATTTTAGTTTCTGTAATTATTCTATTTTTTTATAAATTTATAATTTTTATTTACACACGAAAAAGACCCTCCAACAGGAGGGTCTCCCAAAGGCCAATATTAGTCACTCTTGCTATTGCAAAAATGGTATAAGCCTTTGTCGTGCTTTGCAATTCTACTGTTGGGGGCAATCGATTAGGTGTTTCGTGGAGTGATAGATTATATAATGGCGGATTCTTGGAGGTAATCGATCAATGAGCAATGATGTTTAGAATTGCAATTCGTATCACAAATAAGCGATACAAGCACTGTTCATATTATATCATTGTCATCAATTTATGTCAACACTTTTTTTGCTTTTTTGACGAACTTTTTAATAAAATCTCTGTTTTTTAGTATTTTTTTGCGTAATCCTAATTTACGTAAAAAGAAAGACTTATTTAATAAGTCTTTCCTTTTTTATTATTTTTGTTTTTTATTGTGCTTTGTCTTTATTTTTACTAGTGGTTTTAATCCTTTTTCTTTTCTATTGTTTCCTATTGTAACTAATGCCTTTCTTGTTATTAAGAAAATTCCTCCTGCTATCATTATTCCTAGTCCTATTTCATATATTTCTTTAGTTCCTAGGCTTCCGCTTGATGGGAATACAAACATTTTTTTATTTGGCAACAGTAATTCTCCAGAATCTGTTTCTGCTAATGCAGGTGGATTACCTATTGCTGTTATTCTTATTTTAGTTCCATTTACAGTTACTATTGTATTATCATTTTCATCATAGTCACCATATATGAATTCTATTTTCCATTGGCCTTCTGGAATTAACCTATTTCCTGCAGCTTTAGTTTCTACTAGTCTATATTCTTCATTTATTGGTAAGTCCTGTAAATTCATTTCACCCGTTGCTGATGTTGTATAATTTCCTACTAATTCCCAACAGTCTTGTGGATTGTTTTTATTTATCAATTCGTCTTTTTCATCAGAATTTTTATCTACTAATTTATATAATCTGAATCTTGTATCTGGTAATACTTCGTCATAATCTTCTTCTGCAACTTTTGTTATTGTTAAACTTGCAGTTTTTACTTTATAGTAATATATTACTTCAGTATTATCTTGTATATATCCCTGGGTATTGTCTGTTTCATCTACTAATTCGTACACATTGTAGTCTATTTTATCTTCTGAAGCTTCATTTGTTGTGTATCTTTCATTTTTTACTAGCCCTTCTATTAATTCGTCTTCAACGACCTCTCCATCATTACCATCTTTTAGTGGAACTCTTTGTTCTGTTCCATATATATAATGGTGTACTGTTACAGTATAAGTCTTTACTTTATAATAATATGTTACTACTTGTGCTTCTCCATCTTCATAAGTTCCTGTACTATTTTCTGGTATATATGAATCTGTGCCTACTACGTTGTCTGGTAGTGGTTCTCCTTTTGCATTATAGTACTCTTCATTAGTTATTAGTACATATTCTAAGTCTGTTTTTGGTGAAGTTTCATAATCTTCTCCTATTGTACCTTTTAAATGTTCTGTATCAGCAATAGTTAAATCTGTTAATCCATCATCTTTTGTATATAAATAATGGTTTACATCTACTTTTCCTATTGTATTTTCAAAAGTTACAACAATTTCTTTATTTTCTTTTACATTCAAGAAAGCATCTAATGTATAGCTTTCATCCAGTTCTGGTTCAAACTCTATATCTTCATCATTTATCTTTATACTTTTTATTATATACCCTTCATCTGGAGTTATTACTATCGGATACTTACTATTTTCTCCATGAACAACTTTTTCATAAGGTGTTTGACCTGCACCTGATATTGTTCCTCCTATGCCATCAACTCTTGTTGTTATATCATAAGTTTTAATCCTATAGTAGTATGTTACTACAACTTCTGATTCAATGGCTGTTCCATTTGCATTAACTGGTGTTTCTACTAATTCATATTTTTCATCTAGGTTTTGTGCTGGTGATGTTTCATAATAATCGCCAATTTCCATCTTATAGAGCTCATCTGGTGCAATGCTAGTTTCTGTATCTTCTAAATAATGATGAACTGTCACATTGGCATCACGTACTATTTGTGGTAAGTTATATTGAATTGCACAGTTTGCACTACCACCACCACGTTCTAAGTAGAATATGCTTAATGTGTGTTCAACTGTAGCATTGTCTCCTAAATCTGTACCTAATAAATCGTCTAGACTTTCTGTTTTACCTATTACTCCTCCTGATTTTTTTCCTAAATATGTATTAACTTCTTTAGTAGCGAAATTTATTTCTGCTGAAATAGGATCATGTATACCGCCTAGGTCAATAACTAGTTTTCCATCAATAAATATCCAAAGATCATCATCTCCTGTAAATTGAAAGATAATATCTTCTTTATTTTCACCTTGTGTTTTACCATCACTAGTCATATAGAAATTTATATCTGTTTTTAATCCAAAATGGTATACAGCCTCTTGGTTATTATAATAATTAAATGGAAAGAATCCTTTCCAGGTTCCACCGTCTCCTCTATAAGTATTTTTATTCTCATTTCTAACTAAATTTGTATTGCTAGCAGCTCTCCCGTTAGGGAAATTTATATCTTCAATATCACTATCTATTCTATAGGTTCCATCTCCCAAACTATAAAAAGGAATTCCAACATTTGTGTAAATTTCTTTTCCTTCAGTAGTGGTTGCATCGAAAATTCCAGCTTCAGGATGAGTGAATACTATATTTCCATCCCCATCAAACTCTGATTCAACTAAGCCAGTGTATGGCTTATTTTGATTTCCAATTTCTGCTGCATTTTTTGTCCAAATATTATAACCTCTGTTATTAACAGTTGTACCTCCTATTTCTGTTGTAGCAGCACCATTATTAAAGTACATTCCTTGATCATTATGCCATCTACCTTCTAGATTATACGTTAATTGATTGAATGCATCAGTATCATATTTAAAAATTGTGGATGATATATATTTTATTTCTCCTGCTGGTAGTATTTCATCATCTACTGCATCAGTAGCCCTTGCATCTTCAATTGCCTTTTCACTATTACGCAATTGAGCTATTATAGGCAACTCAGATTGATAAAATAGATTTACTAATACTAAAATTAATACTATTATAAAGCCTATAGTTGATACTTTAATTGATAATTGTTTTTTGTTCTTCTTATTATTTTCCATAACTTTACCCTTAGTTTATAATTTTACATGATTTATACTACCATTATTTAGATGTAGAGTCAATATAATGAAAATATGCTAAATACTTGCTTTTTCCACTATTTATCCATTTATTTGCTTTTTGTTACAATTTTATTATTTTTTCTTTACTTTTTTGTTACATAAAAGAGTAACCCTTATTTTTAATATTATATAAAGGTTACTCTTTTCTATTATTTTTGTTTTCTATCATGTTTTGTCTTTATTTTTACTAATGGTTTTAATCCTTTTTCTTTTCTATTGCTATCTATTATTACTAATGCCTTTCTTGTTATTAAGAAGATTCCGCCTGCTATCATTATTCCTAGGCCTATTTCATATATTTCTTTGGTTCCTAGGCTTCCGCTCGATGGAAATACAAACATTTTTTTATTTGGTAATAATAATTCTTTTGAATCTGTTTCTGCTAAAGCTGGTGGATTGCCAATCGCTGTTATTCTTATATTAGTACCATTTATTCTTACAATTGTGTTATCTTCTGTATCATAATTTCCATATATAAATTCCATTTTCCACTGCCCGTCAGGTATTAATCTATTTCCTGTAGCTTTAGTTTCTACTAATCTATATTCTTCATTTATTGGTAAGTCTGGTAAAGTTATTTTTCCTGTTTCTGATGTTACATATTCATCTACTAATGTCCAACAATCTTGTGGATTAATTTTATTTATTAATTCGTCTTTTTCTGATGAGTCTTTATTAGTTAATCTATATAATTTAAATTTTGTATTTGGTAATACTGTTTGATAGTTTTCTTCGGCCACTTTAGTTATTGTTATACTTGCAGTTTTTACTTTATAATAATATGTTACTTCTGTATTATCTTGTATATATCCATTAGCATTATTAGGTTCTTCTACTAATTCATATATATCATAATCTATTTTATCTTCTGAAGCTTTACTTGTTGTGTATTCTTCATTTTTTATCAAACCTTCTGTTATTTCGTCTTCTACTACTTTTCCTTCAGTACCACCTTTTAATGGAACTTTTACTTCAGTACCCTCCAAATAATGATGTACTGTTAATGTATAGGTCTTTACTTTATAATAGTAATTTACTATTTGTGTTTCTCCATCTTCATAAGTTCCTATACTATTTTCTGGTATATATGAATCTGTTCCTATTACTCCTTCAGGTAGTTCTTCACTAATTGCATCATAGTATTCTTCATTTGTTATTAATACATATTCCAAATCTGTTTTTGGTGAAGTTTCGTAGTTCTCTCCTATTTTTCCTTTTAAATGATCTGTATCTGTTATTGTTGTAGTAGTTAAGCCATCTTCTTTTGTATAAAGATAATGGTTTACATCTACTTTTCCTATTGTATTTTCAAAAGATACTACGACTTCTTTATTTTCTTTTACATCTTGAAATTTGTCTAATGTGTAACTACCATCATAATCTGGTTCAAATTCTATTTCTTCACCATTTATAGTTATTGTTTTTATTATATACCCTTCATCTGGTGTTATTATTATCGGCTTTGTACTATCTTCTCCATATTCTACAATTTCATACGGAGTATCTCCTGCTCCACTAATATTGCCCCCTGTTCCATCAATCTTTGTTGTTATATTATAAGATTTTATCATGTAATAATAAATTACTTCTACTTCTGTCGATGTTACTATTCCGCTAGCATTTGAAGGAGTTTTGATTAATTCATATTTTTCGTCTAAATTTTCAGCAGGTTTTGTTTCATAAGAATCCCCTACTTTATATTCGTAACTTTCATCTGGTGCTACTAACTCTTCTGTATTTTCAATATAATGATGTACTGTAAGCTGTGCAGGTTCAAATGTTTTTGGTAAGTTAAATTCGATTGTACAGTTTGAACCACCTTGACCACGCTCTAAATAGAATATACTTAATGTATGTTCTTTTGTTTCATCAGAATATAAATCGTCTCCTATTAAATCGTCTAAATTGGCTATAGTCGTTTCGCTAGATGATCCTCCCCACCATGAGTTAGTATATCCAATTACTTTTCTAGTAGCGAAATTTATTTCTTGTTCTAATTTATCATGTATTCCACCTAAATCTATTACTAATTTTCCATCGATAAATACCCATAAATCATCATCACCTGAAAACCTAAAGATTATATCTTCTGGATTTTCTGTTTTTGTCTTTCCATTAGATGACATATAAAAATTAATCTCTGTTTTTACTCCAAAGTGATATATTGCATCTTCACCATTTTTTGAATTAAATGGAAAAAATCCATTTACATTCCTACTTCCCCAAACAGTAGCTTCAGTTGCATTATTATATGTATTTTTATTTTCATTTTTTTCTAATTTTACACCACTTTGAGGGATTCCATTTGTAAAGTTTATATCTTCATTATCACTATCCATTATATATGTACCATTACCTTGGCTTGTAAATGGCAATAATACATTTTGATAAACTGTTTTCCCTCTATTTGTAGTTTCATCAAATATTCCAATTTCAGGATAATTAAATTGTATATTTCCTGATGAATCTAGTTCATTCTTTACCATTCCTGTTGTTTGTGAGCTAGAATAATGATTATATGCCTCACAACTAATTCTACTATTTCCATCTATTTCTATTGTATTATTTCCATTTCTATTATTAAAGTATATACCTTGTGTAGAACCTTCTTCTGCTCTTGTTAAACTATTAAATTCATCAGTATTATATTTAAACATAGTTACTGGTAAGTATAGTATTTCTCCAGCAGGGTATACTGGTGGTGTATCTGCTAAAGCATCAGTTGTAATATCACTGTTTCTAAATTGTGAAACAATTGGTAACTCTGATTTGTACACTAAATTTATAATCACTATAACAACTATTATAAAAAAAGCTATTGTAGAAATTTTTAAAGATATTTGTTTTTTCTTTTTATTATTTCCCATATATTTTCCTTATTTTATAAATTTGTATATTAAATACTATCATTCTTTTGAAATAGCGTCAATACGAATTATTTTTTAAGAGTATATCCTTATTGTTTTTTTGCTATATTATAGCATTTTTATAGTTTATTACATTTTGATTACAAATAAAAAAAGACCCTTCAAAAGAAGGGTCCCCAAATTTTCATCTAGTCTGCATATAGCAAACAAATCTCCCCAATGAAAATTTGTAATGCTCAGTAATTCCCGTTTTGCCCGAAAAATTGGAGTGAGGAATGGCAAATGGTTGTGATTCTTTCAAAACGAGAAAAACCTTTTATCATTATAAAATGATAGCACTTCAATTATTATAGCATCTTTTTAAACTTATGTCAACCCTATGCTGACTTTCTTAATTCCATGGCATGCTTTCTAGCTGTTTCAGTAATTTCTCCATTAGATATTCTTGCTACTTCATTAATAACCTCATCTTCAGTTAATTTTTTTACCTGAGTAAAAGTTCTACCATTCTTTGATAATTTACTAATGTAAAAGTTTTCATCACCTTTAGCTGCAATACTTGGTTGATGTGTAATACAAAGTACTTGATGATTTTTTCCAATTAACTTTAATTTTTCTCCTACTGATTTAGCAGCCTTTCCACTAATACCTGTGTCTATTTCATCAAATATAAGAACAGGTGTACTATCTGTATTAGCTAAAACGGTTTTTATTGCTAACATTATTCTTGACATTTCTCCACCAGATGCTATTTTAGCTAATTCTTTTTCATTTTCACCTATATTAGTAGATATATAATATTCAACATCATCAGTTCCATTTTTATTGAATTCTACTGTGTTAATATGTGTTATAAATGTGCTATTAGGCATTTCTAAATCGGCTAATTCTTTATTTATTTTGCTATCTAATATCTTTGCATTAGTCATTCTGATTTCATGCATTTTATTAGATAATTCTAGCATTTTTTGCTCTATATCATTAAGCTCTTTTTTTAATTCATTATTATATTCATCTAAATTATTTATTCTATTAATCTCTTTTTCTGTTTTTTCTTTATAATCTAATATTTCTTCTATGCTATTTCCATATTTTCTTTTTAAAGAATATATTAAATCTAGTCTTTCTTCTACTTCGTTTCTTTCGTTTTCGTCAAAATACATATCTGAATTTAAAGATGATATATCTCGTGAAAGCTCTTGCACTTCATAATAAATACTTTTTAAATTATTTAAAGTGTTATCATACTTTTTATCTAAATCGCTGATTTTTTCTACTGCTCTTATTGCCTCATTAATTTTATCTATTGCACCTTCTCCTAGTGCTAAATCTGCTTGATTTAAGCTTTTTCCTATTTTTTCTGAATTCATAAAGAACTTTCTTTTTTCTTCTAATTCTTCTTCTTCACCAAGTTTTAAGTCTGCATTTTCTATTTCGTCAAATTCATATTGTAGTAAACTTAGTTGCCTTTGCTTTTCTTTGTCATCTCCTAAATTAGCTTTTAACTCTTTTTTTATTTCTTGTCTTTTATTATATAAATTTCTATATTCATTTTTTGCAACTATAATTTCGTTACCTATAAAATTATCTAGGTACTTAATATGATATTTGGGGTTAAGTATTTTTTGATTATCGTTTTGACCATGAATATCTATTATATTATTCATAAATTCTTTTAATTCTGTCAAAGTAACTAGTCTACCATTAATTTTGCATGAATTTCTTCCATTTAAATGAATTTCTCTACTTACTATTATATTATTTTCTATAGCTAAATCATTATTTGGAAGATATAAATTAAGTTCTACAAAAGAGTAATCTTCACCTTTTCTTATCATTTCCTTTGAGAATCTACCTCCACATATTATGCTTATAGAATCGATTATAAGTGTTTTACCTGCACCAGTTTCACCTGTAAGTACATTAAATCCTTCACCTAGTTCGATGCTTAAATCATCTATTATTCCTATATTTTTTATATGTAGAGTTGTTATCATAAATGTTTCCTCCTTTAATTTATACAGAACTTATGTTCGTTTATATTATACATACACTTGTTTGGTTTGTCAATACATTTTTTTATATTTATAAAAAAAATAAGTATGCTTATTTGCATACCTATTTTTATATTATATTACGAAAAGACCTGTTCTTAACGTAAAATATTAGACTAATTTTAAGATAACTGTTTCTGCAGCATCTCCTCTACGTTGACCTAATTTAATTATTTGAGTATATCCACCAACTCTATCTGCATATCTTGGTGCAATAACATTAAATAATTTATCTGTTAAGTCTATTGGAGTACCTTCATTATCTTTTACTTTATTTAATTTTGTCATCATTTTTCTTCTAGCATTTAATCTAGATGGTCTGTCTTTTTGTCTTTTTTCCATTTTCTCTTCTTTAACAACTTTTAGGAATTCTTTTCCATTTTTGCTTTTTACTAATTCAGTTTCTTTATTTCCTTTGCTGTCACGTTTTGCTTTAACAACTTTTACTTCAACTTCATCAAAGTTATCTTTTTCTTTAACAGCTAGTGAAATTAAGCTATCTACAATTGCTTTTACTTCTTTAGCTCTAGCTTCAGTTGTTTGTATTTGTTCATGCCAAATTAGGTCTGTTGACAAGTTTTTTAGCATTGCTAGTCTTATGTCAGTAGTTTTTCCTAATTTTCTATTTGCCATTTTACCTTTCCTCCTATTCTTGCTTATTCTTCTTCTTTGGCTAAATCTAAGCCTAACTCATGTAATTTTGCAATTACTTCTTCTAATGATTTCTTACCTAAGTTTTTAACTTTCATCATATCTGTTTCTGTTTTATTAGCTAAATCTTCAACTGTTGATATTCCTGATCTCTTTAGGCAGTTGAATGATCTTACAGATAATTCTAGTTCTTCTATAGGCATTTCTAAGATTTTTTCTTTCTTATTTTCTTCTTTTTCAATCATTATTTGAGTATTTTTTGCTGTTTCTGATAAATCTACAAATAGTTTTAAATGTTCTGTTAAAACTTTAGCAGCTAAGCTTAATGCTTCATAAGGCTCTAAGCTTCCATCAGTCCATAGTTCTATTGTTAGTTTATCATAATCAACCATTTGTCCAACTCTAGTATTTTCTACTGAGTAGTTTACTTTTTTTACTGGTGAGTAAATAGAATCTATTGCTATTACTCCTATTGGTTGATTTGGTACTTTATTTTTTTCAGCTGTATTATATCCTCTTCCCCTATCTGCAACCATTTCCATGTTAAGCTTTCCACCTTTAGAAACTGTTGCAATATGTAAGTCTGGATTTAATACTTCTACTGTACCATCAGTAATAATGTCTCCTGCTTTTACTTCACCTTCACCTTCGAAATTAATTCTAAGTGTTTTTTCTTCGTTTTTGTCCATTTTGATTCTAACCATTTTTAGGTTAAGTATTATTTCAGGTACATCTTCAACAACATTTGGTATTGTAGTAAATTCATGTTGAGCTCCATCTATTTTTACGCTCTTAATTGCACATCCTGGTAATGATGAAAGTAGTATTCTTCTTAAAGAATTTCCGATAGTGATACCATAACCACGTTCTAGTGGCTCACATACAAATTTTGCATATTTTTTTTCATCATCTATCTCCAAACATTTAATATTTGGCTTTTCGAATTCTATCATTTTTACCTCCTAATAAATTTGAGATTTATTCTCATTATATAAATCCTAGTAATTATGAGATTCATTCTCATTATACTATTTAAAACTTTATTATTTAGAGTAAAGCTCTACTATTAAATGCTCTTCAACTGGTAGATCTACATCTTCTCTATCAGCTAATCTGACTACTTTACCGCTTAATTTTTCGCTATCTTTTTCTAACCATGTTGGAACTGGTCTTGAGCTATTTGACTCAACTGCTTGTTTTATTGTTCCATTATCTTTTTTAATTTCTCTTACTGATATTACATCTCCAGCTTTTACAATGTATGATGGAATATTAACTTTCTTTCCATTTACATCAAAAGCTCCATGTGTTACAAGCATTCTTGCTTGTGTTCTAGAACTAGCAAATCCTAATCTATATACAACATTATCTAATCTGCTTTCTAGTAATTGTAGTAAAATTTCACCTGTTTTACCTTTTGTATTAGATGCCATTTCAAAGTATTTTCTGAATTGTTTTTCTCCAACACCATAGAATGACTTTGTTTTTTGTTTTTCTCTTAATTGTGTACCGTATTCAGATAATTTTGATTTCTTTTGACCATTTTGTCCTGGAGCATAGTTTCTTCTATTTATGCTGCATTTGTCTGAATAACATCTTTCGCCTTTAAGGAATAATTTTTGTCCTTCTCTACGGCATATACGGCACTGTTCGTCCTTATATCTTGACATTTTATTTCCTCCTTATTTAGAATTAAACTCTTCTTCTTTTTGGTGGTCTACAACCATTATGTGGGATTGGTGTTACATCTTTGATTGATGTAATTTCTAATCCTGCTGTTTGTAAAGCTCTTATTGCAGATTCACGTCCTGCTCCAGGGCCTTTTACATATACTTCTACTGTTTTTAGTCCATGTTCCATTGCAGTTTTTGCTGCTGTTTCAGCAACTTCACCTGCTGCAAAAGGTGTACTTTTTCTTGAACCTTTGAATCCTAAACCTCCGGCACTTGCCCAAGATATAACATTACCTTGAACATCTGAAATTGTAACTATTGTATTATTAAAACTAGAATGGATATGTGCTTTTCCACTTTCAATGTTTTTGCTAACTCTTCTTCTAGTTGTAACTTTTTTTGCTGACTTTGTAGCCATTATTTTTCTCCTTTCAATAATTATTCACTTTCTATTTTGCTGCTTTGCTCTTGCTAACCAATTTTCTTGGTCCTTTTCTTGTACGAGCATTAGTTTTTGTTCTTTGTCCTCTAACTGGTAATCCTTTTCTATGTCTTGTTCCTCTATAGCATCCCATTTCAACAAGTTGTTTTATATTTAAAGCTACTTCTCTTCTTAAATCACCTTCAACAGTGTATCCGTCCATAGCTTTTCTTATTGCTTGTTCTTGTTCTGCTGTTAAGTCCTTAACTCTAGTATCTGGATTAACTCCAGCTTCTTTTAGTATTTTTTGAGAACTTTTTAAACCTATACCATAAATGTATGTTAGTCCTATTTCTACCCTTTTTTCTTTAGGTAAATCTACTCCTGCTAAACGAGCCATATTTGCACCTCTTTCTAAATATTTTGTATTTTGTTTGTTTATATTCGTTCTAAAGGTGAAATGCATTAAATATTTTATATAAATATGGTTAGAAAGGTTTTAGCATAATTTATAAAAAATATTTAATCTTTAGAAAAAAATAAACATATATATAAACACAAATCTAAAATCAGCCGCTTGCTAGATTTGTGTTGATACCAAAAAAATAATTAAATTAACCTTGTCTTTGTTTATGCTTTGGATTTTCGCATATAACTCTTATTACACCTTTTCTTTTGATTACTTTGCACTTGTCGCACATTTTCTTTACAGATGGTCTTACCTTCACTTTGAACACCTCCTACTACTTTAGCCTTAAGCTTATATGTGAAGTCAAGTACCTTTAGTACCTCACTTCACACTAAAGCTCTAAGCTTTTATTTTATAATTAAATATTTATTTTAATTGTTGCTATTATTATTTAGCTCTCCAAGTTATTCTTCCTTTTGTTAAATCATAAGGTGATAATTCAACTTTAACTTTATCTCCTGGTAATATTTTTATATAATTCATTCTTAATTTTCCAGAAATATGAGCTAGAATTTCATGTCCATTTTCTAGTTTAACTTTAAATAGAGTATTAGGTAATGCTTCTGAAACAACACCTTCTACTTCAATAACATCTTCCTTAGACATTAATTTAATTTCCCCCTAATAATAGTTTACATAGTGAAAATACATAAAACATATTTTCACAATAGCTATTATATTATATAATATTTTTATGATAATGTCAATATTTCTGGCTCTTTTTCTGTAATTAAAATTGTATTTTCATAGTGTGCAGATAAACTTTCATCCACTGTCCATATTGACCAGCCATCGTCACCTTCGCAAATTTCTGGTGATCCTGCTACTACCATTGGCTCAATTGCTAGAGTCATGCCAGGTTCAAGTCTTATTCCTTTTCCAGCTTTTCCGTAGTTTGGAATTCCTGGATCTTCATGCATTTCTCTTCCAATTCCATGTCCTTGGAATTCTCTTATTACATCAAATCCATTTTCTTGAACAAAGCTTCCAATAGCATGACTTATGTCACCTAATCTGTTTCCTTTTTTAGCAAATTTTATTCCTTCAAAAAATGCTTGTTTTGTTATTTCTACTAATCTTTTTGCTTCGTCTGAAACTTCTCCAACGCAATAAGTTCTTGCGCAATCACCATTAAAACCATCCTTATATGCAACTAAATCAATACTTATAATATCTCCTTCTTTTAGTATTGCATATTTTGAAGGAATCCCATGAATTATATTATCATTTATTGATGCACAAATTGAAGCTGGGAAATCTGGAACTCCTTTCATTCCACTTGGATATCCTTTTTCAGCGGGAATTGCTCCATTTTCCCTCATTGTTGTTTCAGCAATTTGGTCTAATTCATAAGTTGAAACTCCTGGTTTAATCGCTCTTTCTATAGCTTTTTGTGCTAAGTTTGCTACTCTACAAGCTTCTCTCATTTTTTCTATTTCATTTTTTGATTTAATATATACCATTTTTATTACCTTCTTTACGAAGCTGCTTTTGGGGACACCATCCAAAAACAGCTTATTTATTTTTTACTTTTTAGCTGTTTTTGGAAGGTGTCCCTGAAAACAGCTATTTTCTATTGTCTATTCTTCTTTCAGCCTCAAGGGTTGTATCTTCTTTTGTTGTTTCTGAATATATATTTATTGGAATAGATTCTAATAAATTTTCATTTTTATAATATTCAATTAATGGTTCTGTATTTTCATGATATACTTCAAGTCTTTGTTTGATTGTTTCTGGTTCGTCATCTTTTCTTTTTATTAATGGAGAACCACATCTGTCACATATTCCTTCAACCTTTGGAGGCATAAATACTGTATTATATGATGCTCCACATTCTTTATTTGAGCAAATTACTCTGCTTGATGTTCTTGTAATTATATCCTTATCTGGAACGTCTAAGTTTATTACTGCTGTTATCTTTTTACCTTTAGATTCTAAATATTTATCTAAAGCTTCTGCTTGTGGTATTGTTCTTGGGAATCCATCTAATAATACATTTTCAAGTTTATCTAGTTTTCCTTCTACCATAGCTATTGTTACTTCATCTGGTACTAGATTTCCTTTAGATATATATTCTTCAGCTTTTTTACCAAGTTCTGTTTGCCTTTTCATTTCATCTCTGAAAATATCTCCTGTTGCTAAATGTACTAAATTAAATTTATCACATATCTCATTTCCTATTGTTCCTTTTCCGCTTCCTGGAGCACCTAACATTATTATATACATATTCTTTCTTCCTTTCATTTAATTTACTCTTAATTGTATTATTACTATTATTTTTTATAAAGTTTTCATTTCGCATTTTATATTTTAGTACTTTTTTTTGTGTTTGTCAATTGTATATTTTTCAAGTCTTGTTTGCTTTCTTGTTCGCATATTTTTCTAGATTCTTTCTATTTTTATTTGAGGTACTAAGCTTTTGCATTACTAAAAATTTGCTTTTTTTTGTAATTTATGATATAATTATTTAAATCGGATCGTCTGATTATTCCTTCCTCTTGGATGGAATTCGGCACATTGAAAAAAGGAGCGTAAAAAAATGAAAAAAACTTACATCAGCAAGACCCTCGTTACCGTAATTGTCATGATTGTCGCAATTGTATGCGTCAGCATCCATATGTTCGACAATCGCATCACGGCATTTGATGAGGGAACTTACACCCGGGTTGTCTACTCCAATGGAACGTGGAAAGCTTATGACACTGTTACCACCAGTGTTGATTACGAGTACCGCGTCAGTTCAGAACAAGTAAAGGACTTCATCGAAAATGCAGTGTTAAAGGCAAATGGTGATGTTAAAATCACCGCTCGAGCAAACGGTATGGACTTGATTGTCTATGTTGAAGGCAGTAAATTTTCTGACAGTCAATACTTTAAAGCTCGTTTCATCGATTTGATTCTCAACCCTTACGCATTTGATGTGCGGGATGCAATTAGAGATGTAAGCTCTGCAACCCAAGTTTAAATGTGTCGATAGGCTTTCACTTCTTTCCAATAATTTGGAACTGGTGAAAGCCTGTCGTTTTTATTTATTAATTTAAGTATTAGATATTTCTTATTTTCAATAATATTTTATCTATAAAATTTAAAATTCTTTTATAAAAAAATGAACTTCAAGGAGTATCCCCAAAGTTCAAATTATAGTTTATTCTAAGAAACCTTTGTAATGTCTCATTACTAATTGTGATTGAAGTTGTTGTCCTAATTCTATTGCAACACCAACAACTATTAGAATTGATGTTCCACCAAATGCTGTATTAAATCCAGTAAATCTAATTAACATTGGTAATATAGCTATTACTGCTAAGAATAGACCACCGAATAGTATTACTTTTGATAATACTGATGATAAGTAATCAGCAGTTGGTTTTCCGGCTCTAATTCCTGGTATAAATCCACCGTTTTGCTTAATATTGTTAGCAACTTCTGCTGGATTAAATGTTGCATAAGTATAGAAATAGGTAAATCCTACAATTAACAATAAGTATACTATTGCATTTATTATTGTATATTGCCATCCAACATCTGATGATGATGTAGCAATTGAAAAATTATATAATACTTTTAAGAAACCTGTTAGTGATCCAACATCACTTACAAATAATTGGATTATCATTGCTGGGAATGTCATGAATGATGATGCAAAAATTATTGGCATAACACTAGCCATTGCAGGTTTAATTGGAATATGTGTATTTTGAGCTCCAACCATTCTTCTTCCAACAACTTTTTTAGAATATTGTACTGGTATTCTTCTTTCAGATAGTTGTACAAATACAACTCCTATTATTAATACTAATACTCCTATTAATATTCCTATGGCAGTTAATAGCCCTGTTGTACTAAATGCTCCATCAACTACTATATTGCTAGCTATAGCAACAACTGCACTTGGTAAAGATGATACTATACCAGCAAATATTAACATTGATATACCATTACCAATTCCTTTTGATGTGATTTTATCTCCTAACCACATTAATAATGAAGTTCCTGCCATTAATGCAACAACTACAACAACTCCAGTAAGTATATTTTCATCAACGAATAGTCCTGAAGATCTATATGATAAATATATTCCTAGACCTTCAACTAAAGCTAGTGCTAAAGTTATAAGTTTTGTATATCTATCAACTTTCTTTCTACCTTCTTCTCCACCTTCCATTGTTAATTTTCTAAGTGGAGGTATAATTATTCCTAATAATTGTATTACAATTGATGCTGTAATATATGGTGTTATTGACATTGCGAAAATAGATAATCTTGAGAATGCACCACCTGAAATCATATTAATTAATCCAGTAACTGTATTTGAATATGATTCCATTGATGATTCCAATGATACTATATCAACACCAGGTACTGTTATGTAGCAACCTAATCTAAAGATTACTAACAATAATAATGTGTATAACATTTTCTTTCTTATTTCAGGAGTTTTAAAAGCGTTTTTTATTGTCTTTAGCAACTATATCACCTCTGCCTTTCCGCCTAAAGCTTCAATTTGTTCTTTAGCAGATTTAGTGAATCTCACAGCTTTGACATTTAATTTTTTGTCAAGTTTTCCAGTTGCTATAACAACTATTCCGTCATTTTCTTTGCTTATTATTCTATCTTTTATTAAGCTTTCAGCTGTAACATCTGTTACTGTAGATTTATTAAGCATTGTTAATGTTACTTCTGTATAATTTTTAGCAAATTTGTTTGTGAATCCTCTCTTTGGTAATCTTCTATATAATGGTGTTTGACCACCTTCAAATCCACGTCTAACTCCTCCGCCAGATCTTGCTTTTTGACCTTTATGTCCTCTACCAGATGTTTTTCCAAGTCCTGAACCGATTCCACGTCCAACTCTTGTTCTTGCTGTTTTTGCTTGTGCTGGTTTTAATTCGTCTAATTTCATATAGATTACACCTCCTTAATTAATTTTTAGAGTTTCCATTCTGTAGAATATTTTACATTTTCCTAATTAATTATTCAATAAGAATTTTAATATTCCTCAGAAAATTTCAGATATTTTTTATTATTTGATATCTTCTACTTTTTTTCCTCTTTTTTTAGCTACTTGTTCGATAGTTTGCATACTCTTTAATCCTTCTATTGTTGCATATACAACATTTCTTGGATTGTTTGTTCCTAGAACTTTAGTTCTAACATCTCTGTATCCGGCAAGTTCTAGAACTGGTCTTACACTACCTCCAGTAATAAGTCCAGTACCTTCTGCAGCTGGCTTAAGCATTACGCTTGCACTACCGAATTTTCCTATATATTCATGAGGTACTGTTGTTCCTACGATTGGAACTTCTACTAAATTCTTCTTAGCATCTTCGATTGCTTTTTTGATAGCATCTGGAACTTCAGCTGCTTTTCCATTTCCTACGCCTACTTTTCCTTTTCCATCTCCAACAACAACTACTGCGCTAAATCTGAAAGTTCTACCACCTTTTACAACTTTAGCAACTCTGCTGATGGCTACAACTTTTTCTTTTAATTCAGTTTCGTTTTCTTGCACTTGATTTTCCTCCTTCTCTTAAAAATTTAATCCGCCTTGTCTTGCGCTTTCAGCTAATTCTTTTACAACTCCATGATATTGATATCCACTTCTATCAAATACAACGTCAACTATTTTCTTGTCTTTTGCTCTTTTTGCTATTAGAGCTCCAACTTCTTTAGCTGCTTCTTTATTTGCATGCTTTGTTTTTACTTCTTTGTCCATTGTTGAAGCACTTACTAAAGTATTTCCATTAACGTCATCTATAATTTGAGCATAGATATTTGTATTACTTCTATACATACATAGTCTTGGGCATTCAGGTGTTCCACTGATTTTTCTACGAACTCTTGCATGTCTTCTATCTCTTTCAAATTTTCTATCTGTTTTAGAAATCATTGATTTTCTCCTTTCTATAATTATTGGTATTGTAAGAAACTCAAATTAGTATATTGCTAATTTTTATTTCTTACCAGTTTTACCTTCCTTACGTCTAATATGTTCTTCAACATATTTGATACCTTTTCCTCTATAAACTTCTGGTGGTCTCTTGCTTCTTACAACAGCAGCTGT
This sequence comes from uncultured Clostridia bacterium, assembly GCA_944391745.1. Taxonomy (GTDB): domain Bacteria; phylum Bacillota; class Clostridia; order TANB77; family CAG-508; genus CAG-793. The sequence continues at coordinate 98,076 of CALXUS010000001.1, forward strand.
TTGACCAACTAGCTCTTTGCTTACACCTCTAACAATTATAGAGTTTGCACTTGGTACATCAAATGTAATTCCTTCTGGTGCTTCCATCTCTACTGGATGTGAGTAACCTAAATTCATTACTAATTTTGTTCCTTGTTTTTGTGCTCTGTAACCTACACCATTGATTTCAAGTGCTCTTGTAAATTCTTTTGTTACACCTTCAATCATGTTGCTTATTAATGTTCTTGTTAGTCCGTGTAAGTTTCCATATTCTTCTGATGGAATTTCTACTTTTACTTCTTTGTCTTCTACTTTTACAGTAACATTATGATTTAAGTCTCTTTCTAATGTTCCTTTTGGTCCTTTTACAGAAATGTGACTTCCATTAACTGTTACTTCAACACCATCAGGTATTGCTATAGGTTTCTTTCCTATTCTTGACATTTGGATTCTCCTCCTTCTTTTAATTTTTTTGATTTTTTATTTATACGTGTATATAAAATAATGTTTAGTATTGTTGGTATTGTATATAATACCAATAATGCACATAACTCACCCTTAGCACTTTTTGGCATGCCAGTTGCTAAATTTATTATAATATTAAAGGTCCAATGTGCAAGTATTACTAATAATGCAACAAAAACTATATAAATAAAATATTTGATTTTAGTCTTCATGTTCTTTATTTTTATAGTTTTTATAATAGATTTTACTATTAGCACTAAGTTAATAAGTAGTAATACTATTCTTAAAATACCAATTATATACCAAATCCAATTTTCTGTTTCATTTATATTTGGTACTGGCTCTAGTGACTGATTTGCCGTTACCTTACTTGTTAATATTATCATTATTACTATAATCAATACTACACTAAGTTTTTTTACCAATTTTTTTCATTATTTTATCCCACTTTAAATTTATATATTACCAAACATAAGCTAAAACTTCTCCACCTAAACCTTCTTTTCTAGCTTCTTTATCTGTTTTTATTCCTTTAGATGTTGAAATTAATGCTATACCTAAACCATTTAATACTTGTGGTAATTCATCTTTGTTAACATATATTCTTAAACCTGGTTTACTAATTCTTTTTAAACCATCTATTACTCTTTTTCCGTTTTCATCGTATTTTAGAGTAATTCTTAACATTCCTTGTTTTTCATCTTTTATTTCTTCAAAAGATGCTATATATCCTTCATCAAGTAAGATTTGAGCTATAGCTCTTTTCATATTTGATGCTGGAACGTCAACTTCCTTATGTTTAGCACTATTTGCATTTCTTATTCTTGTTAGCATATCTGCTATTGGGTCTGTTGTATTCAATTCTTTTCCCTCCTTTTTTTATTTTTTAATGCTTATTTGTTTAAACTTATTTAAATTAGTATATTGCAAGGAAAGCAAGTAAAAAATTTTGAAATAATATTATTATATATTGAAAAATTTTTTACGCCGCTTGACGAAGCAAGATGCTGATTAAAATAAGTTTAGGATTACCAGCTAGCTTTCTTAACACCAGGAATTTCACCCTTATGTGCTAATTCTCTAAAGCATATACGGCAAATTCCATATTTTCTGATGTAAGCATGTGGTCTTCCGCAAATTTTGCATCTGTTATATTCTCTTGTCTTATATTTTTGTGGTCTAGCTTGTTTTACTTTTAAAGATTTCTTAGCCATTTGCTTTTAATTTCCTCCTTCATTCAAATTTATTTCTTGAATGGCATTCCAAGAAGAGTTAATAATTCTTTTGCCTCTTCATCTGTCTTAGCAGTTGTAACAAATATTATGTCCATGCCTCTAACTTTATCTACCTTATCATATTCGATTTCTGGGAATATTAATTGTTCTTTAATACCCATTGAGTAGTTTCCTCTTCCATCAAATGAATCGCTTGATACTCCTCTAAAATCTCTAACTCTAGGAAGTGCTACATTGAATAGTTTGTATGCAAAATCATACATTTTTCCTTTTCTTAATGTAACTTTAACTCCTACATTTACACCAGCTCTTAGTTTGAAAGCTGCTATTGATTTTTTTGATTTTGTTATAACTGGTTTTTGACCTGTTATTGCCATAATATCTCTTACAGCTCCATCTAATGATTTAGGATCTTCTTTTGTATCACCTAAACCTATATTTAAAACTATTTTTTCTAATCTTGGAACTTCCATAATTGATTTATAGTTAAATTTTTTCATCATTGCTGGAATAATTTCTTTCTCATATTGTTCTCTTAAAATTTCCATAAGTCTTAAATAGACCTCCTTTCCCTACTATTTAACTTTTTTTAATTCTGCTCCGCAAGATTTGCATACACGTACTTTGCCATTTTCTGTTACTTTGTAACCTATTCTTACTGCTTTTCCGCATTTTGGGCATACTATTGCAACATTACTTGAGTTAATAGGATGTTCTGATGCAATAATTCCTCCTTCATCTCCTGCTTTTCTTGGCTTTGTTGCTCTTTTTCTTATATTAACGTCTTTTACAACGATTCTATTTTTCTTAGGAATTACTTCAAGTATTTCTCCAGTTTTTCCTTTATCGTTTCCAGATAATACTTTTACATTATCTCCTTTTCTTAATTTCATGTATTTCACCTCTTTCACATTTATCATTTTTGATAATGTATTTTATTTTTGTTTGCACATTTTGGCTTGCAATTATAAAACTTCTGGTGCTAGAGATAATATTTTCATGTAATCATTATCTCTTAATTCTCTTGCAACAGGTCCAAATATACGTGTTCCTCTTGGTGTTTTGTCATCTTTTATTATAACTGCTGCATTTTCATCAAATCTTACCATTGTTCCATCTGCTCTTCTTATAGGTTTCTTTGTTCTAACAACAACTGCTTTAACAACTTCACCTTTTTTTACAACGCCACCTGGTGTTGCACTTTTAACAGAAGCAACTATTACATCACCAACTGATGCATATTTTCTATATGAACCACCTAGAGCTCTTATAACCATTATTTCTTTTGCTCCAGTGTTATCAGCTACTTTAAGTATAGTTTGTTGCTGTACCATAGCTTGATTCCTCCTTTTTTAATATTTTTTGCTCTTATTTTATTACTGCCTTTTCAGTTATTTCAACAACTCTCCATCTTTTATCTTTAGATAAAGGTCTTGTTTCCATAACTCTAACTGTATCTCCAACTTGGCATTTATTTTCTTCGTCATGAGCTTTTAATTTGTATGTTGATTTTTTAATCTTTCCATAAGTTTTATCCATTTTTCTTGTTTCAACAGCTACAACGACTGTTTTATCCATTTTGTCAGATACAACTTTTCCAACCATTGTTTTACGAAGATTTCTCTCTACCATTATGGTATCTCCTTTCTTTATTTTTTACTTTCTTCTAACTTTCTTTCTGTTAGAATTGTATTTATTCTTGCAATGTCTTTCTTTACTTCCTTGATTTTCATAGGATTATCTAATCCGTTTGTAGCTAAACTAAATCTTAATTTAAATAATTCAGTCTTTAGTTCGCTTAATTCTTTTTCTAAATCAGGTGAAGACATTTCTCTTATTTTATTAATCTTCATCTTTATCACCACCTATTTCAGTTTCTTTTTTTACAAATTTAGCTTTAACAGATAGTTTGTTTCCAGCAAGACGTAGTGCTTCTCTTGCAACATCTTCTGAAACTCCTCCCATTTCAAACATTATTCTTCCTGGTTTAACAGGGGCTACCCAATATTCAACATTACCTTTTCCTTTACCCATACGAGTTCCAATAGGTTTGCTTGTTATTGGTTTGTCTGGGAATATTTTAATCCAAACTTTTCCACCTCTTTTAATATATCTTGTCATAGCAACACGGGCTGCTTCTATTTGATTTGAGGTGATTAATCCTAATTCTAATGCTTGTAAACCATATTCTCCATCTGTTACTTTATTTCCTCTAGTAGCTTTTCCTCTAATTCTACCTTTTTGCATTTTTCTATATTTAGTCTTTTTTGGCATCAATGGCATGATTATCTCCTCCTTCCGCTTTATTCTTTTTTGCTGGAAGAACTTCTCCTTTATATATCCAAACTTTAACACCAACTTTTCCATAAGTTGTATTTGCTTCAGCAAATCCATAGTCTATATCTGCTCTTAAAGTTTGAAGAGGAACTGTTCCTTCTTTATAGAATTCAGTTCTAGCCATGTCTGCTCCACCTAATCTTCCAGATACTGAAGTTTTTATACCTAAAGCACCTGATTTCATAGCTTTTTGCATACATTGTTTCATAGCACGTCTGAATGAAATTCTTCTTTCTAGTTGTCCAGCGATGTTTTCTGCTACTAATTGAGCATTTGTATCAACATCTTTAACTTCAACTATATTTAAATTTACTTGTTTATTAATCATTTTTTCAATTTCTGATTTTAAACTTTCAGCTAAGTTTCCACCTTTACCAATTACTAGACCTGGTTTTGCTGTGTAAACATTAACTTTAACAAATTTTGGTGTTCTTTCAATTTCTATTTTTGAAATTCCACTAACATATAATTTTTTCTTAACATATTCACGGATTTTGTGGTCTTCAACTAGATAGTCGCTGTAATGTTTTTTGTCTGCATACCATTTTGAGCTCCAATCATTGATAACACCAACTCTGTATCCACGTGGGTCTACTTTTTGTCCCATTTGTCTATGCCTCCTTCTTTATTTTATACACGTTCTTTTAATACTATTGTAGTATTACTTGTTCTTTTTCTAATTCTAACAGCTGAACCTTTTGCTGCTGGTCTGATTCTTTTTAATGTAGGACCTTGATTTGAGAATATTTCAGCTATATATAATTTTGAATGACTCATTTGATTATTGTTTTCAGCATTTGCTATTGCTGATTTTAATAATTTTTCTAGTACTTCAGCTCCTGCTTTTGGTGTAAATTTTAATATTGCTAATGCTTCATCAACATTTTTTCCTCTAATTAAGTTTGCAACAATAGCAATTTTTCTGCTAGAAATTCTTGCATATTTAACTGTAGCTTTTGCTACTAATTCTTCAGTTTCAGATTTATTTTCAGTTTTCTCAACTTTAACTGTATTTTTTGTTTCTTCTACTTTCTTTGCTGCAGTTTTTGTTTCTTCTTTTTTTACTGTTTCTTTCTTTTCAGCTGTTTTAGCTGTAGTTGTTTTTGAAGAAGTTGCTTTTGTTGTTTTCTTTGTTTCTGCTGGTTTTTTTGAAGTAGTAGTTTCTTTCTTTTCTTTTTCGTCTGCCACTGTAAATTACCTCCTTTTTACAATTTTATTATTTTAATTGTAGATTCTTAATATTTATCTTCTTAATTATTATTTTGTTGTAGTTGTTGTTTTGTCTCCTGAATGTCCTTTAAAAGTTCTTGTAGGAGCAAACTCACCTAGTTTATGTCCAATCATTTCTTCAGTGATATAAACTGGAACATGTTTTCTACCGTCATGAACAGCTATTGTGTGTCCAACCATTTGTGGGTATATTGTTGAAGCTCTTGACCATGTCTTTAAAACTTCTTTGTTTCCACTTTCATTCATAGCTTCAATTCTTTTTAATAATTCTGGTGCTACATAAGGTTTTTTCTTGCTTGATCTTGACATCGTAATCTCCTTTCTACCTTTTCTTTAAGAGAAGCATGAGTTTTACTCTCTTCTCTTAAAATTTTGGCAATTAATTATTTTCTTCTCTTTGTAATTAATCTATTAGATTTTTTGTGTTTTGCTCTTGTCTTGTATCCAAGTGCTGGTTTGCCCCAAGGAGTCATTGGTCCAGCGTGACCAACTGGTGCTTTACCTTCACCACCACCATGTGGGTGATCTACTGGGTTCATAACAGAACCTCTAACTGTAGGACGAACTCCTAAGTGTCTTGTTTTACCAGCTTTTCCTAATTTTACGTTTTCATGTTCTTCATTTCCGATAACACCTATTGTTGCTTTACAACAAGCTAAAACTAATCTCATCTCTCCTGATGGTAATCTTAAATGAGCATATTTACCTTCTTTAGCCATTAATTGAGCTGATTGACCAGCTGCTCTAACTAACTTACCACCTTGATTTGGATTTATTTCTACATTATGAACTAATGTACCAACTGGTATATTTTCTAATTTTAAGCAGTTTCCTGGTTTAATATCTGCTGTATCTGCAGATACAACTTTATCTCCATCTTTTAATCCTTTTGGAGCTAAAATATAGCTTAATGTTCCATCTGTATATTTAATTAATGCTATATTTGCACTTCTGTTTGGATCATATTCGATTCCGATAACTTCTGCTTCCATATCTAATTTATTTCTCTTGAAATCTATTTTTCTATATTTTTGTCTGTTTCCTCCACCTTGATGTCTAACTGTTATTTTTCCTTGTGCATTTCTTCCTGATTTAGCTTTTTTTACTTCTAATAATGATTTTTCAGGAGTTTTCTTTGTTATTTCAGAAAAATCTGATACAGCCATTCCTCTTAATGATGGAGTAATTGGTCTAAATTTCTTTGTTCCCATTTTTCTTTCTCCTTTTTTATTTTAGTAGATTTTTTCCTGCTCTACTTAGACAGATATTTTTTATTATCCGAGTTATGTCTCGATATTTTTCAATTCAATTATTTATTATGCACCTGCAAATTCATCAATTGAATCTTTGTATTTTTTAGAAACTTTTGTTACTTTTCCGCCTTTAGCTATATATGATAAATCTCCTGGATTTGTATCTATTGTAACTATAGCTTTTTTCCAGTCAGAAGTTTTTCCAACATTTCTTCCAACTCTTTTTTCTTTTCCTTTTACAGTCATTGTATTAACTTTTAATACTTTAACTTCAAATAATTTTTCTATTGCTCTCGCAATATCTACCTTTGTAGCATTTTTATTAACTTTAAAGGTATACTTACCAAGATTAATTTGGTCATTGCTCTTTTCTGTAACAACTGGAGCAATTATAACATCTTCTGGTTTCATTATGCGTACACCTCCTCTAATTTTTTAACAGTATCTTCTGTTACTACTAAGTTGTTGTATTTTACTAAATCATAAGCATTGATTGTGTCAACTGTTAATGTTTTAACACCTTCAATATTTCTTGCTGATCTTAATACCTTCATATCATTTGCTGGTAATAATATTAATGTTTTGCCTTCTGCTTTAACATTATTTAATACTTTTACCATATTAGCTGTTTTAATTTCTTTTAATTCTAATTTATCTAAAACAACTAATTCTTTTTCTGTAACTTTTGAGCTTAGTATTGATTTAATTGCTAATCTCTTTTCTTTTTTATTGATTTTGTAAGAATATGAACGAGGTCTTGGTCCTAATGCTATACCACCTTTAATCCATTGTGGAGCTCTGATTGAACCTTGTCTTGCACGACCTGTTCCTTTTTGTCTCCATGGTTTTCTTCCACCACCAGAAACTTCTGCTCTAGTTTTTGTATTTTGTGTTCCTTGTCTTTGATTTGCTAAGTAATTAACTATTACACTATGAACTACATTTTCATTTGGTTCAATTCCAAATACATTTTCATTAAGTTCTAGTTCTTTAACTTTCTTTCCATCTACGCTTAATACGTCTACCTTAGGCATTTTCTTTCCTCCTTCCTTATGCTTTTACACTTGATTTAATTTTTAATATTGCACCTTTAGCTCCAGGAACGCTTCCTTTTACTAAAATTACATTTTTATCTAAATCAACTTTTACTACTTCTAGATTTTGGATTGTAACTGTTTCTACACCCATGTGTCCTGGTAAGTTCTTACCTGGGAATACTCTACCTGGTGTAGATGTTGGTCCCATTGAACCTGGTCTTCTATGATACATAGAACCATGTCCCATTGGTCCTCTAGATTGTCCATGACGTTTAATAACACCTTGGAATCCTTTACCTTTAGAAGTTCCTTGAACGTCAACTTTGTCACCTACTGCAAATACGTCTGCTTTAAGTTCATCGCCAACTTTCATTCCTTCTACTGAATCTAATCTAAATTCTCTTAAATATTTTTTTGGAGCTAATTTATTTTTATTTAAATGACCTAATTGAGGTTTATTTAACTTCTTTTCTTTAACATCTCCAAAACCTAATTGAACAGCTGTATATCCATCTTGTTCTACAGTTTTAATTTGAGTAACTGTGCATGGTCCAACTTCAATAGCTGTTACTGGAATAACTTTTCCTTCTTCATCAAATATTTGAGTCATTCCAACTTTTCTTCCTATTAATGCTTTTTTCATTTTTCCCTCCTATTGGCTGACATTTTGTTTTTGCTTTTTTGATTTGCTTATGCCAGCATAGCTTTAATTAATTATAATTTAATTTCTATATCTACACCAGCTGGTAAGTCTATTTTCATAAGACTGTCAACTGTTTTTTGTGTTGGATAAAGAATATCGATAACTCTTTTATGAGTTCTTAATTCAAATTGTTCTCTTGAATCTTTGTCTTTGTGTGGAGAACGAATAACTGTTACAACTTCCTTTTCTGTTGGAAGTGGAATAGGTCCTGAAACTTTTGCTCCTGTCTTTTTAGCAGTATCTACTATTTTCTCAGCAGACTGTTCTAAAACAACATGATCATAAGCTTTAAGTCTTATTCTGATCTTCTCGCTTTTTGCAGCACTTGTTTTTGTAACTGTTTTTTCTGAATTCTTCTTTGTTGCCATATTTTTACCTCCTTAAAATGATATTTTAGTCGGAAGTTATAAACGCACCCTTGTGTTTCTTTTTCTTTCAACATAAAATCCCAAGTTTGCATGATATTCTTGGGATAAGTGCTTTTTATTTATACTTACCGCCTTGGTCTTAGCCATGACATACTCCATAGAAGTTCCCTCCATCGCTTACGTAAGTAAGTGTGTAGCCACATTCTACTTCAACGCATCTCTTTACATGCTTTTCTATTATATACTAATTAATGCCTAAAGTCAAGGGGTTTAAGCTAAGTTTTTGTTAGATTTTTTGATAAATAAAAAATTCTCATTTTCTTTTAGCCTATTAACTAAAAAATGAGAATTTTTTATTTTTACTTTATTATATGAACTTTATTTTAATTAGGTATTATAAAAAAGCCTGCATGCATTACATCTCCGTTTTCAAGTACATATAAAACATTAGAACCATTATTTACAAATTTTATTATTTTTTGATTATATAGTGGATTATTTTCAACTTTATTTAAACAAACAGGTGTTAAAAGATTTGTTTTATCTACACCGCTTCCAGCCTGACCATGATCATTGTCTCCCCATAAATAAACATTATTTTCTTCATCTAATGCTATAACTGAATTAGCTTCTCTAGATGATGCTTCAATTTGTATTATCTTCTTATTATATAGAGTGGAATTTTTCTGTGCAGTTAAGCATATTGGCGATGATACATTTTCTAATTCGCCATCTGCCACTTGACCATCTGTATCACTTCCCCACATATATAAGTTATTTTCATTATCTAATACCATTATTGTCGCATTATTGTTATAAAATTCTGTTACTTTTTTATCTTTTAAAGGACTATTTTCTATATCATTTATACAAATTGGTATATTCCTATTTTGCATGGTTCCGTCTCCGACTTGGCCTTCATCATTCCTTCCCCATGAATAAATTTTTCCGTCTTCGCTAATTGCATAAGCCGTTCCTAAGTCATATACATATATTTCTTTTATTTTTCTATCTTTTAACAAATTATTAGATATATCACTTATGCATACAGGATATCTTCTATTTGTAAAAGTTCCATCTCCTAGTTGACCCTCGTCATTTAATCCCCAAGAATATACTCTTCCTTCATCATCTAATGCATAAATTGAACTATCTATTATATTATTAACATATACAAATTTTCTGTCTTTAAGTTCACTAAATAAGTCATTTATACATACAGGTAAATATTTATCTTTTGTTGTTCCATCTCCTAATTGTCCTTGGCGATTGTATCCCCATGAATATAGTTTTCCATTTTCATCTATAGCATAAGCATTTCCCCAATAATTATCTATAAAAATATTTTTTATTACTTTATTATTTAATGCACTCCCTGGAATATCACTTATACATTTAGGAATATATCTATCACTTTGAGTTCCATCTCCTAAACTTCCTGAAGTATTACTTCCCCATGAATATACTTTTCCATCTTTATCTAATGCAATTATGTTATGATGACTTGGATAAATATTAGTTATATATATATTATTTAGTTCACTATTTTCAATATCACTTATACATATTGGTAAATTTCTATTTTCTTTAGTCCCATCACCTATAATCCCGTATTCATTATTTCCAAATGAATATACTTTTCCTTCGTCATCTATTACAAATATTGCATTTTCTGTAAATACCTTTTCTACTTTCTTTCCATATAGAGCATTTCCTTCTGAGTCAGTTAAACAAGTTGGTAAAAAATTTGAATAATTTTCTTCGCCAGTCCAAGCATATATTTTATTTTCATTATCAATAAATCCACCATTAAAAATTTGTTTTATTCCTGAGTTTGAAACATTTTTTATTGTACTTTTATCAAGTTTTATTAACTCACTATTTGTATTTAATTTTTCATTTGAAAAACCTACCGTTCCATCCATTGTCTCAACATATATCAATCCATATAACATTCCTGCATCAATAACTTTTTTAGCATCTTCTTCTGTTAAATCACTTATTTGTTCTACTTCTCCATTTTGGTTAACCTTATACCTATGATTTGTATCTTTAAACCATACTATTAAATCATTTCCTGAAGCAGTAACTTGTACATTATCTTTGCTTTTTTCTAGTTCTTCCTGCATTGCACCTGCTGAAACAATATTTGAATAATCACTCATTTTACAAGAACTATAGGCTAATTGTATTGATTCAATTTCATTTGCTATAATAGTTTTTTCACGTGCTCCAATTGTTCTTGATATAATTCCATTTTCTCCAATAGTTAATGAAATAGCTACAGAAGCCAAAATTAATAATATTATAATTGTTACTACTAATGCAATTAATGTTATACCTTTAGCTTGTTTTAAAAATTTATTTTTTTCATATAAGTTACCCATTACTTTAATTCTCCTTTGTTCGCTTAATATAGTCTTTTCATTATTATATATAAAATATAATAAACTATTCAAAATAGCCTATTTTTCTTTTGTAATCATCATAATCTCCAATATATGAAGTAGCCTTACCATTTTTAAATTCTACTACTTTATTTGCAAATTTATTTATAAAATATCTATCATGGCTTACAAATATAAGTGTACCATCAAAATCGCTTAAAGCCTCTTCTAATACTTCTTTAGTTGGAATATCTATATGATTTGTTGGTTCATCTAAAATTAATGTATTTATTCTTTTTTGAAGTAATTCTGCTAGTTTTACTTTCATTCTTTCGCCACCTGATAAACTTCCCACTTTTCTTATTACATCTTCTCTATAAAATTGAAAGTTTGCAAGTATTTGTCTAGCTTTTTGTTCATTTATTTCGGCTGCCATTTCAAAATATTCTAGTAGTGTCTGATTTTCTTTAGGAAAAGTTATTATTTGTGGTAAATACCCTATAATTACACTTGGTCCTATTTCAATATTTCCTTGTACTGGTAGTTCTTGAATTTTAAGTACAGACTTTACAAATGTTGATTTTCCGCTTCCATTATTGCCTATTATCGCAATTCTTTCCTTTGAGAAAATTTCTAAACTTATTTCATCTAAAATCTTGTTGCCATCAGGTGCTTTTACTGATAAATTTTCCACATTAATTATTCTTTTACTTGATTTTCTTTCTTCTTTGAATTCTACATTAATTTTTTTATGTTCTTTAGGTTTGTTTACTGCTATCTTTTTTAGTCGGTCAATTTGCGTTTGAAGGCTATGAGCTCTGTCACATAAAGTTGAACTATTTGTTGCCATTCCTCTTTCTGCAAAATATTTCCTTTGCTCTTCAAGTCTTTTAATTATTGCCTGTTGATCTTTATAATTCTCCATCTGCTTTTCGAAATCTTTTTTCTTTTGTTCTAAATATTCAGAATAATTTGAATAATAAACTTTGCCAGTTCCATCATCTAAATCTAATATTTTGTTTGAAACTTTATCTAAAAAGTATCTATCATGTGATACAATAACTGATGCTCCTTTAAAAGATTTTATATAGTTTTCAAGCCATTCAATTCTTCCTATATCTAAATGATTAGTAGGTTCATCTAATAATATTAAATCAGGTTTTTTTATAAGTATTTTAGCTAGTTGTATTAATGTTTTTTCTCCTCCACTTAAGTCATTATAACTTTGATTTAATATTTTCCTATCTATTTTTAGTCCTTCTATAACTGTATTTATATTTATATCAATATCATATCCTCCTTTTTCAGAGAATTTTTCTATTAATTTACAATATTTGTTCAATTTATTAGGATCTTCATTGTTTTCTAATTGTTTTTGTAATTTTTTTATTTGGTTTTCCATTTCTATTAAATCACTAAAACCGTCTTTTATTATTTCATAAGCTATTCTGTTATCTATGATACTAGAACCAGTTTGATTTAAATAACCTACTTTAGCATCTTTCTTTATATTTACTTGTCCTGTATCGGCTTTTTCTATTCCTGCAATAATTTTCAGTAAAGTAGATTTTCCACATCCATTTGGACCTACTATTGAAATAGATTCTCCTTCATTTAATGAAAAAGATACATTTTCAAATAATTGTCCATAGCCGAAAATTTATCCCCAATTTATTTACATCTAGTATTATCATTTTTAATTCCCCTTTTTTATTTGAGAATCATCCAAAATTGAAAAATTATATAGTTAACTCCGCCTTTGATGTAAAGTTTTCTCTTACTAGTAATCTTAGAGGCTGATTTTCTTCTTTTTCTAATTTTGGGTCTTTTTGTATTATTTCAATAGCTAATGCTTGAACTTCTTTTAGTTCTTGCATATCTTGAAATAAATTTGCAATTTTAAATTCTGGAAGTCCATGTTGTTTTGTTCCAAAAAATTCACCTGATCCTCTTAATTCTAAATCTTTTTCTGCAATAATAAAGCCATTATCTGTTTTTGTCATCGTTTCCATTCTTTGTCTTGTTATATCACTTCCACCATTGTATTTTAGAATACAGTATGACTTATATTCTCCTCTTCCAACTCTTCCTCTTAATTGATGTAATTGTGCTAGTCCAAATCTTTCAGCATTTTCAATTACCATAACACTAGCATTTGGCACATCAACTCCAACTTCTATTACAGTTGTTGATATTAAAATTTGAATTTCTCCATTTTTAAATCTAGTCATTATATCATCTTTATCTTTTGACTTCATTTTTCCATGTAAGTATTCCACTTTAAAATCTTTAAAAACTTCAGTTTTATATTTTTCATATAATTCTGTAACCGCCTTTAGGTTTGCTGTGCTTTCGTCTTCCCCTTCTTCTACAAGAGGACATACAATATAGGCTTGTCTTCCATTTAAGACTTGTTCTTTAATAAAGTTATTAACTCTTTCTTCATATCTTTTACTTACGGCATAAGTTTCTACTTTCTTTCTATTAGGTGGTAATTCATCTATTATTGAAATATCCAAATCTCCATATAGTATTAGTGCTAAAGTTCTTGGTATTGGTGTTGCTGTCATTACTAGAACATCTGGATTATCTCCTTTTGCAACTATTTTTGCTCTTTGTTTTACTCCAAATCTGTGTTGCTCATCTGTTACAACTAAACCTAATTTTTTAAATACTACATTTTCTTCTAATAATGCATGTGTTCCTATTAAAATATCTACTTCTCCATTTTCTACTTTTTCTAGTACTTCTCTTTTTCTTTTTGCAGTCATTCCACCTACTAATTCTTCACATACTATCCCATATTGTTCTAGTGTTTTTTTGTAATTTTGAACATGTTGCTTTGCCAATATCATCGTAGGGGCTAAAACCGCTACTTGATAACCACTTTTCACAGCTTTATATGCTGCAATCATTGATACAACTGTTTTTCCTGATCCAACATCACCTTGAAGTAATCTATTCATAGGTTTCTCATTTTCCATGTCCTTATTTATATCTTCTAATACTCTTAATTGGGCTTTAGTTAATTTAAATGGTAGATTATTTATTACATCAGACATTTGTACTTTTTCATCATATTTGATACCCTTTACCTGTTCATTATTTTCATACTTTAATGCTAGTAGTCCTAATTGCATTGATAAAAGTTCATCAAATACTAATCTTTTTCTTGCATCTTTAAAACTTTGAAAATCTATTGGAAAATGAATCTCTTTAGTAGCTTCATTTATTCCCATCAAATTATATTTTTTTATTAAGTATTCTGGTAGTACTTCAGGTAATTCATTATTTACTAGTTTTATTCCGTTTTCCATTATTTGTCTTATATTATTTTGTGATAATGAGTTTGTTAATGGATATAAAGGTATTATTTTTCCTGTGTTCTTGTTTTTTTCTATGCTATCATAAATTGGACTATTTAATTCTATTACCCCATTTTTTATAGAGAATTTGCCGTAAAATCTATATTTTTGACCTTTTTTTATATTATCTTTTACATAGGGTTGGTTAAACCATGTAACTACACAATTATCTGTATCATCTTTAATTAATAATTTTTCCAGACTTCTGTTTCTATTAATGTATCTAATATTTAATTCTGTTAAAGCTACTGCCTCAATAGTATATTTTTCACCGTCTTTAACATCTCTTAGTTTTGTTATAACGCTTCTATCCTCATAATCTCTTGGATAATATGTAATCAAATCTTTTAAAGTATATATATTTAATTTATTTAGTAACTTAACTCTATTAGGCCCTACACCTTTAATATATTTAACATCTTTATTTAAATCCATCATTGATTTTCCTCATACTTTCAAAAATAAATTTTATTGTACTGTAATTTTACCACACGAACATAGGTTTGTAAACATTAATTTTTAAGACCTTAATTAAGAAAATATAATTTATTTTTAATATTGTCTTGATTAAATCGTAATTTTGTGTTATTATTATATCTGTTACTAGTCATAGGGGTATGATGTTAATGGTAGCATTCCGGTCTCCAAAACCGTGCGTGAGGGTTCAAATCCTTCTACCCCTGCCAAATTTGTGGGAGCATTAAAGATAGGAGTTTTTATGGTTAAATTCTTTTCTAAATGCTTTCTTTTTTTATTTATTTTTATTTTAGTTTTATCCATATTTTCAGTATCATTTTTTTACTCTTCTATTCCTGTAAATTCTGATGAATACTTTGAACAACTAGTATTATCCAATGATGGCTTTTTTTGGCCATTGCCTGGTTATTATTATATTTCTTCTTACTTTGGAAAACGTGAATCGCCAACTTCTGGTGCATCTACTTATCATTCTGGTATTGATATTCCTGCATCTAATGGAACTAATATATATGCTATTGAAAGTGGTACCATTACTTTTGCTAGCTGGGGCGCTGGCGGGCGGGTATACCATTGTGTTAAAGTTAGATAATCCTAGTAATATTTCTGTTTCCTATTGCCATTTGTCGCCTAATTACATAGTAAATAGAAATGACCATGTTGAAAAAGCTGAACTAATAGGCTTTGTTGGTCCCAAAAATGTGTATGGAATAAATAATAATCCATATAAAGATTCTGAAGGGAAACCGACAAATGGTGCAACAACGGGTAGTCATTTGCATTTAACAATTAAAGTAAATAATTTACCTGTTAATCCTCTAAATTTCTTTTAAAAAACACTAATCATATTATGTTTATACACAATACAATTAGTGTTTATTTTACATATCATCTTCATTTTCATTATTTTGAATATTAGAATTGTTTTGATTGTCGTTCAAATCTTGATTTTGCTGTTTTTTCTTTTTAGATGTATTTTTCGTTGTGTTCTTATTTTCATCTTGAACTTTTTTTGAATTGTTTTCGTCTTTATATTCATTTTCTTCTTCTTTTAATACATCTGATTCTAATTTTTTATCATAGCAAATGTTATCACAATGACCACATTCACCATCGCAATAATCATCCCAATCAAGTTCAATTTCTTTATGACATTTTGGACATTCTATAATATCTTTTAAATTTGCCTCCGGACCTATTACAAATTCATAATTGCAATAAGGACATTTTATTTCAAAATCATAGTCATCATAACTGATATTTAATTCATTGTCATGCATTTGATCACCTATTTTGTCATAGATGTTCTCTTTATCATCTTTCTCTTCATCTTCATCAATATAAATGTCAGCTTCTATTTTCTCTATAGACTTTTGAAGTTTTTCAACCTTATTGTATAAATCTTCATAAGCCCCATTATTAGTTTCTACATTTTTATTGTTCATGTCTATAAACATCATGCAAACTTCTAAGATTTTGTTTTTTGCAATTTCCAAATCCTTTGGATCTTTAATTTCTTTTTCTAGTTCACCTAGAATTTTAGCAAATTTATCTCTTTTATCTATCATAGAATCTCCTTTCACATACTAAATTCTTTCCATGTATTCACCAGTTCTAGTATCTACTCTGATTATATCTCCTATATTTACAAACATTGGAACTGTTAATTCATAACCATTTTCAAGTGTTGCTGGTTTTCCAGA
Source organism: uncultured Clostridia bacterium (assembly GCA_944391745.1). GTDB lineage: Bacteria > Bacillota > Clostridia > TANB77 > CAG-508 > CAG-793. The sequence continues at coordinate 114,615 of CALXUS010000001.1, forward strand.
TGTTGTTGCTGTATTTCCAGAAAATCCTGGTTCTGTATATGTAACTTCTAATTCTACGAATATTGGTGGTTCTATTGAAAATACTTTTCCTTTATATGATAATACCTTTACATTCATATTTTCCTTTAAGAACTTTAAGCTATCTCCTAATTGTTCTTTATTTAAAGGAATTTGTTCGTAAGTTTCGTTATCCATAAAGTAATATAATCCACTGTCTTCATATAAGTATTGCATTTCTTTCTTTTCAATTTCTGCTGCTGAAAATTTCTCTGATGGGTTAAATGTTTTTTCTAGAACACTTCCTGTTATAACATTTTTTATTTTTGTTCTAACGAATGCTGATCCTTTTCCTGGTTTTACGTGTTGAAATTCAACAACTCTATAAACATTTCCATCCATTTCAAATGTTGTTCCATTTCTAAAATCTCCTGCTGAATATACTGTTGCCATTATTATTCCCCCTTAATAAAATTTTATTCATAAACATATAATTTATTTTACACTACTTTTGCCTAAAAATCAAGCTTTTATGTAAATTTATTCGTTATTATTATTTTTTATGCCATGCAAATGTTTTTATTGCATATCATAAAAATAAACCCTTATTATCATTTTTTCTAATAACTAGGGTTCATTTACTATTATTTTTAACTAAGTTATTATTTTTTATTTATATAACTTTCTAAAATATAAACTGCCGAAATAGTATCTACTATTTGTTTTTTCTTTTTATTGTTTATATTTAATAGATTCATTGTTTTATGGGCCTCTACTGTTGTTAATCTTTCATCAATCTTTACAATTTGAATTTTATTAAATCTAGATTTTAATTTATGTATGAATGCTTCAGTTTCTAGTGATCTTTGACTTTGCGTTCCATCCATATTTAAGGGATTACCTATTACAAATGTATCAATATTATATTGTTCAACTATTTCAGCTAAGCGTCTCAATATAATTTTATCATTTCCATTTGAATTAATAGTTTCTAATCCTTGTGCTGTTATGCCCAATTCATCTGTTATGGCAATACCAGTTCTTGATACTCCATAATCTATTCCTAATTTTCTACTCATCTATATATTCCTTAACCATTTTTTCTAATAATTCGTCTCTTTCGATTTGTCTAATTAAATTTCTAGCTCCTTTATGGCTAGTTATATAAGTTGGGTCTCCTGAAAGTATATATCCAACAATTTGATTTATTGGATTATATCCTTTTTCTTTTAAAGCCTCATATACTTCTTTTAATATTTCTTTAGCTTTTGTGTTTTGCTCTTTTTCAACATCAAATCTCATTGTTTCATCCATATTCATAGAAAGAATCCTCCTTTTGTATAAAATTCTAAATAACTTTTATTGTATTTTCATTTGATGAATCTATGTATTGTTCTAGTTTTTTGAAAGCTCCATCTAAAGCTGTTCCTTTATAGTATGTTGAAATAACTACTCTTATTTTTGGACTTACTATAACCTCTTCTTCATCACTATGTATATAATCAGATTGAGCAGTTATATCTAAATTTTCCATTTTTGTTTTTAAATCATTCATAAATGTCATTACGCCATCTTTATCTGCTCCTGAAAATACAATTGCAAATTTTGGTCCCATGTATCTAACAAATATATATTCTTTTGATAGATTATTTTTTACAAAATTTGAAATAGTAGTTATTGTAGCATCTCCTGTTTTTCTGCTAACTTGAGTATTTATTTCTGGTAAATTAACTATTTTGAAAAGGCATATAGCAGAAGTTGTGTATTTATCTATTGTTTTCTTGCCTTCTCCATATAAATACTCTGCAGATTTTAAACCTGAATATAAATCATTTCTAACTATATTCTCTATAGTAGCCTGGTTTTCAATTGTTTTTAAAATAGTAACTATATTATTTCTTACTACTTCAAGAATTGTAGTATCAATATGATCAAATTCATGTGGCATACTACCTTCAATAATCCAATATCCTATATATACATTATCTACATAAAGAGGAAAGAACATTGCACATTTTGCCCTTCCGAATTCCATTTTCTGATATGGTAGTTTTTCATTTTCATTTTCTACAGTAACATATTTAGGTGTAGCTGTTTTTATACTATCACTGAAAACAGGATCATTTTGTAAACTTTTAAGAGCATCCCAATGCTTTTTATCTACATTAGAGGCTTTTACAACATATTCAGCGCCATCAAATACTACTATGGTAGAGTATTTAATTGAATATTTGCTTATTAGTATATCATTTATTGTTTCAAGCTTTTCTTGAATTGTACTATTTTCACCTAATGTTTTCATAAATTCTTGTAAAACATTTAAACTTGTTATTCTTTGATTTAGGTTACTATATGTTTCTATTTTCTTGTGTACTGAATAGTTGTAAACAATTAATGTTAAAACAATAATAACTAATACTGTTATAACACCTATTATCACTATTTATCACCTCTTTATCTTTAATAGTTTGCTCTCATTTTATTTAAAGTTCCATTTACTCCTGATGAAAATTGTGTTTTTGATTGCTTTTTACTTTTTCCTCTAAATAATCCTCTTTTTTCCGCCTTTTCATAGTTTGGCGAATAATTATTATAATTACTTGATCCTGGTAATAATGGATAAACCATACTTGCTAATTTTTCTAGACTATTTAAGAACTCCTGTGAATAACCATTTAATGAAACCTGACATAATGCTATAGCTTCCAAATATCTTGCATAAGTCTGCATTTCAAATGGTATTGTTGTGTATTTTATATTATTAGGATCAAATAAGTCTCTTTGTAAAGTCATAGATGGTTCATTATATTTTGCCATTCCACCTAAAATCATTTTATTATTAACTAATTTTAGTTTCATTTCTTTGTTAATTACTACTCTTAATTTAGATTCATCTAAAGCATTTTTCATTTTTAATTCGCTTAAAAATTGTGTAAGTGGTTGAATTGTAAGCGCATCCATTGATTGTACTAAATATATTTCTGTAGCTTTAACAAAATAATTTATATCTGTATTAAAATCACAATCTATTAATACTGCAGAAAAATTATTATCCAATGTTTGTAATACAGATTCAAAGTTTTCATCATCATTTATCTCTTCTGGAACTGATGTAAATACTGTTAAATTTTTATTTACTTGTACGCCTTCTGCATTTCCTCTAGCAAGATTACTTATACTTTGTCTTGCAAGATCCATTAATTTTTGATCATTATCTGTAAACATATAATACGAATTCTTATTTTTTGTTAAATCAAGTATCGCTGTTTTTATACCTTTTTGAGATAAAAGCTCAGCTAAGTTATTTACGATAAATGATGTACCATTTTTTGTAGTTCCTACAAATGCAACAATTTTATTTTGTGCTATAAAATTACTTGGAATTACATTATTTCGTTGTCTTGTTCTAGTTAAATCTTGTGTTTCTCCTCCGACATTAAATAAATCATTGTTAAATTGTGGTGTTTGACTATAAGCCATTCCAAATCCATTTTGATTTTCACTTTCATTATTTACTTCTGGTGTGTAATTTTGTTGTGCATTATTAAATTGATTTTCATTATTTAATTCATTTCCATAAGGTAAATTTGCATCATTCTCATAAGGTGTTTGTTCTTTTTCATTTTCAAAAGATGTTGATTGAAAAGGATTTACATTATAAGAATCTGATTGCATTGTATTTACATCATAAGGATTTGATTGCATAGAACTAACTTCATAAGGACTTGTTGGTTGATTATTATTTACTTCACTATGATTCATTTCGTTTGTTGCATTATTAAATGTATCATAAGGATTTACTGGCGAATTATTTAAGTCATTATTTATATAATTTTGTTGAGTTCCATTTACTGGATCTTGTTCTTGTATTGTACTTGATGTATTATCATCAGCCATTCCAAATAAGTTAAAATCATCATTTGAATTTCCAGCTTGATTATTAGTATTATTATTTAATGTATTAGCTGTATTATTTATAGTATTTGTATCATGAGGATTTACTTGATTATTTTCAACATTTGGACTTACATTATTTGTTTCATATTGACTTGTTTGAGTTGGTTCATTTCCTAAATCAAATAAATTAAATGTATCATTATTTGATGTTTGTCCATTTTGAATTTCAGTATTTTGACTATTTGCATTTGGAATTTCAACATTTTGAGCTGGTATATTTTCTGTAGTATTTAAAACATTTTGTGGCATTGTTTCCACTGAAGTTGATGCATTTTCCAAATCGCTTGCAATAACATTTGTATTTTTTCTTGGTCTTCCTCTTCCTCTTTTTGGTTGCTGAGGAACGGCTTCTTCATTTGTAACAATTTTTCTTGGTCTTCCTCTTTTTCTAGGTTGAGGTTCTACTACTGGGTTTTGTATAGTAGGTGCTTGACTTTCATTATTGTTATTTAGAGTTGTATTTTCACTTACCCCCATTGGTTCTACTTTGAACATATCTTGTGGTTGTGCATTATTCATTATATTATCTTGATATACACTTTGATTTTGCATTCCCATTGGTTCTGGATTATATACTTCTTGTGGTTGTACATTATTCATTGTATTGTCTTGATATACATTTTGATTTTGCATTCCAACTGGTTCTGGATTGTATACTTCTTGTGGTTGTACATTATTCATTGTATTATCTTGATATACATTTTGATTTTGCATTCCCATTGGTTCTGGGTTATATACTTCTTGTGGTTGTACATTATTCATTGTATTATCTTGATATACACTTTGATTTTGCATTCCAACTGGTTCTGGATTGTATACTTCTTGTGGTTGTACATTATTCATTGTGTTATCTTGATATACACTTTGATTTTGCATTCCCATTGGTTCTGGTTGATATATATTTTGTGAATTTGACATATTCATTGTTGGTTTTGAAAAATAGTTATTATTTGAATTAATGCTAGTTTCTCCGTAAGAATTCAATGGCTGTATGTTGCTATTTTCTTGGTTATTATAATTATTATTCATTATATTTGAATTTCTATTATTATTTTGATTAACCGCTGGTGCAACTGTTTGAGCAGTAGTTATATCCATTGTTGATGGTATAATAACTTGTCCTTTTATTGTTGGCTTTTCTATATCTACAGTTAATATGTCCCTCTTTGAAGAAGGCTTATTATTTGTTGGACTATAAGGTTTATATTGTCCATTTGAAAGCACTGTTCCTCCATTAACTAATTTTTGATATTTTTCTGATTTTTTTTCTAACACATTTTTTACATTGTTAGGTAAAAATTTAATGATTATTCTTAATTGTGTATCATTATATTGACTAGCTATACTGTCAAAACTTTCAACATACTTTTTCTCATTATTTCCTAATTTTTTATAATGTGATAATATATTTTTTATCTCATTTTCACTAACTTCTGATTCATTTCCTGGCTCATAATTTACTTCATCTGAACCTATTTTATAGTAACTTTTTGCTTCTTTTTTGCTTCTAGGTTTATAAATCAAATTACATACAGTTTCAACATTTCTATCATTACCTAATAAAGCATTATAAATACCTATTCCAAATAATTTAACTAGTAATTGATCTGATTTTGTTCTACGATCAGAACAAATTAAAATAATTGGAATATCTTCTCCTGTTGTTTTATAAGCTTCATCACTTATATTATCTAATTTATCAAATAAAAATTTATCTATAGAATCATAATTATTATTTGATATTGGTTCTAAATCTTCTCCTATTACTATTGCATCATAAGTTTTATCCTTTTGTAGTTCTTTTATTATTGCATTAAAGTAATAAACATTTTTGCTTGTTATTATCTCCTTATATTTTTCAGAATATTTTTTTATTATCAATGATGATTGATTATCATTACTTACTGCAAATAAAACTTTCATTTGTTAACCCCTCCAACCTTTGACTACTATTGCGAAAATAAGTGGTAATACTTGACAAATAATTAACATAGTAACTATACCTATCATCGCGCCAAATCCTTTATCTCTTACATCTAATTTTCTGATACCTATAACATATTGGTAGATTGCTGCTATTGCTATTCCTAAAAAAGCTACTGGTATACTAAATACTCTTACTTTATCTAGTATATATGCAACTAATCCATAGGTAGTACTTCCGTAAGCCTCATTGTAATCTTCTATTGATTGAAGCTCTTTGTCTTTTATTTCTACAAGTTGGCTTTTAGTTTCTTCTGATATAATTTCTCCTTCCACATTATTATTTGTAGCATAAACACAATTTATACCGATTATACAAATAATAACTGCAAAAGTCACAAGAACTTTTTTCATCTTTTTACTCCCTTCATTATTATTGCTCTAATGCGATTTTCTATTAATCATTATATATAATAATACACTAATGCTCTTAAAATATCAAGTAAATTTTACAATTTATTGTATAAATAAGTCATCCACTTAAATACTGCATTTGCCCAATTTTTATCAGAAGCATATCTGGTATTTACTGCTGTTAAAGTTGCTCCTTCAAAATATGAACCTGTTGCTATTTCACCACCATAAATTGGTGTTCCTGGTGGGTTTAAATAATACTTAACAAAAACACGTGCTACTAAGTCTATTCCTTCAGAATAAGATTGAAATGTATTTGCACAACCAGAAGGATCTCTATCATAAGCTCCATAACCAAATAAGTTCTTTTTATTTTTTGATATTGATGATGTTCCCCATCCACTTTCATGAATTCCTACTGCTGCAACAAATATACCATTAATATTATATTGCTGTTCTATGTAATAGAAATACTCTGCATTATCTGCAAATACATGATTAACATCATTAGGGTCATTTTCTAGAATTTGTTTAAATTGTTCTAATGTTAATCCACTTGGTTTATTTAATAACATACTGAATCCTAAATTTTGTGTAAGCTGTTCTCTAGTATATTGTATGTTATTCTCATCTCCGTCTCCTGTACCATTTGGATTTACATATTCTAGATTTTCTGATTTTGCCCAACCTAGTTGATCATTATATGATACATAGTACCAATTTCCTTGTTTTGCTTGTAAAATTACTAATTCTCCTTTATTTAAATTAACTATTTCGTTGGAATTATCATCTGGATCAGCTTTGATTGATAAAGTATTTGAAGTAACTTTTAGCTCATCCCCCACAACTGGGACATAGTTATTTGAATTTGCTGCAGTTCCAACTTGTACTATTTTATCTACTGAAGCTTTAGTTATTTGTGAAGATATCTGTACTGAAGAAATTAAATTTCCTCCTTCATAAACATTTTTTATTACTGCATTCTGTTTACCATCTACGCCTTCTTGTAATACTTGTATTTTTCCTTTTGCAAGAGAATTATTTTCTATATATTGAGTAGTAAATTCTACGTCTATTTCTTGCGTCTCCATAGATTCAACCCTTGTAACTTTTGTATTATTTTCTACAATATCATCCACATTTATTTTTTTTCTTTTATCTACAGGAGTAATTGGAATTTCCACTGCAATAACTTTTGATTGTTCATTATTTGATGCGTAAGATATATTTTTTGTAATATATATACCAAAAATAATAGCTATAACTATTGCTATGGCTATTATTAAAACTAATATATACATCCATAATTTCGACTTTTTTACCATAATATTCACCTAATATTATTGTAATATTAAAGCACTTTTTTGTCAATTCATGTTTTAAAAATGTAATAATTAGTAAAAGTTTTAAATTATGGATGTATTATAAATATTTTTATTCTACATCTTTAGATAATTGTTCTAATACATCTAACATTCGGTTCAAACCTGGGAATAATCCATCAATTAGATTGTCATCCACATTAACCTTCCATAGAATTCCATCTCTAGTCACATTTAATATTACCTCGTTTTGTGTAGTTTCAACATTTTGCAAACTTTCTTCTAATAGTTGAAAATATTGTTCTTGAGAAATATTATCTTGTTGTTCAATTACTTTAGAAATTTTATCTATCCAATTTAATAAAACTTGTCTATAATCCTTATTTGTAATATCTACTGTAACAGTTGCTACAGAATCTTGTATATTTTCATTTTTTATTTCCCATGATAAGTCTGAAAAAAATGCTTTTTCTAGTGTTGACATTTCACTACTATCACTATTAAGCGAAGAATCTATTTCTGTTATTAAATTATTATAGTCGACATTTAAATTTGCTATAAATTTATTTCCATTTTTTAGGTTTGAAAGCATTAAATTAACCGCAAACTTAGGTGTAATTGCATTATATAAAAATACCAATACTAATAAAATTAGTATTACAATTATAATTAGTGCTACAATTATTTTCTTTCCACTTTTTTCTTTTTTCACTTTTGCCTTTTGATTTTTATTTGATTTGTCAGTGTTTTTTTCTTTATTATCTTTTTTTAATTCTGACTTATTGCTTGGCTTTTGCATCTTCTCATTTTTTCTTTTTGTTTCTTTCTTTTTTTCTTCCATATTCTTACCTCATCATTTTTTATTTTATAATATACTATTAAAATTTTTATTTCAAGTATTTCAATTTATTTATTTAATAATATTTTTATTGCTATTATTATTAATATTATTCCACCTAAGACCTGTGAAATTTTTCTATATTTTTCTCCAAAAACATTTCCTATTTTTACCCCTAAAATGGATAAAGAAAAGGTTATTATTCCTATTGAGGTAATTGATATTAGTAATTTTTCTTTTAAACAAGCTATAGAAATTCCCACTGCTAATGCATCAATACTCGTTGCTAAAGCAAGAATACTCATTGTTTTAAAATCTACATTTTCATTTGAATCTTCTTCTTCATTTTTTATTGTTTCTTTAATCATATTAATTCCTATTGCAAATATAAGAAAAAAAGCTATATAATTAGCTATTTTTTCTATAGTTTTGTAAAAATGATTACCTAGTAAGTATCCTATAACTGGCATTAATGCTTGGAAAATTCCAAAATATAAAGCAATAATTAATGCTTTTTTCCAATTCATCTTAGTCATAGATAAGCCTTTACATATTGATACTGCAAAAGCATCCATGCCTAATCCAATACTCATAAATATAATTTCGGTAAATCCCATATTATTTCTCCACTATTTCTAATATTTCTTTAGTGACTTACCTATTTATTCATTTAGTATTTTGAAAAATGACTATTAATTATTGCTTTTATTTTTAAAGAATTCCAAGTAATATAATGACAATTATTCCTAATGCTATTCTATACCAGCCAAATACTTTGAAATCGTGTTTCTTTATATAACTCATTAAGAATTTGATTACAAAAATAGATACTAAAAATGCAACTATCATTCCTATTAATAAAACAGCTAATTCCATTCCTGTAAAACTTAAACCAAATTTCAATATTTTTAATAAACTTGCTCCAAACATTACTGGTATTGCTAAGAAAAATGTATATTCTGCAGCTACTGTTCTAGAAATACCTATTAATAATGCTCCAATTATTGTTGCACCTGAACGAGATGTACCTGGAAATATTGCAGCAATTAATTGAAATAAACCTATAATTAAGGCATCTTTATATGTTAATTTATTTATATCATCTACTCTAGGTTTCATATTTTTCTTTTTATTTTCTATGACGATAAATGCAATACCTACTAAAATAAGCATTGTTGCTACTACATAAGAATTATATAAATATTCATTTAGTATATCATCAAATAACAAGCCAACAATTGCTGCAGGTATACATGCTACTAAAATTTTTGCCCACAAAATTAATATATTCTTATCCCATACAATTTTTGATCCTCCATGCTTACTTTTATGCATTTTTAAAGGCCAAATATTTTTAAAATATAATACAACAACGGCTAAAATTGCACCTAATTGTATTACTACTTCAAACATATCAAAAAAGCCTTCAGATAATCCTTCAAATTTCAAAAAGTTTTCTGCTAATATAAGGTGACCTGTGCTGCTTATAGGTAACCACTCTGTTATTCCTTCAATAATTCCATATATTATTGAGTATAAAATATTTAACATTTTGCTCCTCCTAATATTGTTTTTTTTACTTATACAATCTTTTTATCCACATTTTATTCACATAAGTTTAATGATATTCAGATTTTGTATAAATTAATTGACATTGAAAATTATAACATTATGATTATACTATTGTAAATATTTTTTTATAATGTTATAATTTTTATAAACTTATGAATAATTAAAGTTAGTATGCGAAAGGAATTGATTTAATTATGAATGATAATGATGTATTAAATTTAGTAAATAATAACCATGAAAGAGCAGTTTGGGAAAGAAATAATAGATTAAGAAGAAACTATCCTGTACAAGATCCTGTTTTACCTAAAAAGCCTTATACTCTAAAAAAATATAAAAGCAAATCTAGATTATCTAAAATGCATCCTCATTTAAAAAAATCTCTAATTTTTCTTTTATCTGCTGCTATGGGGGTAGGTGTTCTTACTTATAAAGCTCCTGATATTTTGCAGACTATTTCTCAAGCAAGAACTGCAATTTCAGATATTTTTACATCAGATTCTAAAGACTCAGAAAGTTTAGGATATGAATATTATTCTGAGGATTTTCCTGAACTAAGATCTCTTAATAATAATTATAAATATATTACTGAAGAAGTAAAACCAGATGAAGCTTATGGACACACTAGAGGTTTAATACTTATTTATGATGATGTTGCTAACAACATAGTATTTACTAAAGTTGCTAATGCATATAATAAATATTTTGCACAAAAAGGTGAAGATAAATCTCTTTCACCTGATGATTTAAATTTCGGTTATAATAAAAATGATGATTCATATTATATATATACTGACAAAACTGGAACAAAATTAAATTTAGGAAATAATGCAGTAATTTCTGATTATGCTAAATCTAGTAAAGAAATGATAAATACATTATCTGGATATGAAGTGTCAACTAATTTACAGCTTCAATATTTGCAAGATAATTTAGCGAAATTAAATAACATTGCTAATTCAGAAATTCAATTTGAAGAAAATGAAAAAGGAGATTTATCATTTAGTGTTAATTCTCCTGAGCAAGAACAGGATGGTAATACATTAAATAATGAAGAAGAAGATTTAGAATTATAATTTATAAAAACAGGAAAAGGGGCGGCTACAAAGGTAACCTCCCCTTTTCCTGTTTCCTTATTTAGGAATCAGATACTTTAAGCGACAGAATAAATCCTCATCAACTTCCTTCCCGTCTCACGACTTTCTTCTTTATCAATCTTGATAGTCTCGTTAACCACCTTAACTACCAAATTGCCATGTTGAACCAATGGTTCCCAGCCATCATTTTCAACATCGGAATGAGAAGCTTTTTGGATTTCCCAGACATCAACATCCGGAACGGGTTTTGCCTCTTTTTCTACATACTGATTGAAAAAGTCAATCAGTACAGGACGAATTGTGTCGTCCTTAAGAGCCTTAAACAAAAGGAAACTCCTTCCATCGTCCGTTTCGTTTTTGTTTCGAACGTAAATATTTTTGAGTTGCCCCCTTGTCAAGGTCAGATAATCAAGCATTTTTCCAATGCCTTCAGGCTCTTTGTTCAAGTTTTCCCTCTCGCTGTCAGTGAGCTTACGCATTTTGCGTTTTCTTGCGTAAACTGTAACATTGGTAGGTTTTTTCTTGACAAAACCTAATTCCTCTGCTGCCTTCCGTTTTACCGTATTGAAGAATGTAGCCATCCTTCATCACTCCCTTCAGTAAAGTATCTTATCTATTATACCACTATTAACATAAAAAATCAACCAATAAGTAAAATTTACTTATTGGTTTAATAAATTTTCATTTCATTACCCCTTAAATGTAGTATTTACTTACTGGTTGATATTTATTATTCTTCTGAACTTGTAGCTTCAGCTTCTGGCTTTGCTTCAGGTTCAGGGGTATTATTGTATACTTCTAATATAGCTTTTTGGATTTTTTCTCTAGTAGCAGGATTTATAGGATGTGCTATATCCTTATGTTCTCCAGTGCTCTTAATCTTTTTGCTAGGCATAGCAATAAATAATACTCCTTCAGGATTTTTGATAACTTTGATTTCATGTACTACGAATTCGTTATCAAATGTTACAGATGCAACAGCTTTTAATCTGTTCTCTGAATTTACTTTTCTTAATCTTACGTCTGTTATTTCCATAATATGTGTTCTCCTTCCAAAGTTATGAATTTTATGAAAAATATCTCTATTTTTCATACTACTTTATATATTCGCTAATAAACTCCTTTTTCCTTCTTATTTTTACAAAAAATTTTTATGGTTTTATGTAACCATATATATTGTTTTTTTTAGCTTTGTGTAATATAATAGTTAAGCATATTATATAATTAATTAAGGAGCGTGAATTTTTTTGGCAAACTTGCAAGAATTAAAAAGATATAAAAACATTTATATGATAGGCATTGGTGGAATTAGTATGAGCGGTATAGCTGAAATTCTTAAAAATTGGGGATTTCATGTTTCTGGGTCAGATATTAATTCATCTGATGTCATTGATAAATTAGTAAGCAATGGCATATCTGTTACTATTGGTCATAATTTAAGTGCTATTGCCAAAGCTGATTTAGTGGTTTATTCAGCTGCAATTAAGCCAACGGATGTTGAACTAGTTAAAGCTCGCGAACTGGGCATTCCAGTTGTTGAAAGGGCTGATTTTTTAGGTGAAATAACTAAATGTTTTAGAAATACAATATGTGTTTCTGGTACACACGGTAAATCTACTACTACATCTATGGTTTCAATGTGCTTTTTAGAAGCTCATAAGGATCCCACTATACAAATTGGAGCTTCTCTAGATGATATTGGTGGTAATTATAAAATTGGAAATAGCGATTATTTTATTTTAGAAGCTTGTGAATATGTTGAAAGCTTTTTGAAGTTCTTTCCTAAAGCAGAAATTATTTTAAATATTGATAATGATCATTTAGATTATTATGGAAGTATTGAAAATATAAAAGAAGCTTTTATTAAATATGTTAAATTATTACCTGATGATGGTATATTAGTTTATAATGCGGATGATGTAAATTGTGCTCATTTATCAAAATATACCAAAGCGAAAAGTTTAACCTTTGGTATTAATTCGTCAAATGCTAATTTTGTAGCCAAAAACATTTCTTTTGATAAAAATGGTTACCCATCATTTGATGTATATTATAATAATAGTTTTTATAAAACAATGAAACTTTCTATTCCTGGTAAGCATAATGTTTTAAATGCTTTATCTTGCATTGCTCTTTGCAATGAATTTGGTATAGATAAAAATGATATAAAAAATGCTTTACAAAAATATAGAGGTGCTCACAGAAGATTTGAATATATTGGTGAATTTAATAATGTTAAAGTTTATGATGATTATGGCCATCATCCTACAGAGATAGAAGCTGTAGCTCAAGCTTTAAAGAAAAAACAATATAATCATTCTTGGATTATATTTCAACCTCATACATACAGTAGAACCAAAAATTTGTTAGATGATTTTGCTAAATGCTTATTAAATTTTGATAATATTATAGTAACTGATATATATGCAGCTAGAGAAAATAATACCTATGGTGTTTCTGCCAAAGATATTGTTGAGAAAATTGATTCTTTAGGTAGAAAAGCTTATTACATTTCTAATTTTGATGATATAGTAGAATTTGTTAAAAGAAATGCTAAACCTTTTGATATTGTTCTTACTCAGGGTGCTGGTACGGTTACTCAAATAGGTCCGAAATTAGTAGATAAAAAATAACAAAAAAGCATATATTACTTTTAAAGTAATATATGCTTTTTTTAGTTTATTTTGTAATCATCTTTAGATAATTCTGGATATATGAAATTTTGTCCTGTTCCAGATACATCACCGTCATTTTGATGATTTTTATTAAATGTATTTGCACCTTTCAAAAAATAGTTATATTTATATGAACTATTCGAAATTGTATTGCTATTTCCACCAATTATAAGAGGATCATCCCAAGTTGCATCAATAGCATACCACTTTCCATTTTCCATTTTTACATAATTCCATGCATGCGCTTCTATATTACCATGTTCATCATAACCATTACCATAGACTAAGACACAAGGTATATTTAATTTATCTAATAAATATTTTAAAGCTTCTGCATATCCTTCACAAACAACTTTTCTATTTATAAATGTTCCATATATATTATCATTATTTGCCGTATTATCATTATCATATTCAACATTATCTACTAGCCAATCATGTACATATAAAATTTTCTGATATCTAGTTCCTTTTGCCTTAGATAAAATTTCATTAACTACTTCATCTATTTTTGTAAATGCTTCGTTTATATCTTCCTCTGTATTAAAAGAAGAATTGTAATATTTTTTTCCTGTTTGAGGTCCTAAAGTATACTCATAAGATTTATAACTAAGTAATGTTGTCGTTTTTGTTGAAATGGATAAATTATTAGTATCAACATAAAACAAATTTAAATTATCTAATGTAAGTGCATCCCATGCTGATTGAAAATAATTACTATTTTCATCTCCGCCTAAATTTTTTACACTATCTCCGACTGAAGTTGGAAATTTTATTTCTTTAATTCCACTTTTAAGTGCATCTTCATTTTCTAAAATAGTTGTATACATTATTTTAGCTGGTTCTTCCAACTGATTATAATAATATCTTAAAGCCTCATTTTCAGTATCTTCATATTCATCATTATAGTATGTTTCGTAATTTATTTTTTCTGCGTTAGCTTTTTGAGCAGACATTGATGCTATATAAATGCACCCTGCAAAAAGCATTACAATAATTAGTATTAATAATATAAGGCTTATACCCTTTTCTTTTTTTCTTAAGTTATTCATCAAATTCTCCATTGTGTTCATTCCTTTTTTATTGTTTATCACAAATATTATATTAAATTTTTTTTGAATTATCAATAGTATTTTTATTTATTTTATCTCATCATCATATCAGCAAAAATAGCATATCCTTCTGTTGGTGAATTTAATAATACATTTGTAATTGCACCAATAAATTTATTGTTTTGAATAATTGGAGTTCCACTCATTCCAGGTATTATTCCTCCTGTTTTATTTATTAATTCTTCATCAGTAATTTCAATTAGCATACTTTTATTATCCTTCGAATTTTTATAAATTTTTTTAATCTTTATTTTATATTCAGAGACCTTTCCATTTTCTAATTCGCATAGTATTTTTGCATCACCTGTTGTTATTTCTTTTCTACTAGCAACTTCAACTTCTTTTTGTTTTATAGAGTTAATGAATTCAATATTTGTAGTAGTTCCATACACACCAATACCAGTATTACTTTCTATAGTTCCTATTTTATATCCATTATCTATTATTCCCCTTATTTCTCCTACTCTACCTTTTACACCTTTTACTATAGATACTATTTGAGCAGTTACTAATTCTCCATTAGAAATGTTTAATAAATTTCCTGTATCTACATCTGTTATTCCATGTCCAAGTGCAGCAA
This sequence comes from uncultured Clostridia bacterium, assembly GCA_944391745.1. Lineage (GTDB taxonomy): Bacteria > Bacillota > Clostridia > TANB77 > CAG-508 > CAG-793. The sequence continues at coordinate 130,099 of CALXUS010000001.1, forward strand.
AAGTTTTTGTTGCTTCCTCATAATAGGTCAAAGTTCCTATTCCAGCTGCTGCATCTCTTACCCATAAGCCTAACATGTAATCTTCATTTTTTCCTTTAATAGGCATTATATTTGTATAAATTAGCTCATTATTTCTTTCATATTTTATAGATATTTCTTGTCCATCTGAAGAATTCACTATATTTATTAATGTTTGTGTATTATTTATTTCCTGTCCATTAATTTCTTTTATCATATCTCCTTCTTTAATCCCAGAATTTTCATAAGGCTTATATTTATTTCCATCTATGCCATCAACCTCTGACATACCAACAACTAATACCCCATTCGTATACAATTTTAATCCCACAGTTCTACCTATAGGATTTACATATCTATTTGTTCCTGTACTAACCGATTTTGCGTAAATATTGTATTGTATCATAGTAGTGTATATATACAAGCTTAAACAAACTATAATTAAAATAGTTGATATAATTTTATTTTTTTTCATAAACTTTCCTCTAAAAAAATAGTTACTCTTTACTTAGAGTAACCATTTTTTTTATTTTTATGAAATTATATTTTAAGTAGCATATTCATTAAAATATTCACTTACTTTATATAAAGCTTCTTTCTCTCTTGCAAGAGCAGTAATATAAGCTTTTCTTACATCATCATTAGGATTTTGTCCTTCGTATTCTGCATGCACACCTTCATTAGAGCTTTTAAATGGTGTTCCTTCAAGTAAATTATCTGTTGTGAATACAATATCTTCTCTTCCTATTATACATTCATAAGCACCTGAACCAGAATGAGGATAATAATAGAATGATAGTGTTGTTGACTTATAACTTGATGGATCTACCTCATCATAAGAGGCTAATTGTTGTAAGTAATCTATACTATTATATCCTATTAATTGTCCACCAGTATATCCTCCATTATTTAATTCTATACATCTTGGACTATGGTAAGTACCAGAAACATCATTATCTCTATTTCCAGTTTCAACTTCTCTTAAAATAATTGAATCCCTTGAAACAAATTCTTTATTTTTTGTATTAGCTACTATTGCATAATTACTATAATATTTAAAGTTTCCTATTGGAAGTCCTTGCATGAAAGAAACAACAGTTACATTATTAGTAATTTTATACCAATCATCTTCGCTTAATACTGGTAATGTAAATTCATACCCCGAATTTTGATGAATATTAAAGTTAGCAATAATACTCATCAAATTAGATTCTATTGAACTAATTATAACATCCATTCTATGTTCATTAAATGTTGAATCTTCTGCTTCAGGATCATTATCAGGATCTTTTATATCAAAAGCATCTGTTATATCATAATCATAACGTTCATGTATAGGGACTATCTCTCCTGTTGATTCTTCTACTTTAGTATAATTTAACTGATTATTATAACTATCTGTTACAACATTAATCGTTGATAATCCCCCAAAAATATCCCAAAATTTTTCAGAGAATTCTTTTGCTTTTGTATAGTAATTTATTGCACTTTGATCTAAAAAGTTTCCCTCATTTAGCTGAGTATAATCAGCATTCTCGTCATTTAATACATATTTTGCTAAAGAATTTGCTTCATTAGCATTTAAATATACTCTTAAATTGTTATTAAGTCTAAAAAAGTTTATTCCTGTAACATAAGTACTACTTCCTTTTCCTATATTAGCAGAATTATCTATATAATATTTATTATTATTAAAATATACATATTGAAAATATTCTGGTTCACAAGGACTGTATTCAGTTCCAGTAGAACCATCTGTCTTAGGTATTGTATCGATAGTAACAATATATTCTCCTAGTTTTTCTTTTTCTACTAAAACACCATGAGCATTGACTGTGCCATCAATATTTACTGTAATATTATCTGGATTTACTAAATATCCTGATAAATTTATTACATCTGATCCATTTACGCCCATCATAGTAATATAATTATCTAGTGTATAATTAATAACTATATCTAAATTACCAGAATTTGAAGTATATTCACAAGTATAATAAATAAATGGTTTTACACCATTACGTGAAGCTAATTCATTTGAATTAACTGTTAAGTATTCTTGTTTTCCATCAGTTATTGTTACAGCATTTTGATAATCACCATATAAGTAATATCCATCATATAAAGTAAATAACATTGCTGGTATATAGCCTTGTAAATCTTCTCTTCTGTATCCTGATGAGCCCATGCCTGATGCTAAACTATTGTAAAATGTATTTACAGTTGCAGATATATCTCTTATTTTTGAATCATTTACAGTTGAATAACCATTTCTTAAAGTATTCATTTGATATGCATATACGGCATCATTAGTAGCACTTAGTAAAATGTCATCATAGGCTGCTTCTTCGGCAATGACTTTTTGATTGTTATCTACATACATATTAATTACTAATGATATTGGCAATATAATTACTATAAATACTACTGCTAATTGTTGTAATTTCATTTTTATCCTTTCTCAAATTATTTTCATAATTTGACAAAATGGAGTAGATTAATAACCTACCCCATTTCTTTACTTTAGTCTATTTTCCATTTACACTTACAATTCCGCTATGTTGAGCAGTTATGCTTGCAGTATTATTTCCAGTTACACGGTAGACAAAATCTTTTAATATAGTTCCAATAGTTCTGTTTGTATTTTTTACACTAACTGTTACCATATCACCTTGTTTTAAGTACATTGCACCTGCTTCAGAATTTACTTCATCTAATATTTGGGTAGTGTACTTACTATAATAATAGTTTTCTCCAACTTTTGTGTATTCAGCCTCTGTAACCTTTTTTCCTGGGTTATCATCTAATACTTGAACTTCCATTTCAACATTATAACTATTTCCTGTTGAAGACAATATTTGAACAAAATTATCATAGTTATCTTGTGTTATTTGCCCTGTAGATCTAATTTCATCAACAAAATCTGTTGTTGCTGCATCAACAGCTTGAGTTGTAATATCATCAGTTCTTTCAGAGGTTGACATTAGTGGAAATATGAACATTAATATAGCAGCTAAAAATATTGCTACCACCGTTATAACTGTATCGCTCATAACTACCTCCTTTAAATTTAAGCTTCACTTTTTATATAAATGTATTGAATTACTCTTTTTGTAGTGCCTTTATTATTTGCTACAATTTCGCCATTATCTAGTTCATCTACTGAGTCTACAATATTTGAAAGAATATTTAACTGGCTTTCTGAGTTACCTTCATCATCTTCATTTACATTTTGTACATTATTATAATTATATTCGCCATATCTTTCGACAAATTCGTAGTCCTTGCCTATTATGCCATCACTACCACCATTGAAACTACCATATTGAAATTTTATTTGATAATATGGGTATGGTTCGTCAGGCGGATTATATGTAAATTGATTTATTGTTCCATTATATAAACTTGCTGTTCTACTAGTATAGTATTTTTCTGTAAGAGTACCATTAACAAATGCTTTAATAAACTCAAAAGAAGTTTTTTGTGTAGCACTCCATGGTTCTCTTCTAACTTGTTCATCTTGAATGTCAAAACCATATACTTTTCTTGTTTGGCTTCCAGCTTCTGTTGTGGTTATAGTAGAACCAGGTAAATATGTAGCATCAGTTTCTGTATAATAAAGAGTCATAGGCTCAATAGTAGCAAAGTTACCTGTAGTTCTATCATAGCCTGTACCTACATAAAATAATATAGTATAATTTTCTTTATAATATCTATATAATGTAGGAATAATGGTTTCAGGCCCCACAATTCTGCTTGATAAAGCATTTACACTACCTTCACCAGTTGCATCTAATGCTAATTGTTGATAATATTCTTTTATATCTGCATTTTGTGCTAAATTGGCAGAAGTTTGCCTTACTCTATTAAAAGAATAGACTGCTAAAGATAATGCTGCAACAAATACTAAAACTGCAAAAGCCATTTTTATGGCATGAACTGCATTCTCCATATTTACCCTTTCTTTATATTAAATTAATCTTGATTTGCTTCAATATATATTGTTTTAACGTAACCATTTGACCAATATGTTTGTAAACCTTGTCCTGCTGTTTCATTATCATCATCACCATAAGATTCTACACCATCTTCGTCATAAGTTCCACCATCTGTATTTGATGTTGTATATGCTCTAACTTTATATGTTCTACCAGTTTTTATAGCTGTTCCACTTGTAATTGTAGCCTCAGCAGTACTTCCATCTACTAATCTAACTTGGATACGATTTCCTATATTTTCATCATTAGCTGCTGCTGATCTATTATTTGCACTAACTGCTGTCATTAAAGCTCTAACATTTGAACCTGATTGACTTTCACCATAATATCCTTCAAATGGTGAATTATGTGTTGAAATTGCTTGAGTATCCATATTTGCATCAGTTGCTATTCCTGAAACATTATTGTAAATTATAACTCCTAAACCAACTATTAAAATTGAAATTAATATTGCACCTGCAATAATAAGTGCTTTTGACGCATTTTCCATAAAATAATTCCTCCTTTGATTTTTAATTTTTATATAATATTTAGTTTGCGTAACTAAATCTAAAAACATATAAATTTATCTATTGTTTACTTAACTTCATTTGAGTTTGCATTTTATTTTTCACTATTAACATCTATTTCATCAAAATGTAAATAGCTAATTAAATTAGTATTTTTATGATATTCTATTTTTGTACATTTAAAAATTCTATTTGAATATAGATTAATAAATTGACTTAAATCAGCTTGGTAAATAGATTCAATTTTAAATGTACTATCATTATCAATAAATTTTATATCTGCAATAATTGAATTAGTGTCATTTTCGATAAAGAAATTATTTTCATCTTTACTTACTCCATTTTTTTGATTAGTATCGTAAATTTTATTAATATATGTTGCAAGATCTGTTCCAGTAATTTCCTTATTTAGTAATTTTTCATAATTAGCATTATAACTAATTACTTGTCTTTCATTTTCAGAATAGTTAAAATATAAGTACCCTATTCCTGCTATAATTATTACAACTACTACAAAAAATATTAAGAATTTTTTCATTTTTTCCTCTTCTGAATTATAACATTTATTATTTTTTTATGCAATAATTTTTTACATTTTATCCATTTTCAAACAATATTGTTTCATTTTGTAGTATAGCATTAACGTAAGTTTCGTCATCAATTGGGGTAAAATTTATTGATGATATCATCTTTGTATCGTCATTATATACTATATCTGTATCTTTAAATGTTCTTTTTACTGTGACAGTACCTGTAGAGCTATCACCATTAATATGACTAATTTCTACATTACATTGATAATATGTAGAATTTCTATTATCTGTTAAATAATCATTTATATCAAAAGAATCACCTAATACTGATGAGTTATTAATTTTTACATCTACATAGTATTGATCTCCAGGTTCAGCTTCGTAGTCCGCATTATGTCTTTTAGAATAATTAATAATTGATACTACTTCTTGCATACTTATATTAGCTCTTCCTGAAAAATTTGTATATCTAACATTAAAACTATCAATTTGGGTTTGGCTAATTTCATCATTAACATGCCTTGAATAATTTCCAAATAATACAATCATATAGCTAGCTAATGAAAGAACTAAAATACCAATTAGTATTTCACCTGCTATAATTAAAGCTTTTGATGCATTCTCCATTAGCTCACCTCATTTCTATAAATTTAATCATTAACAACTTCTAATCTATGAAAGTGCATTGAAATAACTCTTGAATTTAATGCATCATATTGAACATCATCACATTCATAATATCTTTGTTTAAATTCATTTTTAGTATCACTATCCCAAGTATCATAATCGGCTAAATAAGCATTAAGGTCCTCATTTGTAGCTGTTTCACTCGATAGTCCATCTACGGTTACTGATACTGGCTTATATCCTTCTTCGTCAGTGAATCTTGTGTTTGTATCTGTAACAAGATTTGATAATGATATTAGTTGATAACCTCTAACCGATCTTCTATTATATCCTTCAAACCTCTTATTGAATTCAAGAACTTCTTGTTGTCTTTCAGTATCGGCTTCAGCTCTTTGGTAATTTCTAATTTGTGTGTAGCCGAAAGTTAGTAGACCAACAATCATCATTGCTATAAGTATTCCACCTGCAATAATTAAAGCTTTACTTGCATTTTCCATTCTTTTACCTCTATTAATTATTATGTCATTGCAGACATTGAGTCAAATGATGAAGTCATACTTGTTAGACCAATTACAACTAATGGAGCAACTAAGTAAGCAACAAATAGGCCAACAAGTGGTGTAAATCCAATCGCTCTACCTATCATTCCTCTCTTAGAAATTAATCTATCATTTGCCTCTTTTCTCTTATCTTGATAATACTCTCTATCTGATTCTAGTTCGTCGAAAGCCTCTCTAATAGGAACTTTTTCAACGGCTGTTTGTAAACTTTCTACTATTCTAATTAGTGGTTGGAATGAAATTTCTTCTTTCATATCTTCTAATGATTCCCAAGCACCACTTTCGTAGTTATTTAAACATTTACTAATTGGCTCTTTGAAAATATCTGCATATCTCTCCATCCATTCAAGTATCATTTCAACATCAACTCTTTCAAGTCTCATAAGCATTAATATAATTGTTTGATATTGCATTACTTCATCTTCCATTGACATTTTTCTAATAATAACTTGGAATTTTAACATAAGAATTGGTGCTGCATATCCAATTATCGCAAATACCATAGCCATTAATATTTCAAACCACTTTAGGTATTCAGAGTTAACAGTTTGCAATTTATCTAATATTTTTGCTGCATTAGTAGAAATTGTATTTGCATCTGCATCCTCATAATATTTAGAATCTCTCATTGCATCTTCTATATCTTCTTGGGTAGTATCTAACTTACCTCTAAACATATCTAGGAAATAGTTATGTATTTGAGTAGTTTCCATTGCTTTTTTGTAATCTTTACCATCCAGTTCACCAATTAAGTCATAATCTGTTGTGGGTTCAGTATAAATATAGTTAATCTGAACATTGTGAAGCATAATAAATATAAATATTGATGCAACAAATACAACTACTGTTAGACACAATCTATTAATATACAGCCATTCAATTTTCTGTTTTGAAGCAGCAGCTTTTAATGTTTCTTTAAGCTTTCTTCTTTCTTTTGTTCCATCTTTAGGAATAAATAAATCCACAAATTTCTTAACAGGCTTAATTTTATATAATTTAGCTTGCCAAGGATTTTGATTATTTTCAAGTTTAATATTAACTGCTCCATTGTCTTTTAGTTTTCTAATTAATATATAGCATATAAATGTAACAAGTAATATTAATATTTGTATAATCATACCTAATTTACCATTATAGAATGATTTAGTAAATGAGAAATTGCTTAGTGCCCAACTTTTAAATGGCTCTAGTAAAACCATAGGTACTATTGCTATAAAAGATAAGCTTTGAAATGTATAATTAAGTTTATCCCTTTTTAATATTTCAAGCTGCATTTCCTGTGTAATATTATCTAGGTTTTTTAGATATAATGATGTTCCATCTACTTTTCTATCACCAAACTCTTGTGTAAGGTATGATATACCAGCAAATTCTTTTAAATAATTATTTGGTGCTACATCATAATACTTTTCAAGTTCCACTTCTGGATCATCAGAATTTAAAATATTATATATTTTTTCAGCTTGTCTAGATATTTCAACATGTTCATCATCTTGAGCGGTTTGATATATTGCTTCTCCAACCATGTTTGTTTCATGATATGAGTGTCTCATTGCAGCGAAAAAGTCTACCTGTTGATTTAACAAATTATTATCTAGTTTATCCACCATTCCATCTACCAAAGAATCTACTATAAATAGTTCGAAAACTAATATAATAAACATTATAAGTGGATTACTTTTTGTCATAAATATAACAGCAAATGTAACAGGAATAATTATAATTAAAGCTTTTGTTATAATTTGAGCTGTTTGTAATCTTGTTAAAAATTCATCATCTATATTAATAATTTCTAGTCTTCTTCTTATTTTTAATAAATATCTTCTTAATGGAGGAAACTTTAAATATTTTACATATAGTTTTTGGTACATTACATCTTTAGAAAAATTGCTTTCTCTTGTACCTTTTCTTAATTGCTCGATTCTTACAACATCAGAGCTTTGCATTTTCTTTCTTAAAGCAAGATATGCAATTATTACTATTGCAAATATGCCTAATACAACCCCCATCATGATAAAAATTGTATCATTAGACATTTAAAGCTCCCCTCCTTTTTTATTAAATATCACGGTTTGCACTTATTTTATCTCCCCATATTCTTTCAATAAATTTACAAAAATCTTTTGCATCATTATCATCCATATTAAGTAGCATTTCTTTTAAGTTTGTATCAGAAATTCTATTTGTCATTACATATTTTCCGTCTTGGTATTCAAGAATATTTACATATTTATATAATTCTTTATTTGTTTGTTTTGTATAATATCTTGTTGTATTATCTGCAAATTTATCGAATTTTCCTTCTAACGTTTTTTCTTTTCTATGATCATAATTGTAATCATTAACATCTTCTACTGGAATACATTCTGTAATTCTTTCAACATATCTTTTTCCTTTGAAATCTTTTGTTAAGTGAATATCAAAGTTTAAAACTTGTACAACCTGCTCTTCTGCAGTTTTTTCATTAGTGAAAACACCAGTTCTAAGCATTGAGTTACGAAGAGCTGTAACTAAGTTAGGGAATGTTTTAGCGTGGTGAGTAAATAATGTAAACTTAGAAGCAACCTGTGCTGCCTGAATCATCCAAGATGCTACGGGGTCAGTTGCAACCTCACCAATGATATTTACAGAACCATCAGTCTTTTTCTGAACATCTAGACCTTGCTGTCCTGAAATTGTATCTGTTTCCCTAAAAGTTAATATATTTCTTGTAGGGTATATTTTTCTTAAGTGAAGCTCGAAAGCTGTTTCCTGAACACGAATGTTCATTGTTTCATATATGTTTTCTATCATACCCATAAGCATTGTTGTTTTACCACAACCCTGCTCACCAGTTATTGATATAATTCTTGCTCCTTTAACTAAATATTTTAATAGTTCTATTGTATCAGCGCTTCCCTCTTCACCTTTAAACCATTGTTCTAGAGTTGAACGCTTAACATCGAATTTTCTTACGAAGAATGCCCATGTTTCTGAGAAACTTGGTCTAACAACAACGACACGTGAACCATCTTTCATTTCATTAATCTTATAACCATTTGTATCTGAAAGTTGTCCTGGGTTATTGTATTTATATATGTTTTGGCATACTCTTTTTAATTCTGCTTCAGTTCCAAATGATAAGCAAGCAAGTCTAATTGATTTACCTTGGAAGAATATCCATATACTATCACAAGCTCTAGGTACTTTATGTTCCATAACTTGTGATAAATAACTTGAATCTGATTGTGCAACTTGGCTTAAGAAACTTTCTGGCATACCTGATACACCACCTGATACACCATCTATGTTCATATCTCTTACTTCATCAATTGAGCTGTATCCTTTGTATTTTTGATAAATTCTTTGGACAATAACATTTAATTTATCATCAAAAGTTAGATTGTAGTTTTCTTTTTCATATATTTCGTTTATTTCTTCTGGAGTTATAACATAAGAAGGTTTAGATTCTCCAGAAGTATATTTTAATCTAGCTAAATCATACTTCTTAATAAGTTCTGTTAAAGCTTCATATCCATAGTCTTTTTTATACATATATATTAAAATATCAAATTTATCCTGTGCTGTAAGCAATGATGGTACATCAAATGGAATTGCTTTAGAAATATTTGTTTCATCAACACCATATTCTTGTGATAATAAATCATATATTAATTCTTTAACATATTTCTTATCATTAACATCACCATAAGTACAACCTTTTAATGCTTTCTTTAATTCGTATTTTTTATTTTTTCTTCTTTTTAATTCTTCTTCTGAAAGTCCTAAGTCATAAAGGTTAACTTTAGTGATTTCATCCATTCTTTTCTTAACAAAGTTCATCATCATATCTAAAGTGTAAGTTTTATCATCTACTACTACTTGTTCTTCTACTTTAGCATTTTGATTTTTCTTTATCATTCTCATAACAAGCATTACCGCAATAACTACTACAGCAATAATTAAAATTACATTAAGAAACATAATTTGCTCCTTTCTCTATAATAAGCCATTCTTTTTTTCTTGCATTTTATATTCTAGTGAATTTGTCGTTTCCCTTAGTTGCTTAATAAAATAAGTGTCTTTATTGTCATATCCGTCTAATCTTTGAATTTTTAAAAAGTAATCTATTATTCTTCCATCTGAGCACTCATCTGAAAATAATATATTATATGGCACAACAAGTGGAATATTTTTTTCTTTTAAAAATCTTGCAACATTTTTATTAGTATATTTTGAATTAGGATTATATCTTCCCATCATTAATAGTACATTACTTTTTCTATAAAATTCATTATTGAGTTTAAGTTTCAAAAAGTTGTTAATTGAAGCCATATTTTGTGAAAAATTTACAACAACCAAATCTGAAACTCCTAATATTTTTTCTTTACTTTCTTTTGGAACTTTTTTGCTTAAATCTATGAGAACTATATCATAAGTTTGATTAGCAACATCAGCAATTTGTGAAAAATAATTTGAAATATTTGCATATTCCTTATAATCTACTGTTTTGGGTCCCTGTAAAATGTCTAATCTATCTTTTAATACTGGTTTTGTATAGCTTCTTATAACTTCTCCTGATGCTCTATTACTTGCAAAAGTTCTAACTAATCCTTCAAGTCCATTTGATACGTCCATGACATTAGCATTTGCAAATAATCCTCTTCTTCTATTGTTAGGATTCCAAAAACAGTTTTCCAACGTTTTATCAATGAATTCAGTTGAAAACAATAAGATTTTATAGTTATGTTCAATAGCCATAGCTGTTGCTATGGCAGAAATCGAACATGTTTGAGCAGTTTCTTTTAAATCTTCACTTACAAATGTTATAACTGACATTTTTTATCCTTTCATTATTTTCTTCTAATAATTTTTCTAATTTCAGATTGTTCTATTATTCCTTCCATCATTAAAGACATTAAATATTCTAAACATTCTTTATACAAATTTGTATATGGTCTAATATCTATTTGTTTTATTAATTGATTAGATAAATTTGCATTTCTATCTCGATCAGAGTCTGGAAATTGTACTATATTGCTATTCCACTTTACTTGAAATGATTCTAATAAGTGATTTAAATATTCATCATGTTTGTTATTTAAATCCGATGATATTATTACTTTCGTTAGTTCTATAGGAGTTCTTAATACTCCTAATATTTCTAAACTTCTTTGCAATTCATATTCGTCATAAGAAGTACTGTAAAAAATCTTCCTTGAGTTTGGTAAAGCAAATGATGTAAATGTTTGTGGATTGTCAGTATCGATTATAACAATATCATAATTTAATGTCTGCGTACCTAGATATTGGCATATTTGTCCTAGATTCATGAAGCCTAGTGCAACATCCACTCCATCGTACTCACTAACATAAGTAGGAGTAGATGCTACTCTTGGTACAATATATCTAAGTCTTTGCATTATAGTAGCATCAACTAGTAGAACACTTTTATTTAATTTAGATAATATCTTTGCTATATTTAATAGCAAATCTTTTTTATCGTTTACTCCTACAAAACCTATTTGCTCCACAATTAATTTCCTTTCTATATCTTTAGTTTAAATTATTCTAATGAGTCTAAATATGTTTGTCTTGCAGCCTCAGCATCGCTTATTTCTTGCTGTACTCCTGAATTTGCTTTTGAATCTCTTTCTTCTTGTTGCATTTTGTTTAATTCAGCATTTATATTTTCTCTGTTTATTCCTTGTGTTCCTAATCTATTGCTTAATTCTGAAATTTCTTCAGCTACTACATTAGGATCTCTATTTCCTATCAAATCTTGTACTTCTCCATTTGGTACATAAGTAAGTGTTGCTTCTGTTTGAAGTCCTGGTTCAACATATCTTGTTATATATAATCTGCTTCCATCTATCATATATGATTCTACTATAGCATTACTCATAAGTAAAATTTCATCTTCTGTAAGATTCAAAGTAAATGTATTTACTGAAGGTATTCCTCCTTCATCTAATATTGTTATTCTTTTTTTAGAAACTACTATGTAATCTGTACCATCTGGTAATCTTAATCTTACATCTATAACATCATCTGTTTCTATATCTGCAGGTAAAGATATCATATTATATTCTTGTTTTCTTGTTGAATCTGATGTTAATTCGAAACTTCTAGCTATTGAATCTGTAGTTAATACTGTATTTTTATTCATGTTAATTTTAGCCATAGCTGGTGTTCCTTCAACTATAACAGTTCTGTTTACACCATCCCTTGTAGTAATAGTACCAGTTTGTGTATCTTCATTAAGTCCTTCTATTTGAAAGTTTTCTCCATCTATAGTAACATAAGTTATTACATTTCCATTTGTATCTACTCCACTTTGTACTGGGTTTCCGTCTTGATCAGTTAGAAAATAATCTCCAACTTCAGAAACATAGTTGCTTGGAATAGTATCTGGGTCAATTTCGTCTTTTAAAGTTAGCATATCTGGTGTAATTAATTGTCCTGCTTTTACATCTTGATTAAGAGTATATACTTTTACCAATCTTGCCACTCTTTCTTCTTCTGCTCTTCTCATTTGCATAATAAATATTACTAGAGCAATAATTGCTATTAATCCAAATGCTCCAGCTATTACTAAACCTTTTATAAATGAATTACGCGCTTTTCTTTCCAATGGATTTGTTGTTGCCATCGTTAATTCCTCCTTAATATCATAAAATCTTGATTATAATTTTATATCATAGTTTTTTAAAAAACAATAAATATATTAATTATTACTTTTTTTTAATAATGTTGTAATATTTGTAATATTAATTTGCTATTTTATATGGATTCTCCAGTGTTCCCATACCTTCTGAGAAATTAAATCTATCTAATATTACTACAGGTAAAATATTCATTGTACTACTTGAACTTTTGTCTGATGAATCATATAACTTGCTTCCATTAATTGTAATATCATCATTTACGCTTATATTATTTATCAAAAATTCTGCATTTTCGCTATTATTTATACTTCTTGTTGAAAGCCAATATTGTCCATAAGGTATAATTTCTAAATAGTCTTCCTTGTAAGTAACTTTTCCAGAATAAAATGAATTACTTAATACTAATTTTCTTGTTTTTTCTATTCCATTATAAAATTTACTTTGTTCATAATCATTATCTTCTTCTAAAATCACTAATGGATAACTAGCATTATCATATTCTTTTTTGGATTCGTATAAGTTCCCCTTTTGCTCTTCAATATTGCTCCCTAATTTTTCTATATCATTTAAATTAATGTTTCTCGCTTTTGTACCTAGACTTTTATTTGAGAAAATCTCATTACAAGCATCGTTTAAAACTTTTACTGCATTATTGTATCCATTAGCTCCTGTAAGCTTTAATGCACTTGTAGTTAAATTGGTTGGTGTAATTTTAACTACATTATTGTTATTCTCAACATCTATAACTCTCCATGTTATACCTCCATTATAAGGTATATTTATTTGAACTTCTGCAGAGTTTCCTATTACATTTGATTCTATTGTATAATTTCCACCATCATAGGTATATTGAATGTAATCTCCTATTTTTACACCTACACTTTTTGCATTTAAATTCCAAAGTTCATTTATTTTCATACTATATCCACCTTGAGTTGTTACAAGTGCTGCTATTTCTTGATTATCTTTGTTTTCTATTGTTCCATATTTTTTTAATCTTTCAATAAGTTCATCATAATTATTCGGAGGATTCTCTGATAAGTCTAATTGTATTTCTTCTTTTAAAGAAAGTTTTTCGGTTTCTTCTTTTTTTCTATTAGCAATATCAACAATTTCTTCATTTTTTGAGTTTGAAGCTATTAAAATTCCTGTTATAATTGTAAGTATAACAACTGTAATTACTAAAATAATTAAAGTTACACCTTCATTTTTCTTAAAATCTATCATTTTTTCTCCTTTGCACTAATTTTCACTATTTTCATTTGCTATTTTCTTTTCATTCTTTGCTTTTATAACTTCTTTTATTTTTAAAACTAACATAACTAATAATATTCCAAATATTACTCCAAGTGTATCAATTATTACATCATTTATACTAGGATGTCTGCCATTTGAAAATATTTGATGAATTTCATCAGTACTAGCATATATAATTCCCCATAAAGTTATAATTATTATTCTTATCTTTTCTTTTATATTAAATGTTGTAATAAATGCATAAGAAAAAATTCCTAATGTTGTATATATGCCAAAATGTGCTAATTTTCTAATTACTTGTTCTCCTATTCTAATAAATTCTTCCCTATTTTCTTCTATATTTAATATATCTGCAATTTTTATTGTTATAGTTTTACTTAAGTTACCTGATTTTTCTCCGTTTTGGGCAGAAAATCCAAATATTATTAGTGAATTTAAAATAATTAATATTAAAAAGATTATTCTTATTATTTGCTTTTTCATTTTTTATCCTCTTTTTTTGTTTTTTATCATTATATACATAAATTTATTGTAGTTTCAATACTAAAAGTCTTTATTTTTTTCTATTTTTATGTTATAATTATGTTATGTGATAATTTTGTGATAATAAAATAGGAGGTTTTTATGTGGGTTTTATTATTAATCCTAGCAATATTAATAGTACTTGCTTGCTTTAGTATTAAAATAGTTAGACAATCTGAGGTGTACATTATTGAAAGACTTGGTAAATTTCACAAAGTAGCTGATGCTGGTCTTACTTTAATTATACCATTTATAGATCATGTTCGTAGTATAGTCAGTTTAAAACAACAAACGATGGACATACCACCTCAAGATGTTATTACCAAAGATAATGTTACAATTACAATTGATACTGTTGTATTTTATAGAATTTTAGAACCTGCAAAAGCAGTGTATGAAATTCAAAGCTTAAAAAAAGGTATTGAATATCTTTCTGTAACCACAATACGTGATATTGTTGGTAAAATGGATTTAGACTCAACATTCACATCAAGAGATGCAATTAATGATAAATTAAGATCAATTTTAGATGAAGCCACTGATAGATGGGGATGCAAAATTGATAGAGTTGAAATACAAGATATTACTCCTCCACCAGATGTTAAGGATGCTATGGAGAAGCAGATGAATGCTGAAAGAAATAAAAGAGCTTCTATTCTTCAAGCTGAAGGTGAAAGACAAGCTGCAGTTTTAAAAGCTCAAGGTGAAAAAGAAGCTGAAATTTTACAAGCTGAAGCTGATAAAGAAGCTAAAATAAGAAGAGCAGCCGGTGAAGCTGAAGCAATTAGAAAAGTAGCTGAAGCAAAAGCTGAAGAAGTAAAACTAGTATATGGTGCAATGATGAAAGCTAACCCTGATGAAAGATTAATTCAATTAAAATCATTAGAAGCTTTAAAAGATGTTGCACAAGGTGAAGCTAATAAAGTATTTATTCCATTTGAAGCTACTCAAGCATTAGGTGCATTAGGTGCAGCAGCTGATTTATTAAATGAAAAAGAAGATAAAAAAGATAATACAAAATAAAAAATCTGGGAAATAATTCCCAGATTTTTTTATTTTGATTGCTCTATTTCTTCTAATCTTCTGCCACCAAGTTTTTGTATTTGAGATATTAAAACTCCACTAACACCATTTTTTTCTGTATTTTCTATTATTTCACCATCAAAATTAACTCCTCCAATATCAATCAATCCACTTATATTGCTGTTTCTATCTAATTGCTGAAATTTAGTTGAAAGCATTTTTTGAATAGATTTTTTATAAAATTGAGATTTAGCATCTTTATTTTGTACTATATCACGCAATCTTCCTGGAGTTGTAAAAGCGACTTGATATCCTATTGGATCAGCATATTCTGTATAAGGATCCTCATTAGTTTCTCTAATATATGCTGTATAAAGATATCTTCCACTGCTATCCTTGTATTTTTTTATTTGCCTAATTAACAATATATGTCCCGAAGTTAAATTTATAGAATCATATCCTTCTCTTCCATTATAATCTTCAATATATTTAAAATATGGATTTTGTAATCTTTGTTGTTTAATTTTTTGATTCATCTCTATTTGATTTTTTATACTATCATCTATTTTCCAAGGCTTATTTATTTTTTCTTGTTGCTTTGTATGTTCCAACATTTGTTTTCTTTCATTTTGAAAATTCTTTTCTAGAGAATTCATTATATTGGTTACTTCTTTTGATGGACTCTCGTTATAATAGTACAAATTTCCATCATTTGCTTTCTTTATATTTCCTATATAAGTATAAGACACTTCGCTTAAATTTGTATTATTTCTTTGTGAATTCCATAATCTTATTAAATTTTCTACTAAATCACTTCTTTTCGTTGGTAATTCAAAAGCAATAGGAGAGGTATAAATAGAAATATTGTTAATACTATTAGTTTCACATATTTCCATTGTATATAAATCGGTTCCTTGTTTTGTTTTGAAAAGCTTTTTATTAAAAAAATGAATAAAATGTTGATCATCGATTTTTATACATCCAGAATTTTTATTTTCTTCTGTTTTTCCTTTATTTTTTTTACCAAAATTAAATAACCCCATTTTTTCCTCCTATATTCCTATATTTATAATATAATATAAAAGTTAAATTGTCTAGTCTTTTATTTTTTTTGATATTCACTTGTATCAATATTTTCATCTGGAATATAGTATTTTGTTCCAAGCATTTTATCAGGCAAGTATTGTTGTTCAACATAGTGACCAGGGTAATCATGAGGATATTTATATCCAACATGGTATCCTTCTTTTTTCATATCTTCTATTGGTGCGTTTCTGATATGCATTGGTATTGTACCTGTATCTTTATTTTTTACATCTTCTAAAGCTGAATTTATTGCATTATATGATGCATTAGATTTTTTTGAAGTTGCAACATATATTGCCGCTTCAGATAATATTATTCTTGCCTCAGGCATTCCAACTTGATGTACTGCTTGCATAGCAGAACTAGCTACAACTAAAGCCATTGGATTTGCCATGCCCACATCTTCTGAAGCCGCAATTACTATTCTTCTTGCTAAAAACATTGGATCTTCCCCTGCATTTAGAGCTCTAGCTAAGTAAAATACTGCTGCATCGGGATCTGTTCCTCTCATAGATTTTATGAAGGCACTTATATTATCATAATGTGAGTCTCCTCCTTTATCAAATACTGCTTTTCGTGTTTGAACACATTCTTTTGCGACATCATCTGTAATATGTATAAATCCATCTGCTTCAATTGGTGTAGTTAATACTGCTACTTCCAAACCATTTAAAGCTGTTCTAACGTCTCCATTTGCAGTTTCTGCAATTTTTTCTAGTGTAGAATCTTCAACTTCTATGTTGTAATTTTTTAATCCTTTTTCACTAGTTATTGCATTTTTTAATATTGTAAATACATTTTCTGTTGTTAATTCGTGCAATCTAAACACCATGCTTCTAGAAATTAATGCTTTGTTTACTTCAAAATATGGATTTTCAGTTGTTGCTCCAATTAATATTACTGTTCCCTTTTCAACATAAGGAAGTAATGCATCTTGTTGTAATTTATTGAACCTGTGAATTTCATCAATAAACAAAATGCATTTTCCACTAGGATTTAATAATAAATTCTGAGCTTCTTCTATTGCATTTTTTATGTCCCCCACACCTGCTGTTACAGCATTTAATTTTATAAATTTATATTTTGTAGTATTACTTATAACTCTTGCAAGAGACGTTTTTCCACATCCAGGTGGTCCCCATAAGATTATGCTTGATAATCTATCTGCTTTTATTGTTCTATATAGTATTTTATCTTTGCCTAATATATCTTCTTGTCCAACATATTCTTCCAGAGTTTGTGGCATCATTCTATATGCTAATGGTTCAGATAAATCCATATATTACTCCTTTCTATAAGTTTATGTATTTTCTTTTTACTCTTTTTGAAATGCCGCAAAGTATTTCATAATTAATAGTATTGCATAATTCCGCAATTTCTTCTATGGTTATATTTTTATTGTCCCATATTATTACTTCATCTCCAACTTTAGCTTCTATTCCTGTTATATCAACCATAAAGTTGTCCATGCACACATTTCCCACAATAGGTGCATATTTTCCATTTATAAATACTTTCCCTTTATTTGACAAACTCCTTCTTATTCCATCTGCATACCCAAGTGGGATTGTTGCAATTACTTTTCTTTCTTTTGTTATATAGGTTCTTCCATAGCTTATAGCTGTATTTTCAGGTACTTCTTTAATAAAAACTATATGCGAAAACATCTTTGTGCAAGGTTTTAATTTTATAATATTTTTCATACTTTCGTCTGGTAAATATCCATAAGTTATTAATCCAGGTCTAACCATATTAAAATTAGCATTATGAAAATTTAAAATTCCTCCGCTGGCTGATGAATGAATATATTTAAACTCATATCCATTTTCTTTAAGTTTTTGTAATGTTTTATTAAATATTTCTATTTGCATTTCTGTATAATCTTTACTACTATCAGCTGAAGAAAAATGTGTATAAATTCCTTCTAAATTTAATTTTTTTAATTTTGATAATTCTTTTACAAAGTTTAATGCATTTTCAGGATTTACTCCTACCCTATTCATTCCTGTATTTATTTCTACATGAATATTTATTACTTTTCCATTTTCTTTTTTACTATTTAATTTTAATTCACGGTTTATTTCTTTAGCAACATCTAAGTCTGATAACCCCACTGTCAAATTATATTTTACAACTTTTGAGGCTTCACTAGGAAGTAATTCATTTAAAAGTAATATATCCATTTTGAAGCCACTATTTCTAAGTTTAATTGCCTCATCTATAGTTGCTACTGCAACCATTTTAATATTTTGATTTTCTAATACCTGTTTTAATTTTGTAGCACCAATCCCATAAGCATCAGCTTTAATTACTGGTGTAATTGATGTTTTATTACCCACAAGTTTTTTTATTTCTTTTAAATTATTTTCAATTGCACTTAAATCAACTTCTAAATAACTTTTTAACATATATCTCCTCTTATTATCTTCCTAAATATTTTAATCCTTGTTTTATAATTTCTTCTACTGTTAGTTTATTCGTATCAATATTAGATAATGCTTTTTCAACATCTTTCCTTGTATAACCTAATACGCATAAGGCTTCTAATGCGTCTCCTGCTTTATTATCTAATGTAATAGCTTCTTTTATTTTACTGTCATTTGAATTTTCAATACTTTGCTCTGTTTTCATTTTATCTTTTAATTCAAGAATTATTCTTGCTGCAGTTTTTGCTCCTATTCCAGGTAATTTTTTTAATGTTGTTACATCATTTGTTATAACAGCTAATGCAAATTTTGAAGGAGTTATATTACTTAATATTGTAATTGCACTTTTTGCCCCTACTCCACCTACGCTAATAAGTAGTTCAAATGTTACCAATTCTTCATTATTTAAAAAACCATATAAACTTATATCATCTTCTCTTACTTTCATATAAGTATATATTTTTACTTCTTTATTTTTTTCTAATTCATTTATAGATGTATCTGACATAAATATTTTGTATCCAATACCTCCAACATCTACTACTATATAATCTTTTGCTTTAATTTCTAAAGTTCCTTTTATATAAGATATCATTATTATTTTCCTTTCTTATTTAAATTCGGATTATATTTTAACACAAAATTAATTTTTTGTGCATATTTTTTTGAAAAGTTGGAAATTATATACATAGAAATTATTTTTAGGAGGTTATTATGGGTATTGAAAAACATATACAAGTTACAGGCAGGTCAACTATTTCATGGAAAGATGCTACAGTAAAAACATTAGAAGAAGTTTCACAAAATTTGGACAATATAACAAGCTTAAAAATTTTAGATCAACGTGCTAAAGTTACTGTAAATAGAATGTCAGAGTATTACGTTGATTTGGATATTACTTTTATGGTAAATCAAGGTAGATAAGGTTTATTGTAGAAAGGAGTTTATACTTATGAATCCAATTGAAACACCAAAAGAATATAATAAATATGTTGAGGCTAAAGCTCCAAAATCACCTATACTTAAAGATTGTTTTAATGCTTTTTGGGTTGGTGGATTAATTTGCTCTATAGGTCAATTCATCCTTGAATTTTGCCTTTATAAAGGACTAGATCAAACATCTGCTAGTACTATAGTATCAATTTGTTTAGTTGCAATTTCAGCACTTTTAACAGCTCTTAATATTTTTAATAAACTAGGAAAATTTGCTGGTGCTGGAACTCTAGTTCCTATAACTGGTTTTGCAAATTCAATTGTTTCACCTGCAATAGAATATAAATCTGAAGGATATATTATGGGAGTAGGTGCTAAGATGTTTACAGTAGCAGGTCCCGTTCTTGTTTTCGGTATTTCTGCTTCAGTTATTGTAGGTATTATAGCTTGCTTCTTTGTATAACATTAAATTTTTATTGAAAGGAAAAGATTAATGAAAAAATTAGGAAATCAAACTTTAAAATTAGATTACCCTCCTACAATTCTTAATACAGCATCTATAGTTGGTCCTAAAGAATCTGAAAGTCCTTTAGCTCAATACTTTGACAAATGCTTGGATGATGAATTTTGGGGTGAAAAAACTTGGGAAAAGGCTGAAACTAAAATTTTTAAGGAAACTGTTAATACATTATTTGCTAAATCTGGTTTATCTGCTAAAGATATAGATTATTCCTTTGCAGGAGATTTATTAAATCAGTGTATTTCTTCTAATTTTGGTATGCGTGATTCTAATATTCCTTTTTTCGGTTTATTTGGAGCTTGTTCAACTTTTGTTGAAAGTTTATGTATTGGATCCGTTTTTATGGATAGTTTAGCATGTAATAATGTTCTTTGCGCCACATCAAGCCATTTTTGCAGTGCTGAAAAACAATTTAGATTTCCTTTAGAGTTAGGTAATCAGCGAACCCCTACTAGTCAATGGACTGTAACTGGTGCAGGAGCTGCAATTTTGTCAAAAAAGGGTCTTGGTCCTTACATTACGCACATAACTCCTGGTATTATTACTGAT
The DNA here is from genome assembly GCA_944391745.1 of uncultured Clostridia bacterium. Classification (GTDB taxonomy): domain Bacteria; phylum Bacillota; class Clostridia; order TANB77; family CAG-508; genus CAG-793. The sequence goes on from CALXUS010000001.1 coordinate 151,307, forward strand.
TTAGGAATTAAAGATGCTAATAATATGGGAGCTGCTATGGCTCCAGCAGCTCTTTCAACTATTTTATCTCACTTTGAAGATACTGGACGAACCGCAGAATATTATGATGCCATAATTACTGGAGATTTAGGTCACCTTGGTAAATCAATTTTAATTGATTTGGCTAAAACTAAAGGTATTAATCTTTCTGAAAATTATGAGGATTGTGGAGTTTTAATGTTTGATAAAAACAAGCAAGATACTCATTCTGGTGGAAGTGGATGTGCTTGTATAGCTACTGTTTTTTCTGGATATTTATATAAACTAATGAAACAAGGTCATCTTAATAAGCTTTTACTTATTGCCACTGGAGCTCTTATGAATTCGACAACATCTCAACAAGGTGAATCTATACCAGGAATAGCACATGCTATATCTATAGAAATGAGTAAGGAGTAATTTAATTTGAAAGGAGAATTCGCTAAATAAGCGATTATAAATTATGGATTATTTACAAAGTATTGATTGGGGATTAATGCTAAGATGTTTTATAGTCGGTGGATTGATTTGTATTATAGGCCAATTATTATTAGACAAAACTAAGCTTACTTCTGCAAGAATATTAGTTATATTTGTTACTACAGGTGTATTGTTAGGTGGTTTAGGAATATATCAATATTTAATCGACTTTGCTGGTTGTGGTGCTACTGTTCCTCTTTTTGGATTTGGAGCTAATTTAGCTAAAGGTGCTATTGAAGCAGTAGAAACTCAAGGTCTTCTTGGTGCATTTATAGGTGGCGTTAAAGCTGCAAGTGGCGGAATTGCTGCTGCTATATTCTTTGGATATATTGCTTCACTTTTAGCTAAACCAAAAATAAAAAAACAATAATTTAATAAATAATATTTGCAAAGCCTTTATTCTAACTTGACAGATAATAATTCTTTTGTAATAATTTGTTTAAGAAAGGAAATATTTCTATGTTTTATGATTTACTAATGATAATTATAGGCTTTGCTCTTTTAGTTTTTGGAGCTGATATATTAGTTAAGGGAGCAAGTAATATTGCAAAAAAGTTTCATATTCCAGATATGTTAGTGGGATTAACTATTGTTGCTATTGGTACTTCTGCCCCAGAACTCATTATTACTGTTACTTCTGCCCAAAGTTCTAGTACAGAGCTAATTATAGGTAATGCAATTGGCAGCAATTTATGTAATCTTCTTTTTATTCTTGGCATTATGTCTATTATGCGACCAGTAAAGATAGAAAAAGAAGCAAGAGATTTTCATATTCCAATGGCTTTTATTTCGAGTGTTGTTATTCTGCTAATGGGATTAGGTATACTAGGTAATAATACATCTTTTATAAATAGGAATGAAGGAATTTTTCTAGTCCTATTATTTATTGCATATTTTTCTTTTCCTATTATAAAAGAACTGGAAGATATAATAAAATCATTTAAAGATGAAAAAGCTCAAAATAATGTTAGTAAAAAGAAAAAAATAAATACTTTTGGTTCTTTAATTCTTATTATCGTTGGAATTATTTTATTAAAATATGGTGGAGATTTAGTTGTAAATTCTGCAACTAGTATAGCCATTTTATTTAATTTGTCAGAAAGAGTTATTGGTCTTACCATTGTTGCAATAGGTACAGCACTGCCTGAACTAGTAACTTCTATATTTGCTGTTGTTCGTAAAGATACAGATTTAGCAGTTGGTAATTTAGTCGGTTCTTGTGTATTAAACTTATTTTTGATATTAGGTATAGGTTCTATTATTACTCCATTGGAATTTACTAATGAATTCATACAAAATTTAATCCTTTTAGCTTCTAGTACTCTTGTATTGTGGTTGTTTAATTTTATAGGTAAAAAAAATACAATTACCAGGTTTAAAGGAGTCGTTTTACTTTCAATTTTTACATTTTATATGATTAGTTTGTTTATATAAATTTTATTAAGAAAAAAACCAGAGATTAAACTCTGGTTTTTTAATATATTATCTCTTACTGAATTGTGGAGCTTTACGAGCTTTTTTAAGACCATATTTCTTTCTTTCCTTCATACGTGGATCTCTTGTTAAGAATCCGTTTGATTTTAATACTGGTCTATATTCACTATTTGCTTCATTTAGAGCTCTAGCTATACCATGACGTACAGCACCTGCTTGACCACTGAATCCGCCACCTTGAACTTTAGCTATTACATCATATTTTGATAATGTATTTGTTGCTGTTAAAGGTTGTCTTACTATTACTCTTAATGTTTCTTCTCCAAAATATTCGTTGATATCTTTTCCGTTTACAGTTATATTTCCTTTTCCTTCTACTAGTCTAACTCTAGCAACTGAACTTTTTCTTCTTCCTGTACCTAAGAATACAACTTTTTCTGATTTAGCCATTTTAAATTCCTCCTATTAAAATTTCCATACTTCAGGTTTTTGTGCTGCATTTTCATGTTCAGCCCCTGCATATACTCTTAATTTTGTTAGCATTTGTCTTCCTAAGCTGTTATGTGGAAGCATACCTTTTACTGCTATCATCATAGCTTTTTCTGGTTTTTGTTCCATCATATCTTTTGCTAAAGTTTTTCTCATATTTCCAATATATCCTGTAAAATGAGTATAAACTTTTTGATTTAATTTTTTTCCTGTTAATACTGCTTTTGCACAGTTAATTATAATTACATGATCGCCATTGTCCATATTTGGTGTAAATGTTGGCTTATGTTTTCCTCTTAATAATTTTGCTGCTTCAGCTGCAACTCTACCTAAAGATTTGCCTTCAGCATCAATTATATACCATTTTCTTTCAATTTCACTTTTCTTAACACTATATGTAGTATTATTCATGGTAAAATTACCCTCCATTCATAAAATAAATTAAATAATATATATGAAACCATATAAAGCCAACCGGGGAATCGCTTTATAGGACATATTCAAATTCGCTATATTATTTTATTACATAATAGCTAAAAAGTCAAGACATTTTCTAAAAAATGTTGATAAATCAATGTGATTTTATATTTTAGCTTTCTATAAGAACAAAAGTGAACTTTGTTCACTCTAGCACTAATTTTTATTAGTGCTTTTTTTAAAGATGTTGTTTTTAAGTTTCCACCCTATGTTTAGGCAACCCTTTTCTTTAATGGTCGTTGTTCTCGACCAATATCCATCGCTATTTCTAGGTTTGGACTAAAGAGACTTTTTACATATTTTCTTAATATATTTATACTTCCATTTACATCTGCATTTATTATTTTTCCTTCTTCTGTTTTAAATAACCCTCTCTTTATTCTTCGACTTTTATCGTAATTTTCTTTATTTATTTCTTCTTTATCTATGCTACTTACTCCTGATGTATATTCTTCTGTTATTTTTACTACTTCTATTCCTTCTAACTTTGCTTTGTATTCTATTTTCTCTACTAGGTTTTGTATTGGCATTTGCACAAATCTCTTATTTCCTTGCATCTTTTGTTTTATGTATTTTATTTCTCCTATTACTATAGTATCACATTCATTTTGTAATGCATATTCTATTATTATTCTACTTGCCTTATGCATATATGTTTTACTATAATTTCTTCTTTGTTCATATAATTTATTTATCCTTTTGGTATTTCTATATTTTTTATTTCCTACCATCTTCATTTGTATTCCTTCTAATCTTGCTATCTCTTTATTTATATATCCTATTTTTGCTTTTAAACTTTCTCCTGATATTATTAAACTTTTATTATTCTTCATATTTGTACATGTTGCTAAATTGTTCATTCCTAAATCTATTGCTATTATATTTGAACCTTCTGCTTGTTTCTTTTCTTCTTTTTCATATATTATGTCTAATTCGTACTTTCCATTTTTCTCTTTTCCTATCTTTATCATCTTTATACTTTCTAAATTTACAAGCTTTTCTAACTTCTTTGGTATTAGAAAATTTAAACTTTTTACTTGAAATTTTTCTTGTATCTTCTTGGATATAGATAGTTTTATTGTTCTTCCTTCTTTTCTTATTGCATATTTTGTAAATGTTATTTGTACTTTATCTTCGTCCTTATATCTTGGCATTCGTGGTTTTCCTTTTATTCCTTTGTCTCCTTTTTCATACATTCCTTTTATGGCTATATATGATTTATAATCTCCTATGTAATTTAATATTATTTGTTGTAATGCATGTGAATGCAAATATTCTGAATGCCAATTCTCTTTTCTATATTTTTTGTATATTCTGCTTCCTTCTACATTTAATATTTCATTTGTATTTATTTTTTCTTTTCCTTCTTTTACATTATAATTTAGCATATTATATACTTTGCTACTATGCCACATTAACTCTTTGACTATTTTGTCTTGAGTATTATTGAGTCTTATTATATATGTAAAAGTTAGCTTCATTCCTTTACCTCCTTGTTCTATTATTTATATCATACCGAACATCTTTTCGCAAGTATTTTTTTCATTTTTTCTAAAATTATTTATTCTTTTATGTTATAATTTCTATATGGAATTTTTTGAGTTTTAAAAGAAATTTGTATTCTTTTTCAGAAGACTGGTTTGCCTAAAAAAATATACTACTTACTTTTGTATAAATAATTTTATTTAATTTAAACTTTTCCTTTATATTAAAGTCTTTTTGTTATGCATTTATTTTTTTCATATTTCATTTAAATCTTTGATTTTTCCTATACGATAAAAAATAGTAGACTTAAAGTCTACTATTTTAACTAATATTTATTAATCTGTACCAAATAATTCATCAAATTTTGCTTCTAATTCTTTTTGTATATCTATTTCATCATCAGAAGTATTTTGAAATTGCCTTGTTGCCTGGTCTTCAACTCCTGGAAGTACAGTTGAGGCTACATTCATATCAGCCCTTTGCATTTGAGATTGTATTTGTTGCTGAGACTGATAATTTGGCTGAATGCTATTATTTGTTGCATTGGTCTCTGCAACTCCTGTAGTATTTACTTCTGGTTGATTAATTGTGTTATTTTCTCCATAGATTGGATTAGTATCTTCAAATAAATCATCTAATGATCCAACATTTATGTCTTTATCATTTTCAGTTTGATTTTGATTTTCTGTATATGGATTATTTGGATTGAATTTTCTCCAATTTCCTCTTTCACCACAATCAAAATCATTATGATCTATTTGAGCTGATTCAAAGTCTTTAAGCATTGGTGTTCTAAAATACCAGAACTTCTTTGCCTTAATAGGCTTTAATCCTTTTTCAAATATAATACATTCATTATTATCCATTCTTCTTAGCTCATCAGGTGTCATCAAAGCTCTTGCCATAATTTGATCTGATTCACTAAATCCTGTTCTTACATCTACATTATTTCTATTAGTTGATTTACTATTATGTGAAATTGTTTTTTCACCTAATTCTTTTGAGAAATACTCAACTGTTGCAAAAGAGTTACTACCTAAAAATACGTGTGTATCGCAGTTACCAATAATTGTTTCATAAGACTTTTCATATATAGCCTTTAACTGGTCTAAATTCTGTAATATAACACTAAAAGATATTCCTCTACTTCTACTGGTTGATATTTTCTTATCAAAATCTGGAACCTGTCCTATATTTGCAAACTCATCTAATATAAAGAATGTTTTTATAGGTAATTTTCCACCATTTTTATCAGCAAAATCATACATCTGTTGTATCATCTGTGAAAAGAAAATTGTAAGTAAGAAATCGTAAGCTCCATGCGTATCTGATGAAACAACATATAAAGCTGTTTTCCTAGTTACTATATCATCAAAATCTATAGTATTTGTTGATGTTAAATCTGCTATTTCTTTTGAATCAAATTTACCTAGTTTAGATTGTAATGTACTTAAAATTGAGCTATATGTTTTATCTGAAGCTATTTCAACAGATTTATAGTTCATTCTAGCTGGATGGTCATAAGGTAACTGACTCATTAATTCTGTAAGTAAGTTACTTCCTCCATTATTATTAGCTGCTCTAACTAGTTCTGCACAACTTGCTAAGTTTTGCTCTTCTGGTGGTCTTGCTGCAACTAAATAATATATTAAAGATTTAAGTAATAGTTCAGCCATATTATCCCAATATGGATCAGATGCCGAACCTTCAGCTTTTTGTCCTTTAACTATTGTATTAGCAATAATATCAACATCTATTTCATTTTTTATGTGCTGTAATGGATTATAGCTATCACTACTAGTTGGATTTACTAAATTAAGTAATTTTATATCATAGCCATTTTTCTTTAAATATCCAGCTGTTTTATCATATATTTCACCTTTTGGATCTGTAAATACATAAGATCCTAACATTTGATGTGCATTAGGTATAGTATAACTTGAAGATTTACCAGAACCAGAACCACCGACAATTAGAACATTTATATTTCCTAATTTATTAAGTGGTAAGTAATTGTTTTGAGCTAGTATTAATCCTGAATTTTTACTCAATACCCTATATTGCTCTCCACCTTGACACCAATCACTTGAACCATGCTCAATATCTTGATATTCTGTCTTTTTTCTTGCTTTATATGCTCCTATTCCAACTGCTATAAGTAGTATAATTGTATACCATAATGTACCTGTGCCAAATGCACCAATCGCATTAGATGAGAAAACCTGTGTTATAGATGAAAGTGATACTATATTGGGTATAAAATATTCTACAAAAAGATTTATATCAAATGCTCCATTAGTGTAACTTTGGCTTACAGTAAAAGAAATAGGCGCAACTAAAAAGATTTCGCCTATAACCCATAATACTACCGCAAATATTATATATTTTAAATTTTTTTTCATAAATTCATTAAATTTATTTTCCATATTTATACCTTCTCATTGGTTAATTTTAGGGACATTAATTAACTTCTAAAATTATTCTCGATTCTTCTTTTTTGACGCAAATCTCTAATTTGTTTAGCATAATCAGTAGGTCTTTTATCTACTTTGCTTTGTAGTTCCGCTCTAAAATTTTGTGGAACTTGTTCAAGAGATACATCTTTAACTATTAAATCAACTCCTCCAAAACGACCTATTAATTCTTCTGGAATATCATGTACATCTGCTTTACCTTTAATTGAACTACCTGGCTTTGTTTGACCATTAATATCACGATCTTTATTTAATGTAAATATTGCAGCTATAGCATTTACCCTAGGTTGTTGCTTTTTGTTTTCTTCCACTAAATTTTCCTCCTTTTATTTTACTTCAAAGGTGAAGTAAGACTTATATGGTTGTAATTTCCATTTTCCTTTAACTTCTTTTGTTATATTATCTATGTATACTTTTGGCTTAACTTCTTCAGTAGTTTCTGGATCAATTATAGTAAATGATCTCTGTAAACTTGGAGTATATTTGTAATCCTTCATTTCTAATGGGGTCTCTGAATAAACAGTATCAAATTTTACTGGAATAGGTCTCCTTGAAATCTTTAATCGGTTATCTTTTAATAGTCCCATATTAACAACTACTTTACCTTGTCCAAAAGATAATATTACTAAATCTTCTCCTTCTGGTTCAGGATAATCAACATAGAATGTTTTCTTTTTCGCATTACCGTTCATTTCTTCAGAGTATACTAACCTTTCAACAGTATATTTAGGATACTGCTTTTGCAATTCTTTGGCTGTTCGATTAATTCTGTATATAACTGTATTCACGCCTTGTGGATCAGTTATACTAAAACTTTTCCCTTGAAACTCGTCAGTCATTTTAGCACCCCTTTTCTATTTTTTCCTTAGTTTGACTCTTTTATTATATCATTTAAGAAATAATATGTCAACTAGCTATTTTGTTTCGATTTCTTTAAGCTTTTCGTATAGTTTTTCTTGTTCTTCACTTAACTTTTTAGGTACAACTATTCTTGCAACAATATAGAAATTTCCTCTTTGTCCTCTACCAAATTTGTAACCTTTACCTTTAATAGTAAATTTATCCCCACTTTCTGTTCCTTTTGGAATAACTAATGAAATTTCTTCATCTATTGCTTGAACTTTTACTTTATTTCCTAAAGCCGCTTCCCAAGGAGCAAGATTTATTTCCTTATATATATCTACTCCATTTAGAGAAAATTCTTTAGTATTTTTTATCTTTACTCTAACAAGTAAGTCTCCTCTTGTTCCATTATTTTTGCCTGGCTTTCCTTCACCTACAAATCTAATTTTATCCCCATCTTGTATTCCAGCAGGCACATTTAAATTAAAAGTTTTAGTTTTACCATCAACTGCAAGTAATTTCAATTTTTTAGATGTTCCATTAAAAGCTTGCACTACATTAACTTCAACTTCTGTTTCAATATTTTCTCCATTGACTGGTTCTTTTGCCTTTTTTACTTCTTGTTTTTTTATAATACTTCCGCCAAATAAAATATCCATTAATTTTTCTTTAAAAGTCTTCTTCTCATCTCTATCTTTTTGTTGAAGTCTTCTTTTTCTTTCTGAATATATAAACCAGCTTCTATCATATTTTCTTCTAGATTTGGCATCAGATAATACTTTATAAGCCTCATTTATTTCTTTAAAAAGCTCTTCATAATCATTGTTTCCAGAGTTAATATCTGGGTGATACTTTTTTGCTTTTTCTCTATAAGCAACCTTAATTTCATCAATAGAAACTTTATTAGAGTTTAAGCCCAATATTTTATAGTAATCTTTAAAACTCATTATTTAACATCCTCCACTTTTGAAAAGTAGCAAACTTTACATTTATCTATTTTTAGTGCATTATATCATACACACTTTTAAAATACACTATTTCTATAAAAATTACAATATGTTATTTAGTTTTTTTATGCATAATTATATAATTTCTAGTATTTATACTTTCGTCAAAAATCACATTATTAGAATTCAAATTTATTTTTAAAGTTTCATCTATGTTTTTAATAATAGCTTTATCTAAGCTTTTAAAAGCAATTTTTCTTAAATCTTCAACACCTTCATACTTTCTAGTTTCATCTATTTTATCTGCGACAAAAAGTATTTTTTGTAGTAAAGTCATATTTTCTTTTCCAGTTGTATGATAAGCAATAGCTTCACACATCTCGTCATCAAAATCATATCTCTTTTTGCTCATGCAAGCCGCAATTTTTCCATGAAGTATTTGAGGGACAAATTTTTCTACTTCCGAAACCTCAATATTGTTTTTTTCTACATATTCAAGCATTTCTTTATCAGACATTTCTTTAGCCATATCATGTACCAAACCAATCAGTTTAGCCCTTTTAACATCTCCGCCATATTTATTTGCCAGTTTTTCGCACATATTCATGACACCTATACTATGTAGATACCTTTTTTCACTTAAATTCTCTTTCAATTCTTCTTTTAATAATTCTATATCTTCAACCATTTTTATATTAGTACAAATATAGTTGTACTACTCCTCTCTATACTATTCTAACGCTAATTTTATTAATTCATCTAATAATTCTGTATAATTCAATCCCGCATTCTCCCATAATTTAGGATACATACTAATCTCTGTAAATCCTGGCATTGTATTTATTTCATTTAAGTAAATATTATTTGAACCATTTTCCACAAAGAAATCTACTCTTGCTAATCCGCTTCCATCAACAGCTTTAAATGCTTTAATTGCTATTTTTCTAATTTCTTCGATTGTATCTTTTTGAATGTTGGCTGGTATAATTGTTTTAGATTCTGCATTATTGTATTTTGCATCATAAGTATAATAATCTTCAGCTGATAATATTTCTCCTACAGAGCTAGCTCTAACTTCATTATTTCCCACCACAGCACACTCAACTTCTTTTCCAACTATAGCTTGCTCAATTAACACTTTTCTATCATACTGACTTGCTTCTTGAATAGATTTTACTAATTCTGGTCCATTATTAGCTTTTGTAACACCTACTGAAGATCCAGAATTTGAAGGTTTTACAAACACCGGGAATTTTAATTTATCTTCAACCAGCTTTATAATTTCATCATTTTCAAGTTTCATTTCTTCTAAATCATCATCTACATAAATGTTTTCATCTTTTATATAAATAAAATTTGCTTGCCTAATTTTTGCGTTTCTTAAAATATATTTTGTATACACTTTATCCATACAAATACTAGATGCTAAGACTTTACACCCAACATAAGGGATTTTTAATAACTCTAGCATTCCTTGTATTGTTCCATCCTCACCATATAGACCATGTAATACTGGAAATACCACATCTGCTTTTTGAAGAAAATCTACAATATTCTTTATCTTTTTCCCATTATTTAGCCATTCTCCATTTTTAGTTATCTCTATTTTCATTATGTCATATTTTCCGGCATTTAAATTATTTATAACATTTCTTGCAGATACTATAGAAACATCATGTTCAGTCGACATTCCACCATAAATAACAGCTACTTTAATCATAATTATCTCCTTGTTAAAATTCTTTAATAATATTAGCTATTTCAAAAAACTTCATTCCATTAGAAGCTTTTAATAAAACAGCATCATTAGATTGCATTATTTTCTTAAGTTCTTTTTCCGCATCTTCATTATTATCAAAATGTAGCTTTTTCTTAGGTTTAGCCATTTCATCAATATATTTTGCTTCATTTCCAATTGTAATTAAAATATCTATTTTGTTATCTATTTCTTTTCCAACATTCTCATGTAAGGCTTTTGAATACTCTCCTAATTCTAGCATATCACCTAAAACTGCTATTTTTCTCCTATCATCTATACTCTTTAAATATGTAATAGCTGCTGTCATAGAATCATAATTAGCATTATAAGTATCGTTTATTATAATTGCTCCACATTTACTTTGAATTATTTCCATTCTCTTTTTAGAAAGTTCTAGCTTTGCTACTCCTTCAACAATCTTTTCCGGCTCCACATTCAAACATTCTCCAACTGCAATAGCACAAAGGCTATTTAAAATAAAATGTTCTCCTCCAACTGGAACAATAATCTTTTTTCCATTTATATTCGAATCTTTTCCGGACGTTTTTACAACTGTATATTCACTTTTATCCTCAAAAGCCATTATATCTTTTGCCATATATTCACTTTCACAATTTATTCCATAGGTAATTATATTATATTTATTGCTATTCTCTTTTGCCCACTTATTTAGTAAATCATTGTCATTATTAACAACAACAGTATTTCCTTGTAAACCTTCAAGTATTTCAAGTTTTGCTTTTAAAATATTTTCTCTAGAGCCTAAGTTTCCTATATGTGCAGTACCTATATTAGTAATAACTGCTATAGTTGGCTTTGCTATATTAGTAAGTTTTCTTATCTCTCCAAAGTGATTCATTCCCATTTCTACAACCATAGCTTCTTCATCTTTTAAGCTCAATATGGTTAATGGAAGCCCTATGTCATTATTATAATTTCCTTTTGTTTTTAAAGTATTGTATTTTTGAGAAACTACACTTGCAATCAAATCTTTGGTACTTGTTTTTCCAACACTTCCAGTCACAGCTACTACAGGTATATCATATAATGACCTTTTAAAAGTAGCTATATCCTGCATTGCTTTTAAAGTATCATCAACTTTTATAATTGTTGAGTCTTTATATTTTTCGACATCCTCACTAACAATGCATACCTTAGCTCCATTATCTATAGCATTTTTATAAAAGCTATTTCCATCAAACTTTTCTCCTTTTAAAGCTATGTACACATCACCATTTTTTACTTCTCTTGAATCTCTAGTAAAATTTTCACATTTTTCATCTTCATTTCCGAATAAAAGCTTTCCTTTAGTAATTTTTATTATATCTTTAACTATCATATATTTCCTCATAAATCTATTTTATTCAAACCAATAAATTATTATTAATTTTTTTGTTATTATATGATAATAATGTCAAATTTACAAGTAAAAAATTCAAAAAATGAGAGCTATAATAAGCTCTCATTTTGTTCTTATTCAGTTAATGTTCCTTCAGGTGTATTTATAATCATTAAAATATCTTCCTCTTCACCTGTTTCTGCATTAATATATACTAAGAAATCATTTTCTTCTGTATTCCCCTTAAACTCATAACAAAGAATTTCCGTTCCCCATTCAGTAGGAATAACGGCGAGCCCTGAAGAACTAATATTTAAGTTTTTGTTAACTTTCTCTCTTGCTTGCTCAAGAGTTACTTTTGTTTCTGCTAAATTTCTATTTTCTAAATGTGAATTTAAATATCCTGTTGACTCTATTCCTAATATCTCTCCATTATCCAATGCAATTTTCACCTTGACCAAATCAGGATACATTGTAATACCATTTTGCTCATAAGCATAGTTTACCGTTAAAACGCCTCCTCCATTTATATAATAAGTTGATTTCATACTTTCAAATTCATTTTTTTCTAAGAATTCTTCTCCTTTTTTTACCGCTTCTTCAGGTGAAATACCCTCATTTGTTATATTCCTATTAGAGTTCATAAAAACTACATGTCCACCTTTTTTAGATATTGCTATATCAAAATTTTCTTCATCTCCTACTTTAACACTAAAACTAAAGCATTCAATATTTCCATTTTGACTTTCTCCATTAGGATTTATTTCTGTTATTCTATCTGCTCCTATAAAATTTTTTGCTATTTCTAAAGCCTTGTTTTCATCTATATCATCACCTGTTAGTCCAACTCTTTCCGGATTTGTTAAATGATTTGAAAAAGCCCCATCATATATTAGTCCTGCATATTCGTGTAAATCTTCTACCATGCTTCCAAAACTACTTTGAGATAAGTTACTTGCCTCTTGGGTTAGTGCTTCACCACCGGTCTTTTCTAATTCTCCCCATTTAATATTTCCAGAATATAAGTCAATTTCTAATTGATTTAAAGTGTCTTTTAAAGAACCACTATATTTATATAAATTAGTTAAATTATCCAAATCTTCTTGACTTAAGTCATTTCCTTTAATAGCTTTATTAGCTAGGCTATAACTGTAATCAGCAACTTGATTTAAAAATTTTTGAGTTTCTTCTAATTCTTGTGTACCAATTGGTAATCTGGCTAAATAGCTTTCCGCTAAAGTTGCATCTCGCCATATATTAGTTAATGTCTCAGCACTATGCCTAGCACTATTAGAAATAGTAGATTTAGCCAAAAGGACTTCTGTCTGATTTACATATTCAACTAATTGATAAAAAGCATTATTATATCCATTTTCAGCTAGTTGTCTATATTCAAGTTGTTTTTTTAAAATAACTATACCTAATATCACTATAATAGCTATTAAAGTAATAACTAACGTAAGCATCTTTCTATCTTTTAGCCTATCCTTGAAATCATAAATTTTATTTTTTACTCTTCCCATATTAACAATCCTTTCAATTTTTCATTTTTTATATTTTTAACCAAAATTTATAAAATATACAATTGATTTATTTCATATAATATGGTATAAAGATTTTAGTTAGAAAGGATTCTTTATGAAAATTTTAATTTTTTATGCTGCTTATGGTGGAGGACATTTATCAGCAGCCAAATCTATAAAACAATACTTAGATGACAACTACACAGATGTTGAAACAAAACTCGTAGATTGTGTAGAGTATATAAATAAAGGTTTAAATACCATTACTACATTTGCATATAAAGAAATGGCAAAAAAAGCTCCTTGGGCATGGGGAGAAATATATGATCATTCACAAAAGGGTGCTATGTCACATATTAGTAGTGGTGCCAATAGATTCATGTCAATTAAATTATATAAATTATTTGAAGAGTTTCAACCAGATATTGTAATTTCAACTCATCCATTTGCTAGCCAGATGACAGCATATTTAAAAGAGAAAAATAAAACTAACTGTAAATTAGCTAGTATTATGACAGACTTTGCTTCTCACGATCAATGGTTAGTTGGTAGTGATTATATTGATTACATATTTGTTTCTCATGAAGGAATGAAAAAAGAAATTATAAAAAAAGGCATACCTGCGTCTAAAATTCACGCAACTGGAATTCCTCTATCCAATAGATTTTTAGAACATTTTAATAGAAAAGAAATAAAAGCATCATTTGACTTAGAATACTCTAAAAAAACTATTTTGTTTTTTGGAGGTGGAGAATTTGGATTAGGTAAAGAAAAAACATTAAAAATTTTGCAAGCATTTATAGATAATATTAAAGATGAATATCAAATAATAGCTATATCAGGCAAAAATGAAAAAATGCAAGCCAAATTTGAAGAATTAGTGGGTAATAATCCAGATGTTCAAGTTTATGGATACACTAATGAAGTTCCTGAACTAATGAGTATATCTGATTTAGTTGTTACAAAACCAGGTGGACTTACTATTACTGAAGCTCTAGCATCTGGTCTACCAATAGTAGTTATTAATCCTATTCCTGGTCAAGAGGTAGAAAATGCTGAATTTCTTGAAAGAAAAGGAGTTGCAGTATGGATTAGAAAGACTGAAGATCCTTATGAAGCAGTAAAAGAATTGTTGGATAATCCAGAACAAATAAAACACATGAAAATACGTTCTAAATTAATGGCAAAAAGGAATTCGACAAGAGATATATGTAAAATAATTATGGGTGAAAAAAATACTAAATAAAACTAAACACGTGCATTTGACTGCACGTGTTTTTTATAAATCTATTCTTCCTTCTAAAGCTCTTCCTAATGTAAATTCATCTGTATATTCAATATCTCCTCCAACAGGAATACCATGAGCAATACGAGTCACTCTTATTCCCATAGGTTTAATAAGTTTAGCAATATACATTGAAGTAGCTTCACCTTCTACTCTTGGATTAGTAGCTAAAATAACTTCTTTAACAGTTCCATCCATTAATCTAGCTAATAATTCTTTAATTTTAATATCATCTGGTCCTACTCCATCCATTGGGGAAATAGAGCCATGTAATACATGATATAATCCTTTAAACTCATGTGTTTTTTCCATAGCAACAACGTCTTTAACGTCTTCTACAACACAAATCTTACTCTGATCTCTTGTTTTATCTGAACAAATAGGACAAGGATCAGTATCTGAAATATTAAAACATTTAGAGCAAAATTTTAAATTTTTCTTTGCATCCTGAATGCTTTTAATAAATTGATTAGTTTCTTCATCACTAGAATTTAATATATAAAATGCAAGCCTTACAGCAGACTTCTCGCCTATACTAGGTAGTTTCTGAAATGCTTCTATTAGTTTTTCAATAGATGGTGAATAATATGACATATTATTTTAAACCTGGAATATTATACTTTCCTAATTCTTTTGCTTGTGCATCATCTACTTTCTTTAAAGCATCATTAACACAAGTTAAAATTAAATCTTGTAGCATTTCAACATCATCTGGGTCTACAGCTTCTTTTTGTATTTTTATTTCTAATAACTCTTTACTACCATTTACTTTTGCATAAATAGCTCCTCCACCTGTTGTACTTTCAAAAGTTTGACTTGCTAAATTCTCTTGTGACTTTTCCATTTCTTCTTGCATTTTTTTCGCTTGTTTCATTATTTGGTTCATATTTATTCCACCAAATCCTCCTGGAAATCCTCCTCTAGACATATTTTTTCTCCTTTATATTATTATTTAGGTTTTTAAGCATTACCTATAAACTTTTTTAATTAATTTTTATTAAATTATAATTTAATTTATTTTTATTTAATTTTTATTTTTTTATTATTTTTTATTGCCCATTTTTCAGCATTTTAATTTTTTCTTATTTTTTAATTTTCAAATAATTATTTTTAAAAATTAATTAATATTTTATTTTTTATTAATTTTTTTAAATTTATTTTTTATTTTTTTATTAATTATTTTAAATTATTTTTTTATTTTTTCTATTAATTATTTTTCATTATTCAATTATTTTTTAATTATTTTTTTATTAATTAATTTTTATTATTTAATTATTTTTTTATTTAATTTAATTTATTTTATTTTTATTAATCTATATAATTAATATTAATTCCTAAATCTAATTTATTATCTGTTTTTTCTTTTTTTTCATCATTTTTTGAATCTATAATTTTAATTCTCATATCTTTTCCACATTCTATAGAAATCAATCTTTTTAATTCATTCATATTTTCCGGTCTCTCAATTACAGCTTTTCTAAAGCTATTTAATCCATCTAAGAATTGAATTCCTACAGTCATATCATCTAATACAATGGCTTTTGTATTATTTAAATTTGCAAATAACATTGCTTTTCTTTCTTCTTTAAGTTTATTAATAACATTTTGCCAAAAATCTGCATTAGGTCCAGAAGCAGAATTAGATCCATTTCCTTTTAATTTTTCCCCTTTTTTATCCACATTTTGTACATTACTTGTGGATAAACTCTTTGAACTTGGAGCTTTTGCTGCATAATTTTCATTATTAGAATTTCTATTATTCTCTGTAGATACTTTAATATTTCCAGAGGCAATTTTCTTTTCTAATTCACTCACTCTTTCCTCTAATGTTAAATTTTCCTTACTGCAAAGCCTCATAATACCAACTTGAAAAATAATATTTTTCTGTGTTGACCACTTTAGCTCATTCTCTAAATCAGATAATCCATAAATTATTTTTAATAATCTATCTTTACTAACATCATTAGTTAATTCTTGCATTGTTTTTTTATCTTCGTCAGAATAAATATTAGAAACATTTTGAGTTGTTTTAAATATCATTATATCTCTAATATATTTAATAATTTCCCATAAGAAATTTGATAAATCTTTTCCTTCAAGAATTATATTATTAGATATCTCTAAACACTTTGACACATCATATTCAAGAATCGCCTTAGTAATACCTGAAATATACTCTAATTTAGGAATTCCAACTAAATCCTTTACTTTTTGTTCAGTAATATTATTGTCTTCTCCCTGTGAACATCTTTCAAGAATTGATAATGCATCCCTCATTGCACCTTCAGATAATTCAGCAATTAAATTAAGTGCATCCTCAGAATACTGCATTTTACATTCGTCACATATTTTCTCTAAGTTTTTAGTAATAACTGGCTCTGAAATTTTTTTGAAATCAAATCTTTGACACCTTGAAAGTATTGTCGCTGGTAATTTTTGAGGTTCTGTCGTTGCTAAAATAAACTTTACATGTTTTGGTGGCTCTTCTAATGTTTTTAATAATGCATTAAAAGCCCCTGGAGAAAGCATGTGCACCTCATCAATTATATAAACTCTATATTTTGCAACAGTAGGTAAAAAATTAACTTCATCTCTTATTGCTCTAATATCATCAACACTATTATTTGAAGCTGCATCCATTTCCACAATATCAGTTAATGTTCCTTCTAATGCAGCTTTACAAATGCTACATTCATTACAAGGTTCACCATTTTGTGGATTTAAACAATTTACAGCTCTAGCCAATACTTTTGCAGAAGACGTTTTACCACACCCTCTACATCCAGTAAAAAGATATGCATGACCAACTCTATCTGCAATAACTTGATTTTTTAATGTTGTAATAATATGATCTTGCCCAACTATTCCATCAAAAGTAATTGGTCTAAATCTTCTATATAAAGCTGTATATTCCATATAAGCCTCCATATATTTTAAATAAAGGTACGAAAACCTTTCTCCATAGAGGATACCCCCACATAAAAGAATCTACTTATTGCTGCTACCTTCCGGTCCTGACAAGGTTCATAGCCTTTTATTGAGAATATCCTCTATAAAGAAACATTCTCATACCCTTTGCAATTATATACTATTTAAATAATAATATCAAGTATTTTCACGTTTAAAAATTATATTAGAACAATCCTTTTGATCTAACTGTGCTGTTCCATTAGTTATTATATCTCCAACAGGTAATTCTAGATTAACAGTTCCTCTATAAGTTGTAATATTTGTTTTTATAACTAAATCAAATGAAATATTATACTTCAAGTCATCCATAGTTACATTAGTATTTGATATTATAGTTCCATCTTGCTTTATTTCTAAGTTTTCATTCGAAACTAACTCACCAACATCAGTATTTGCTACTCTAAATAGAATCTTACCTCCTTGACGAGAAATCTCTAATGTTTTTGAATTACTTGAATCTGCGCCTTTATATGTTAGCACTCTATTTATAAGGAATGAATCATCATAAGAAAACAATTTTTCTTCAGTACTATTTGGCATATATAATCTAGTATTACCTATTCTAGGATCATTAAAAGAAAAATTTTCTAGGCTTATACTCTCAATATATGCATTTTTATCATAATTATCATTTTTAGAAATCTGTAAATAGATATCATTATACTGCATAATATCTAGATTCCATTTATTATTATCTGGATTCTCTGCTTTATCTATTCCTTCTGCACTACTCACAACAATGATTTCTGACAAGTTAAAAGGCATATTAGTTTCACCCTCTTGTGTATATTTAATCATAATTGATAAAACTATGCCAAAAGCAATAATCAATATTAATAATAAAATTGCTCTTTTCAGTATTTCTGATTTGTTACTATTCATTAAACTCCTCCATTGGCGAAGAGAGTGGGATTCGAACCCACGAGCCATCAAAAATGACCACCTGCTTTCGAGGCAGTTCCGTTATGACCACTTCGGTATCTCTTCATATATTATTCTTTGGTTAAAAAAATATTAATTATTTTTCATTTGCCTTAATTTCTCTTAATTCTTTAAAGAAATTTTTTAGTAAAATCTCACATTCTTCTTTACAAATTCCATATTCTACTTCAACCTTATGGTTAAAAGTATAATCTTCAAGGAGATTTAAAACGGATCCACAACTACCTGTTTTTTCATCCATAGCCCCTATAAATACCTTCCTAACTCTTGACTGAATTAAAGCTCCTGCACACATACTACAAGGCTCTAAAGTAACATACATATCACAATCAATAAGTCTCCAATTTTTTAATTTTTTGCTTGCTTTTTGAATTGCTAAAATTTCAGCATGTTTTGTAGTATCTTGCTTTTGCTCTTTTTCATTATGTGCTTTTGCTATTACTTTACCATCTTTTACAATAATAGCTCCAACTGGTATTTCTAGTTGACCATAAGCCTTTTTTGCCTCATTTATTGCTAATTTCATGTAATCTTCTTTTTCCATTTTAACTCCTATTTAAGACATACTATATAATAACATATATTTAGTAGTGATGCAAGTTTTAATTTTTTAGAGGATACTAATAAAAAATAAAAAAAGAAAAAGCATATTAAAAAATATGCTTTAGATTATTTTCTTTGCATCAGAAAAATCAGACGCAAAGTCTTCTAGTAATGTAAAATTCTGCGTACTTAAAACGATAGTATCTAATAAACTATCAATCATTTTCTCGCTACTTGTAATATTCTCTGCAGACTTAACATTTTCGTTAGAATCTATAACTTCAATTCCATATTTCTCACCTTTTGTCTTATAAATTCTAACCTCATTTTTTTCATTTCCTTTTGCAACATTAATTGTTGCGAATAAAGTTTTTACCATTTGTTCATCTTCCCTTCTCATAAAATGTGTGTTATACAAAGCCTAAGTGGGCTTGCCTAACGATAAATAACAAGATTATCATTCACATTTTGAGCTATAGTAATTATAAAAAACTTAAGAGTAGGCTTTTCATCCATAAAAAACTTGAAATAATCAAATATTATTTTATTTGGTGTATTCAAATACATCAGATTAATCAACTTACTTAAAGACCACTGAACATTTTCAGGCTTAGTGTTATATTTTTTAGCTATTGGTACATATATATTTTTATTAAAGTTTCTTATAGATGTCTTGTCTTTTACTACTAAATATATGGCTTCTATTAAATATTGGTACGACAGAGATCGTCTACTAAATTTAAAGTGGTTTAATTCCACCATAATATTTTCAAGAATCTGTATGTCATCCTCTTTCATATATATGTGCCACTAAGAATTATAATATTAATTCCAAAAGTTTCCTACTAATTCCTATTTTGTCCAAAAATGTGACATATTTTTTCAAAAAATGATAATCTTATCATGAAGCGTAACACTTTTATTTACTATCACACTCTGATAATGTTCAGAATGTGTAGTAATATAAAAAATGGGAGAGAGTAATGAGTTCGTAAAACAACTGCTAATCAAGAAAGGATGACTTAAGAATGGATAAACTCAAGAAACGGTTCATTGCTATTCTCATGGCAATGGCTATGACCCTCTGCTTCACTATCTCGGCATTCGCTGCCGAACCCGTTGATGTAATCTCGCCTGCCTCTACCATTTCCACGGAAGAGGCTAGCACGAGAGCTAGTGTAGGCAAACAGATTGCTTTTGGAGCTACTACAATAAATAACGGTAGTGGTTCATTAACTGTTCATTTAAGCTCTGGTAACTTCTTTGCTGATATTGTCGCTCAAATTGCTTTTACACCTGTTAATTCTGTAGTAACAGTAACATGTACTACACCAGATAATGATGTTATTTACCTCGGCAATATGGTTGGAACTGGAGCCCGTTCAAACTCCTATGAGCTTCTTTATGCTCCTAAAGGAGATTATACATTTTTCTTTTCATCAGCAATCACCGAACCCTATGAAGTAGCAGTTTATTTTTATGATTAACTAAATCTCTCTCTCATTTCAGACTGCTTATAGCAGTCTGTTTTAATTCCCGAAATCATTTAGTAATTGCTATTTCATAAATATAATTTTTAGAATCACGAGATATAAATGTAGATTTAGGTAATAAAGTTTTCTTATCTAAACAAATATATTCATTCTTAGTTTCAATAATTATATTATTATCATCAAAGTCAATATCAGTCGAATAGAAATCCATACTTTTATAAAAAAAATAAATAAAATCATTTCTTCTAATTTCTATTGGAAATCTAGAATATAAATATCCTCCGTTATTATACAATGATATTTCCTGTTCTGGAATCTCTTCAGTTATATATACTTTTTCACCAGTATTAGAATCTATATTATAATATTCATTATTATTAAAATTATAATAAGAAATAGTTTCAAAACACTCCTTCCCATAATAATTAGTTTCATATATTTTATATTCGCCATCTTTAAACCAGCATTCTTCCTTTTGGCTAAGACCATTTTCATTATAAGTAGTTATTATATAATGGTAGTTGCTTAAATTTTGATATTTTTCTACACCATTAACAATTATAAGTAGAGCAACTAATTTATATATAACACTTATTACATATATAATTACTAAAGCAAATATTATGCATTTAACTAATAAAATACCTTTATCTGACTTTCTTTTCTTTTTACTACTGTCAAAATCTAATGATAAAGCATGATTATCAGTTATATCATTACTTAATAGTTCATCAATTCCAACATCAAATACCTTACTAATTCTTTTGATATTATCAATGTCTGGTTTACTAGTTCCATTTTCCCATTTTGATATAGCTTGTCTAGATAAATCTAAGTTCTCAGCTAATTCATCTTGAGACCATCCCTTTTGCTTTCTTAATTTTATTAAGTTATTCTCAAAACTCATTGTTCTCCTCTCCTATAAATCACCCTCCTTAACTTTGTATAACGAGAAAATTATAGTAATTACATCTATAAATTTCTATATATAGAAGTTTGCAATTTCGCTACCGAGTGATTTATATATCATTTTTTGTTATATTTTGTCAATTTAATGACAAGTTGCGTACATCTTATACTATTTTCAAATCCCGTATTTTATGCACTATTGCAAACATAAATAAAATATTATCACAATATTTTCCAATGCGTTGACGTTATATCGTATTTTTTATAAATTTTGTAAATTTTTCCAATATTTAATATTTTTCATTGTTTGCATAATATTTTTTATTGTCAACCATGAATTATTTTTCTTTACTTTTTTACATTTTTACATTAATTTTTTAAAATTATTCAGAGCTTGTACTTTCATCTTAGTGAATGTGCTGATATAAGTGCATTTATTGTCTCATTAACATAATTTTTATGGCAATCTTTTATTTTTGTCGTCTACATAATGCTATCTTTCGATGTTGCATAATTTTACATTCTTTTAATTTCTTTGGTCTATTTTTTGGTTTACATTTTTAACCGTTTTATGTTTATTTCTTTGATTATACTCCTTGAAATGTAAGGATTTTACATGAATGAAAAAATTTGAAAATAATTTAATAATTAAAGGAAACATTTAGCAATATAATTTATAAATTTCATTTAAAAGAAATTTAAACTTTTATGAAAGAAAATTTATTAATTATAAAAAATTTATTAGTTTTTTATCAAAAATTCAATTATGTAGACAAGTTCTTGTTGGTTTATTTTGGTATTTGACATAATTCGTCGTTTTTTAGATTTTTTATTATTTTTGATCATAATATTCAATTTTCGTTTACATAAGGTCACTTTTTCTATCTTTTCAATACAGTCATATATTTTTACAAATTTATAAAGTAGAAATGCCTATATTTAAGCATTTATTAAATATTCAACATGTTCTTATGTTTACTATTTTTGCATAATTTTATAAATTTTTGCTTTTAAAGTTAAATATTTGATAATTCATTTCAATTTTATAATAAAATCTAATCTTTTTATTTTTTTAGCTTTTTTAGTTTCTTAAAATAAATAAGAATGCTTTAAATAAGCCTTTTTATAGATATTGTTATTTTTTTGCACTTATCATTTTTGACTTTCATTGACTTTTGTCTAAATTTATTATTTTTTTATTTTTTTCTTAAATTCTTATTAGATATTTGAAATAATAATAAATAAGTTTTTTGTCAACATAAAGTGAAATATTTAATAGAAATTTATAGAAATAATTAGTGAAGTAATAATAATTTTCATTTTGTCTAAAGTATTGATATATAAGCATTTCTTTGATATCGGCAATGTTGTTATGTATACTTTTTTCAATTACTATTTTTTGATATTTAAATAGATTGTTTTGATATCTTTTTATTTCATATCTTAATCTTATGAGAATCCATTTTAGTTTTTTTGAGTTTGATCATCTATTTTTTATTTTTGCTAGCACTGATTTCATAGAATTGTTGACGTTCTTTAATTAATTATTTCAGTTTAAAATTATGTTTATGTTTACCTGTAGTGACATAATATGTCCTTTTTGTAAACATAATTGCATTTTTAGACAAATTCCTCGACATAATATCTTTTTTTATTAACATAATTGTATTTTTTTAAGCTCAATTTTAACTAATTTTACTTAACATAAAAATTGATTTTTTTGTTTTTTAGGCACACTAAAATAGACATAATATTTTTAACGTAAACTTCAGGTCGCTTTTTCGTCAAAAAAAGTTCATTAAAGAGAAAAGTTTTTGATTGGCATATTATGTATATAAATAGCTAAATTTAGTTAAAAAATGGTTTAAATATTTAAATTAATTATTTTTATATTTTTTTAAATATTTATTAATTTTTTTATTTTTTTACTATTTTTTTGTTAATATTTTATTGTTTTTTCAACAAAATTAACAATTTTTGTTATCACATTTATTATTTTACTAAATATTTTTATTTTTTTCAATATTTTTTTGATATTTTTTTGATATTTTTTTATTATTTTTTTAATTGTTTTTATTTTTTATAATATTTATTAAAAATTAATTACAAAAAAAATAGAAAAATCTTAAAAAACCCATTTTAAGCCAAAATAAAATAATTGAAAAATAACAAAAAAATATCCAATCAAATATAATTAACATAATTATTTTTCTCTAAAATTCAAATCAGTTTTTCTCATTGACATAATATTTATTATTTTAAACTAATTTTTTTATATTTTTTTCGAATAAAAATCTATTTTTTTGTTTTTCTTAGTATTTTTTTATTAATTATAAAATAAAATTTAAAAATAAATTATAAATAAAAAAATAAATAAGAAAAATAAAAAATAATATTAATAAATAAAAAAAATAATAATTATTTATTATTTATTTATTAAAAAAAATTAAAAAAATAAGAAATAATTATTTTTTATTAAAATTAAATAAAAATAATTATTTCTCTATACAACATTGTTTTTCATATTTTTTTATTGCTCTTATTTTCGATTTTAAGGCGTTTTTATATTTAGTTTGATATTTTATATTACTAAGCAAAAAAAATGGTGTTCCCGGGCAGATTCGAACTGCCGATCTCTCGCTTAGGAGGCGATTGCTCTATCCAACTGAGCTACGGAAACATTTCTACATTATTATATCATTTTTCTAAAAATTTATCTACTAAAACACATAAACTTGTATATAAAAATACAAGTTTATATTATTTATTAATTTCTTTCCAACCATTAATATTAGCTCTTTTTATTGCACCAATTAAATTTGCTCTAGAATGTTTATATTGTAGTTCAAAACTCTTTAATAAATCAGTAGCATATTCTCTCTTTGAAACACCGTCCATAGGGCATACTTTAGGCATTACTTCTATATTATTTCTTTTTACAAAACCTTTTGTCATTTTTTCAGATGTATATATTAAAGGTCTAATAAGAGTCATATTTGATCTATCCATATAACTAACTGGAGAAAAGGTTGATAAGTTACCTGCATATATCATATTAAGCAAAAATGTTTCTAAAACGTCATCTTCATTATGACCTAAAGCAATTTTATTACATCCATTTTCTTTAGCCACAGAATTTAAAATGCCCCTTCTTAAATTTGCACATAATGAACATGGATTCTTTTCCTTTCTAACATCAAAAACGATAGCTTTAATATCGCTAGGTGCTATAATTAATTCAACTTTAGCATCATTAGCTATTTTCTTTAATATATCTTCATTAAACCCTTCAAATCCAGGATTAACGGTTATTGCAATTAAATCGAACTTCTTTGGATAAAATATCTGTAAATTTTTCAAAGCATATAATAATGTAACAGAATCTTTTCCACCAGAAAGTGCTACAGCTATTTTATCTCCATCTTCTATCATGTTATAATCTTCAATTGCTTTTCTTAATTTGCTTAATATTTTTTGCATTATTTTCAACTCTCTTTCTATACGACTTTATTATTATACAACCTTTTCTATAAATTTGCAATTTTATACCGTTAATTCCATCAATAAATGCCAAAATAGACAGTATTGAATAATTTTCAATACTGTCTACTAGTATTATTTTTTAATTATTTGAATATTCTTTCATGGCTTCTGTTAATTCTTCTAGTTTTTTCTCTGCTTCATCCATAGATTTACCTTTAACACCCATATAGAACTTAATTTTTGGTTCAGTTCCTGAAGGTCTTACACAACACCAACTGTTATCGTTTAAATCATAATATAATACATTTGATGTAGGTAAATCTGTTTCTGACTTAGAACCATCTGCCTTAACTATTGTATGCTCTTTATAATCTCTTACCTCTAAAACATCATAACTTCCTAATTTCTTAGGAGGATTCTTTCTCATTTTTTCCATCATTGCCTTAATTTGTTCAGCACCATCTGCTCCTTTTAAAGTAATAGAAACTTGTCCTTCTTTATAGAAACCATATTTTTTATAGATATTTAACATTTGTTCCCATAAAGTTATTCCTTTACTCTTATAATAAGCTGTTGCTTCACATAATGCCATAACTGCAGAAATTCCATCCTTATCTCTTGCATGTGGGCTTATTAAGCATCCATAGCTCTCTTCAAATCCGAATTGATATGAATAATTATTATTATTTTCTTCAAATTGTCTTATTTTTTCACCTATCCATTTGAAACCTGTTAATGTTTCAAACATTGTCAATCCATATTCCTTAGCTAAATCTTTTGTCATATTTGAAGATACTATTGTTGTAATTATCGCTCCATTGTTTGGAAGTAATCCCTTTTCTTTCTTTTGAGATAATTCATATTCAGCTATTAACAATGCAGACATATTTCCTGTATAAGATACATATTCCCCATTTTCATCTTTTGAATACACACCTAATCTATCTGAATCAGGATCAGTTGCTAAAACCACATCCGCATCTACCTTTTCTGCAAGCTCTAAAGCTAATTTAAATGCTTTTTTATCTTCTGGATTTGGATAACTTACAGTTGGGAAATCACCATCTGGTTTTTCTTGCTCAGGCACTACATATACATGAGTAAATCCTAATTCTTTAAGAACTCTTTGTACTGGCACATTGCCTGCTCCATGAAGAGGTGTATATACTATTGTAACATCATCTTGCTCTTTTTTTATTATATCTGGATTTAATACTAAGCTTTTTAAAGTATTAATAAAAGCATCATCAACATCTTTTCCTATTTGCACGTAAAGACCTTTTTCAACAGCTTCATTTTTATCCATTGTTTTTATAGTAGAAAAATCTGTAATTGCATTTACTTCATCTATAATTTGTTTATCCTTTGGTGGAACTATTTGTGCACCATCATCCCAGTATACTTTATAACCATTATATTCAGGTGGATTATGACTTGCTGTAATCATTACACCTGCTGTACATCCCAATTTTCTTACAGTAAAAGATAATTCTGGAACAGGTCTTAATGATTCAAAAACATAAGTTTTTATTCCATTAGCATTTAAGCATAAAGCTGTTTCTTCACTAAACTCTTTTGATTTATGTCTAGAATCATAAGCTATAGCAACTCCTTTATTTTGTGTTCCTTCTTTTAAAATAAAATTTGCTAATCCTTGTGTAGCTTTTCCTACAGTATATTTATTCATTCTATTAGTTCCAGCACCAATAACTCCACGAAGTCCTGCTGTACCAAACTCTAAGTCTTTATAAAATCTATCCTCAATTTCTTTGTCATTACCTTTAATTTCTTCTAATTCTTTTTTTGTATCTTCATCAAAACATGGATCATTTAACCATTTTTCATATTTATTTATATATTCTTCCATAAAATCTCCTCTCTTCTTACGATTAATATTCTAAAAGGCATAAGAAAGAAAATAAGATTCCCCTATTTTCTTTCCTATTAATAATTATTATTTTTTGCTTTTATTATGAAAATCAGTATATAATTTTCTTGCTGTTTCAGGACTATCAACACCTTCGGCATTCTTTACAGGTGCAAATTCATCTTCTCTTTTTACTCTTAAAATAGCCATATCATCTAAGCTTTCAAAAGCATCAAATAAGAAAGATTCAAATTTATATGCATTTGGTTTATCTGGTGTAACAACTTTTCCATCCTTATCTAAATATTTAGCTTTTTTAAATGCTACATGATAAGGTAAATCCATTTTACTTATTTTTTCAATAGCCTTAATATTAAATAAATTACATAAAATGTGTGATTCACCATATTTTAATTCACCATCAGGTGTAGTCTCAGCTGCCATTTCTTCAGAGATTTCACTATATTCTATAACACTTGGTTTTCCATTCTTCTTGCAGAAAACACCAACTTTCTCTTTTGGTCCAGCTTTAACAATACTTTTACCAGCTGCAAGAACTTTTTTGTCTTCAGCCATACCAATTAAAACGTCATCAACCATATTAACTAAAACATTGTCAACTCCGCCTATAAATACCCATTCAATACCTCTAGACTTCATATCATATATAACTCCATCTTTAAGCATTGATTGGAATATACCACCATGTCCATCAGCTGCTTCTTTTATTTTACCTTCTTCATTTAATAGTATTTTTCCATCTGTACTAAGCATAGGTAATTTACCTTGTTTAAAGAAAGTAATGCAGTTTTCTGGATATCCAAAATAATTATGTTCTTTAAAGAAATTCTCTGTTGCTTCATTATTTTCTTCGCTAGTCATTATATACCATGGAATATCAACTCCATATTTTTTTCTAGCTTCATTTAAAGTATCACATAATATTTCAAAAATTGATTTATGCGAATCAAGTCCTAAATCAAATGTACCTTTTGGTCCTGTATGCCCCAATCTAGTTCCTTGACCACCAGCCATAGTAACTACAGCTAATTTTCCTTCTTTAATTTTTTCTGTACCAATTTTCGAATATTTCTCATATTCTTTTTTAGATAATTTTGACTTATCTACATAATCGATTGGTTCAATTTTTGACTTTGAAAAATCCTTTGCTTTCTTACTAGCTTCATACAATTTTTCAATTTGAGCGAAATCAATTGTAAGAATGTCATTAAGAAAATCTTGTTTCTCTTTTTCGCCTGGTTGCCTATTATATCCATCTAATAGTTGTTCCTGGCCATACTTCTTAAGAATTTGTTCTACTTGTTTTAATTTTTCGTCCATTTTATTTCTCCTTTGCCATATTTTTTAAGGCTTCGGCCACGCTAGACACTTCATGCCATTACAACTAAAAATTTTAATTTTTAGATACATTATAATATATACCATTAAAAAGCTTAAGTCAATTATTTTTTTAAATTTTATATTACTACGGAAAACTAAGAAAATAAATATTATATTTTGTTAATATTTGATTTAAACTATATTTAAATATTAAAATCATTTCTTTTTAATTTAATATATTTACTATTATATAAGAATATTTTTATAAATAATTTATTAAAATTAATTTTTATAATAATTTTTCACCATTTGTATATAAAATTTTATCACTACCTTTTATAATATCTTTCATAAAAGCTCTTTGTTGCTCAAAATCATAACAATTAATTATTGTAGCTTTAACATTTTTCATAAATTTTAACTCATCTTTAATGTAGCCATTAGCTTCTCTTAAGTACAAATTGCTTCCACGAAGAATAAATACAATATTTCTTGATTGTTTAATATATGTATTTTGTATATTATTATTATTATTAAAATTTATATTTTTCTTAATTTTATGTTTTGCCCTTAATTCAACCATTTTCATCTCTTCATTAATTCCATCTTCAAAAAAAGTAATAACTTCCTTTCTATTAATTTTTCTTAAGTACTCATAAAGTACAACACTTAGATGATACTTACTTGCATAAAAATTGCATACGTTTTCTATCTTCATAAATGTCCCCCTTCTCTTATAATGGTAGATTTTACCATTTCGTTACAAATATGTCAATATTATTACAAATAAATCGTTCAACAAATTTCGACATATTAATTAAATTATTCCATATATGTATAATTTAAAAATAAAAGGAAATAATTTAATTAACTAGAAAAACAAGGCAATTAATTTTGAAAGGAAATTTAATTATGAAAAAATATTTTTTATTATCTATTGTAATAATACTATTTTTAGCTATTTCTGCATTTTCTTATGTAAATGCAATAAGCACAAATTTAGCCGATAGCGTATTTCGATTACATGTTATTGCAAATAGCGATAGTCAGGAAGACCAAAATCTTAAATATAAAGTAAGAGATAGCTTAATTGAATATATGAATACACTAGTTAACTCTAGTTATTCAAAAGAAGACGTTATTAAAATTGCTAAGGAACATTTGAATGAATTTAAAAATATAGCTCAAAATGTTATTAAAGAAAATGAATTTGATTATCCTGTAAATGTTGAAATTGGTAATTTCGCATTTCCTAGCAAAACCTATGGAGATATTAGTTTTCCTTCAGGATTTTATGATGCTTTAAAAGTTGAAATCGGTGAATCAAAAGGTCAGAATTGGTGGTGTGTAATGTTCCCTCCTCTATGTTTTGTAGACGTAACTTCAGGTGTAGTTCCTGAAGAATCTAAGGAAAATCTTGAAGATAATTTAGGTACTGAAGAATATGATATAATCTCAGAATCAAATGATAATACTTATGTAAATATAAAATTTAAAATTATCGAGTTTTTTGAAAATATGAAAATAAAATTAGCTAATCAATAATTAAAATTCATTAGCTCTTGTAAATTTTAATAAATCTATTGTAAAATAACTAATTTTGTGTTATAAAATATGTGGCAAAAATATAAATTTTTGGGGGAATAATAATTGGATAAATTCGTAATAAAAGGTAAAACAAAGTTAAAAGGCGAAGTAGAAATAAGCGGAGCTAAAAATGCAGCAGTTGCTATTTTACCTGCAACTTTATTAATAAATGGAATAACTACATTAGATAATGTACCTAATATAAGTGATGTAAAAATAATATGTGATATATTAAATGAATTAGGAGCAAAAGTTACATGGACTAGTGAACATTCTTTAACAGTTGATGCTAGCAACTTATCATGTACTAATGCACCTATTGATAAAACTAGTAAATTTAGAGCCTCTTATTACTTAATAGGATCTTTATTAGGAAGATGTGGAGGCGCACAAGTAGGATTACCTGGTGGCTGTAACCTAGGTTCTAGACCTATAGATCAACATATTAAAGGTTTTGAAGCATTAGGTGCAATTGTTGATGTTAGCCAAGGTAGAATAACTGCTAAAGCTAAAAAATTGGTTGGAACTTCGATTTACTTTGACGTTGTATCTGTTGGTGCAACTATAAATTTAATACTAGCTTCAGTTCTTGCAAAAGGTACAACTATTTTAGACAATGTAGCCAAAGAGCCACATATTGTCGATGTAGCTAATTTTTTAAATGCTGCTGGTGCAGATATTCGTGGTGCAGGAACAGATACAATAAAAATAAATGGAGTAAAAAGTCTTAGAGAAAAATGCAATTACTCTATTGTTCCAGATCAAATAGAAACAGGTACTTTTATGCTTGCTGCAGTTGCTTCAAAAGGAGATATACTTATTAAAAATTGTATTCCTGAACATTTAGATTCATTAACTGCAAAAATAATTGAAATGGGTGCAACAGTTGAAGACTTAGGTGATAGTTTAAGAGTTTCTTGTAACAAAAGAGCTCATTCAGCTAATATAAAAACATTACCATACCCTGGTTTTCCAACAGATTTACAACCTCAAATGGGAGTTGCTCTTTCAGTTGCGTCTGGTACAAGTATCATTAATGAAAGTATTTGGGAATCAAGATTTCAATATACCAACGAATTAAATAAAATGGGAGCAAAAATAACTGCTCAAGGTAAAACAGCTATTTTCGAAGGTGTTGAAAATCTTACTGGCGCTCCTATATATGCATCAGATTTACGTGCAGGTGCTGCTTTACTAATCGCTGGAATTATAGCTAATGGTACAACAGAGCTTTACAATATACATTACATAGATAGAGGATATGAACATATAGAAGATAAATTCAGAAAATTAGGTGCTAATATACAAAGAATAACAGAAGAATGAGGAATAACAAATGTTTAACTTTTGTAACTTATATAGTGGCAGTTCAGGAAACTGCTCCTATATTGAAACAGATAACGTAAATATATTAATTGATTGTGGCGAAAGCCAAAAAAAAATAAACACAGCTTTAGAGGGCTTAGGAAAATCTTTATCTGATATTAATGCTATAATAGTAACACATGAACATAGTGATCATGTTAAAACTTTAGGAGCAATATCTAAGAAATATAATATACCTGTATATGCAAATCAAAAAACTTTCGATAATATGCCTGACCAAACAAATTTAATCAGTGATGAAAATAAAAAGGTATTTAATACAGATGATCATTTTGAAATTGGAGATTTAGATATACATCCATTTCATATTCCGCATGATGCTGCAGAACCTTGTGGTTATAATATTTATAACAATAATAAGAAAATAAGTGTTGCAACAGATATTGGTCATATAGAAAATTATATTTTAAAAAAATTAGAAGGTAGTAACTTCTTATTATTAGAATCTAACTATGAACCTTCAATATTAAAATATTCTAAATATCCATACTATTTAAAACAACGTATTGCTGGTCCTAATGGTCATTTATCAAACCAAGAAGCTAGTGATACTATTGTAAAATTAATTTCAAATGGTGTAAATAATATAATGTTAGGTCATCTAAGTAAAGAAAATAATTTTCCAGAATTAGCTTATAAAACTGTAATGGAAGAAATAATAAATAATAAAATTAATGAAAAATTATCATTATGCGTTGCTAGTAGATTAAAGCCAAGTAATGTAATAAATTTATAAACAAACTTAATTTTAAATTAAGTTTGTTTTTTTATTTCAAAAATAATTATTAAATTAAGAAAAAATAATAGAATAATTATTTAATTATAAAAAAAATTAAATAAAAATAAAAAAAATATTTTTTATTTTTTAAAATTATTAATTATTTTAAAAAAATTTATTTTTTATTTTTTTAAAATTTTTAATTAATAAAAAAAATTATTTTTTTATTTTTTTAATTATTAATTAATAAAAAAATTAATTTTTTATTTTTTCAAAAAATAAATTAATAATTATACAAAATTATAATAATTTACCTTTTTTCAATTTTTGATTACATAATTAAATAAAAATAACTATAAAAATTATCAAAATTTTGTTGGCATTTAAAATTAGTCATAATAACAATTATCCTCATTAGTACTCTTATATTCATAATATTAGTTTGATTTTAAAATTCGAAATATTGATTGCTTGTTTATTTGGCAATGACTTATAGACAACTTTTTTAAGTTTTCCATTAAATCGATATTTAAATTTATTAATTTTTAATTTTTTTTAATTTTTTTCTATTTTTTTTAATTTTTTTGGCCATTTTTTTAAAAAATTCTACTAAATTTGAAAAATCTTTCATATTATTTCCAACCATCAAATAAATTATTGAATTTCATTTTTTTGTCTGATTAACAATTTTTACGAATTATTGGTACATTTTTTTAATAATTTCTATCAAAATTTATGCATTAGAACAATGCTAATAAGTTATTACAATTTTAACATAACTATAATTTCCTTAGCTATGCTAACATTATTTATTCTATTATTTACCAATTTAGAATACTTTTTTGCTATTTTGTCAATCATTTTAAAGTTTTTATTTATAATCAATATATTTGCGGTTTGTCTTTTTGTTTTTTAATATTTACTAAATTTAGTTATATTTTTAATTAAAATTAATTCTTTTTTATTTTAAATTTATTTTTTCGTTACTTTTTTTATCCTTTTCCCACTTTTATGAGTATTTTTTCGAAGAAAAGTAATACTAAAAGGCAATTTTTAGTTAATTTTTCCTTTTTTATATAAAAGAAATATTTGTTAACTTTCCCATTATTTTAATTTATGTCTACCTTTTTCATGTATAACGCTCAATTTTTTGAACCATATATAATCTTCTTAAAACACTTAAATCCTTAGTATTATTTCAAGTTCATACCTACACCATTTATCTAATTCTGACTAAATCCAAATATTATTTTAATTTGATTCGTAATTCAAAACCATTTTTATCGTTCATTGTCTATTTGATACAGTTTTACATTCAATCTTTTATAACTTTTTTACCATTTTCTATTTTTTTATAATTATTTAAAATATTATTTATTTAATTTTTATTTATTTTGAATTTTATAAACTATATTAAAATATTAAAATTAATTTTAATTAATATTTATACATATTATATTTTTTAATCCTATTATTAATTTCAATTTATTTTTTTTAATTTTAATAATTTTTATTTTAGAAATTTTTTAATTTATTTTTCTTATGAAAAATATTTATCTTTTTTTTATTTTAAATAATAAATAATATTATTGCTGTAATTATACTAGCAATATCAGCCAATAAAGCTGGTATTATAATTTTCCTGGTATTTTTTATTTTTACACTGCCCATATACAAAGCTATTACATAAAAAGTTGTTTCTGAAGATCCCATTATTACCGCCGCTATTTTTCCAATTGTACTATCTACTCCATAGTTAGCCATTATTTCAGTTGCTGTAGCAATAGATCCACTACCTGAAAAAGGTTTAATTAGCGCTAAAGGTAATATTTCACTAGGAATATTAAAAAAATCTGTAATAAATGATATCGATTTACAAATAAAATCAATTAACCCTGAACTTCTTAACATATAAATTGCTAAAAAAATACCGATAAGAGTAGGAAATAATTTTAAAGTTATTTTTAAACCTTCTTTAGCTCCTTCTATAAATAAATCAAATACGTTCTTTTTTTCTTTTATTCCAATAAATAAAATTACAGATATAAATAGAGGAATAATCATTGAAGAAAAATACGTCATTTATTTTTACTCCTTTTTATAATTAATTTTGTTACAATTATTCCCGTTAATGTTCCAACAATTGTTGAAATCCATAGAGGCACAATAATATCAGTAGGATTTTGCGAATTTAATGAACTTCTAATAGCTATAACTGTAGTTGGAATAATTTCTATTGAAGCAGTATTTAAAACAATTAATGTCATCATCGAGTTACTTAAAGATTTTTTATCATTATTTATTTTTTGTAAGCTTTCCATTGCTTTTATACCAGCAGGAGTTGAAGCATTGCCTAATCCAAATATATTAGCTATAGTATTAATAGAAATATTTTCCATTGCTTCTTCATCATTTTTTACTTCAGGGAATAACCAATTTAAAAAAGGTCTTAATAATCTTTTTAATTTATTAATCAATGATGTATTTTTAACAATTTCCATTAATCCACACCATAAACACATCGTTCCCGCTAATGTTATAGTAATATTTATTACTTTATCTATTGATTCAAAAATTGAGTTATTAATATTTTCTATACTTCCATTAATTAATGAAAATAAAAAAGAAATAATTATTAAAATAGGCCATAAAAAATTCAACATTTTCTTTCTCCATTCTTTATCAATCCGCATTCCTCTTACGTATTCCTTTAATTTATATTCAATTATTTTTTCAATTATACTAGCTTTTTCCAAAATTTTATGATACAATATTTACGAATTTTTAGAAGATTGGGAGGGAAAATATGAAATCAACGGGAATAATTAGAAAAATTGACGAACTTGGTAGATTCGTTATACCAATGGAAATGAGAAACAAACTTGACATATCTAGTAACGATTCATTAGAAATATACGTAGAAGGATCAACAATTATGCTAAAGAAATATCAACCTGATTGCGTATTTTGCGGAAGTTCAAAGAATGTAACTCCTTACAAAGGAAAAAACGTTTGTGAAAAATGTTTAAATGAAATGAAAAACTTATAATAATCTAATATTTATATACATTAAAAAGTCTACTGCAGTAGTAGACTTTTTAATTTTTTATAAATTTTTGATAAATTTCATTTTTATTTACATTTCTATCCTTAGCAATCTTCTTAATAATTTCTTTTTTTTCTAAGCCTTGTTCCTCATAATATTTATAATGTTCTTCTAAAGATAATTTATTTAAATTATTTTCTTCTTTTATTTTTATTCCTTCTATTAAAATAATAAATTCACCTTTAGGGTCTATTTCTTTATATTTATTTATTATATCACTTACTTTACCTCTAATAAATTCTTCATGTATTTTAGTAAGCTCTCTTGCCAAAACAATATTTCTATCACCTAAATTATTTAAAATATCTTCTAATGTATTAATTAATTTATGTGGAGCTTCATATATTATAGCAGTTTTTCCATCCTTTTTAATTTCTTCAAATTTGGTTTTTCTTAATTTTTTATTTAAAGGCAAAAAAGCATAAAATGAAAATTCTTTAGTGTCTAATCCAGAAGCAATAAGTGCATTTATTAAAGCACAAGCACCTGGAATAGGTACGACATTTATATTATTTTTTATTGCCTCTTTTACAATTTCTTCTCCTGGATCAGATATTGCTGGAGTACCAGCATCTGTTACTATTGCTATATTTTGTCCCTCTAATAACTTTTCTATTAACAAATCTTTTTTTACATCTTCATTATGCCTATGATAACTTATCAATTTTTTTGATATTTCTAAGTGATTTAATAATTTTAATGTTTGTCTTGTATCTTCAGCTGCAATTAAATCTACCTCTTTTAAAATTCTTATTGCTCTTAAAGTTATATCTTCTAAATTTCCAATAGGAGTTGCAACTAAGTATAAATTTCCTTTTTCCATTTATTTACCCTCTTCATATATTTTTAATATTTCATCTGTATAACTTC
Source organism: uncultured Clostridia bacterium (assembly GCA_944391745.1). Taxonomy (GTDB): domain Bacteria; phylum Bacillota; class Clostridia; order TANB77; family CAG-508; genus CAG-793. Next base: position 187,075 of record CALXUS010000001.1, read on the forward strand.
CATCGTTTTTATATATAATTAATGGTCTTTCTATTTTAAGGAAAGAATTTGCATATTTCACTGCTTTAATTAATACCAAATTTGCGTCCTTATCTATTTTAGGATATACAATTCTTAGCCTTTTTGGTTCCAATCTATATTTTCTTAATGTTTCTATTATTTCATTAAGTCTTTCTGGTCTATGTACCATATATATAGCACCATTATCTTTTAATAGTTTACTTGCAACTTTTATCCATCCATCTAAATCTACTGTTGTTTCATGTCTTGAAATTATTTGTTTATCCTTTTGATTTATAATTCCTGTGCCTTTTTTCTTATATGGCGGATTTGTCACAACATAGTCAAAAGAATTCTTTTCTAAACTTAAATTTTGAACATCTTCATTAATTATGCTCATCACATTTTGCAAATTATTTAATTCCATACTTTTTTTAGCCATCTGCGCTACATCCTTTTGAACTTCGACACCGACTATTTTTGAAGCTTCTACCTTTTTACTAAGTAATATTCCTATTATTCCTGTTCCTGCTCCTAAATCCACTATAGAACTATGTTTTTTCATATCTTTTGCAAATTCTGTAAGTAGCACACTGTCTACTCCAAAACAAAATCCATCAGTATTTTGAATTATTTTTAAACCTTTATATTGTAAATCATCTATTCTTTCCATAATAGCTTTATTATACCACAAAATACTGTTTTAAAGCAAGGAGGCAAACTTACTCTTGCAAGCTTGCCTTCTTTTATCTCTCGAACACACAAAATAATCAATCCCTATTTTCTTACAAAAGGCTCTTTCATATTATCTTGTTCTTCGCCATCAATCAAAAACTTTACGCTATTTACTTCTTTAAGTTCTGTTAACGAATCTACAATTGCATAAATAGCATTAGTTCCACTGCTGTTTAAAAATTCCTGAGATAAATCTACTATTACGCAATCTCCATTAAGTTCTGCCTTATTTACTTTAGTTCCTTCAGGTAAAGGATTCTGTAAGTTTTCATTATCTGGTCCTAAAATTAATAGGTTAACTATATACATATAAGGATTATCTATTAAATCTTTAGCATCTACCTTTTTTTCTTCTGGAATTAACTCTGAACTTATTTTATCTTCAAAATATAAAATAATTGAAGTTTGTCTCATCTGTTCCTCTGAAATTTCTTCCTCAGGTTCAATTACTACTTCATTATCCACATTTTCTACAATTTCTGTGGAAAAATTAAAAACAATTAATATTGCTATTATTGCAATCACAGCAATAATTATAATCACCTTCAAAATCAATAATTTTTTCATTATTTTTTCCTTTCCTTATGAGATTTATTATTAATTAATACTATGAGACAAAGTGTACAATTATAACATTTAAATTCTTAATATTTTTTACACAAAAATCACAATATCCTTTTTCCTTTAAATTAGCTCATTTCCGCCTTTTTGCTATTCTTTAGTTATTGACAAATAAGTCTTTTCAATATACAATATGGTAGTAATTTTATGCCCATGTTTTTCCTTACAAAAGGCATAAAAATTGGTTTATAGGTATCCATAAAAACCTAAATTTTTAAATAAGGTGATTTATAAATGAGTAATACATTACATGTTGGTCTTGACGTTGGTTCTACAACTGTAAAAATTGTTGTAATGGACGAAGACCTAAATATTATATACGAAAATTACCAAAGACATTTTTCAGATACAAAAAATACAGTATGCCAAGTTCTAGAAAAACTTGCCGAAGATTATAAAGATTATACATATACAGTAGCCTTAACAGGTTCAGGTGCTATGTCAGCAGCTAGATTTTTAGACTTACCTTTTATACAAGAGGTTGTTGCTTGTAAAAGAGCTGTTGAAAAATATATACCTCAAACAGATGTAGTTATTGAACTTGGTGGGGAAGATGCAAAAATAGTGTACTTTGGTAAATCAATTGAACAAAGAATGAATGGTACTTGTGCCGGTGGTACGGGAGCATTTATAGACCAGATGGCATCTCTTTTAAATACTGATGCACAAGGTTTAAATGAACTTGCCAAAAAGCATAAGATGATTTACCCAATAGCTTCTCGTTGCGGAGTTTTCGCGAAAACTGACGTTCAACCACTTTTAAATGAAGGTGCAGATAAAGAAGATATTGCTGCTTCAATTTTCCAAGCTGTTGTAAATCAAACAATAAGTGGACTTGCTTGTGGTAGGCCTATTAGAGGAAATGTTGCTTTCTTAGGTGGTCCTTTAAATTATTTGTCTGAATTAAGACAAAGATTTGTAGAAACATTACATTTAACACCAGAACAAACAATAGTTCCTGAGAATGCTCATCTTTTAGTTGCCAAAGGAGCAGCTTTAGATTCATTAGAAAATAAACCTATTTCTAATGAAAAATTAAAAGCTAAAATTCAAATGTTAAAAGCATCTCATGATTCAACTTCAACACCACTTGAACCATTATTTGTAACAGATGAAGATTACAAGGAATTTAAGGAAAGACATGATAAAGACAAAGTTGAAAAAGGTGATTTAAAGACATTTAAGGGTGATTGCTTTGTTGGTATAGATGCAGGTTCAACAACTACAAAATTAGTTGTTACAGATAGCGATGATAAACTTTTATATTCATTATATCGTAGTAATGAAGGTAATCCTTTAAAAAGCGTTATGCAAATGTTAAGAGACTTATACAAAGTATTACCTAAAGATGCTAAGATAAGATATAGTGGTGTAACTGGCTATGGTGAAAAATTAATTCAAACAGCTTTAAATGTTGATTTGAATGAAATAGAAACAATAGCACATTACACAGCAGCACAAAGATTTTTACCTGATGTAACCAGTATTGTAGATATTGGCGGTCAGGATATGAAATATATCAAAATTAAAGATGGCACTATAAACAATATTATGCTTAATGAAGCTTGTTCATCAGGTTGCGGTTCATTTATTGAAACTTTTGCTAAGAGCTTAAATTTATCAATAGAAGAATTCGTTCAAGCAGCATTGGAAGCACGTAATCCTGTTGATTTAGGTTCAAGATGCACAGTATTTATGAACTCTAAAATAAAACAAGCTCAAAAAGAAGGTGCAACAGTTGGAGATATTTCAGCTGGTCTTTCATATTCAGTTATAAAAAATGCTATTCAAAAAGTTATGAAAGTAAGAGATGTAAACACATTAGGTAAACATATTGTTGTACAAGGTGGAACATTTTATAATGACGCTGTTTTACGTGCATTTGAACTTATTGTTGGTAAAGAAGTTATAAGACCAGATATTGCAGGTTTAATGGGTGCTTATGGTGTAGCAATCTTAGCAAGAAAACAATTCGAAGCAAATATGGATATGGAATATATGTCTAAATTATCTAAAGAAAAAGATTTGGACAAATTAAAAATAGAAACATCACATGTACGTTGTAATGGATGTGAAAACCATTGTTTACTTACAATTAATAAGTTCAATAATGGACAAAGACATATTTCAGGAAATAGATGTGAAAAGGGAGCAGGTCTAGTTACAGGAAAAGAAGAACTTCCTAACCTTTACAAATATAAATTTGAAAGATTATTTAACTATACTCCTCTTGAAGAAAAGGATGCAAAACGTGGAACAATTGGTATTCCTAGAGTTTTAAATATGTATGAAGATTATCCTTTCTGGTTTACTTTCTTAACTAAATTAGGTTTTAGAGTAGTATTATCTGAAAAGAGTAATAGGAAAACTTATGAAAAAGGTATGGAATCAATGCCATCTGAATCAGTTTGCTATCCAGCAAAACTTTCACATGGACATATTATAAGTTTAATTAACAAAGGTATTAAAACAATATTCTACCCTTGTATGCCATTTTCTAGAAAAGAATATGATAAAGCAGATAACCATTATAACTGCCCAATAGTTATATCTTACTCAGAAGTATTAAAAAATAATATTCCTGAATTAAAAGAAAAAGGTATAAAATTCTTAAATCCATTTTTACCTTTTGAACCTAAAAAATTGGCTGAAACAATATTGTCATTACCTGAATTTGAAGAATATAAGTTTACTAAAAAAGAATTACTAGAAGCTGCAAAAGAAGCAGAAGCTGAATATCAACACTTTAAAGATGATGTTCATAAAAAAGGTATGGAAGCTCTAGAATACATGGATAAACATAAAGTTCATGGTATTGTTCTAGCTGGTAGACCATATCACGTAGACCCTGAAATAAACCATGGTATAGATACTTTAATTACAAGTTTAGATTTATGCGTACTATCTGAAGATAGTATAAGTAATCAAACTGAAGTAAAAAGACCTATAAGAGTTGTTGATCAATGGGTATTCCATGCAAGACTTTATGCTGCAGCTAACTTTGTTGGAAAACATGATAACCTAGAGTTAGTTCAATTAAACTCATTTGGTTGTGGTGTAGATGCAGTAACAACAGACCAAGTTGAAGAAATTTTATCAAGCTATGATAAAATGTATACATTAATAAAAATAGACGAAGTAAACAACTTAGGAGCTGTAAGAATACGTATTCGTTCACTTTTAGCTAGCATGAATAAAAGAATCGCTAAGAAAAAGTCAGAAGGTTCAAATAATGGAAATTATGAAATTAATAAAAAAATCTTTACAAAAGATATGCGTAAAGACTATACTATATTAATTCCACAGATGGCGCCTATACATTTTGAATTACTAGAATCAGCAGTTCAGGCTTGTGGATATCATGTACATTTACTTAGAGAATGCACACCTCATACAGTTGAAGTAGGCTTAAAATACGTAAATAACGATGCTTGCTATCCATCTATACTTACAACAGGTCAAATGATAGAAGCATTAGAATCAGGAGAATATGATATAAATAAAACAGCATTAATAATGTCTCAAACAGGTGGTGGATGTAGAGCTACAAACTATATTGGATTCATTAGAAAAGCTCTAAAAGACGCAGGTTATCCAAATGTACCAGTTATATCATTTAATGTTGTTGGTATGGAAAAAATGCCTGGATTTAAAATAACACCAAAACTAGTTGAAAACTTAATTAAATGCGTTATTTATGGTGATATTCTTCAAAAAATGCTTACTAAAAACAGAGCTTATGAAGTAAATAAAGGTGAAACAAAAGCTTTATTTGATAAATGGATGGAAAAATGTAAAAAATTAGTTGCACATTCTACAATGAAAGAATTTAAACAAAGTATTTATGACATAGTTGAAGACTTCGAAACAATAGAGTTAGATACTTCAATAGAAAAGCCTAAAGTAGGTATTGTTGGTGAAGTTCTAATCAAATATCATCCATTTGGAAATAATTTCGTTGCAGATAAGTTAGAAGCTGAAGGTGCAGAAGTTATACTTCCAGACTTTATGGGATTTATTAAATTTATTGCTACACATAAAATAACATTTAATCAACTTATAAAAACAGACGCAGGAAAAGCTAAAATATTTAAACTAGCAATAAAATTAATTGATATATTAGAAAAAGATGAAAGAATAGCTCTTTCTAATTCAAAAAAAGGATATTTATTACCTTGTGACATATTTAAACTAGAAGAAAATGTAAAAGGTATTCTTTCAATAGGAAATCAAACTGGTGAAGGATGGTTCTTAACAGCTGAAATGGTTGAATATATTGAACATGGCATACCAAATATTGTTTGCGTACAACCATTTGCTTGTTTACCAAACCATGTTGTTGGTAAAGGTGTAATAAAGACAATTAGAGATACTTTCCCAGAAGCTAATATTTCACCAATAGATTATGACCCAGGTGCTTCAGAAGCAAATCAGACAAATAGAATTAAATTATTAATGGCTGTTGCTAAAGATAATTTAAAACAAAAAAATAATAGCAAAAAAGCTATTGAAAAAGAAAATACAAAATCATCTAATAAATCAAAGAAAAAAGTTACAAAATAACAATACAAAAGTAAAATTTAGGAGGCTTTATGGGACATTTAACACCAAAAGATAGCTATAGTAATATTTCAGATATAAGCTTAGATTATTTAATAAATGATATGGGAATTAAGGGATTAATATTTGATTTCGACGGTACTTTGCTTAGAAATAAAACTGTGTCATTAGATACTTTAAATTTTTTAAAAAAAGCTAAAGAGCGTGGATTAAAATTATCTATTTTAAGCAATAATCCTTATGTTAGTAAAACAATTTTAAAGACAATAAATATTACAGCGACAAAGAAATTTGCCTGTAAGCCTCTAAAAAAACCTTTTTTGGATATGGCTAAAACAATGAAACTTATGCCAGAACAAATTGCCGTTATTGGAAATAATAGAATTTCAGATATATGGGGAGCAAATAGGGCAAATATGTATTCAATATACATACACAATCTTAATAGTCACAGAACTAGAAAAAGGGCAGAGGATACATTAAATGAATTAGGTATAAAACACGTAAAGTAGAAAGATATAATCTTTCTACTTTATTTTTGTATTATCTTCATTCAATTCCATAATTTCTTTATTTTCCAAATTAATAAGTTTTTTAGATTCATTTATTAATTTAGGCATTTCTTTTTTAGGATTTATCATCCAAGCAATATGTGTAATATATGCTCCATTCGTATCTCTAGCTCCTATAATCCCTGATCTAGCAATTATTGCTTTTCTTTGCTCAGAATTTAATTTAAATAACATATTAGTTTTTACTATATTCTTACCATTTTGAGCAGAATTGGTAATTAAATCTTTTCCACCTCTATACATAGGCATTATTGTACTACCACTAATAAGTTTCACTCTTCTTTTTATTGATTCTAAATCAATATGAAGAGTAATAGGAGCATTAAATCCTTTTAAATCAACTACAATCTTAGGTTTATTAGAAAATTTATTATCGTCATTATCCAATGAAATACCTGCATTTTCATATTCTTTTGTATTTATAATAAACCCAATCATCTCTTCGATTGCAATATCTTTTTGATCATATAATAACTGTGAACGATCATTTAAGAAAATTGCACTTTGAAGCATAGCATCTAATTCACTATAACCATAATATGCAATATCATCTTTAGAAAAAATATCCTTTAATTCGTATTTTGCAACAACAATTTCTTCATTTTTCTTGTTTTCTGAGCTTTCTAATCTTTGTGCTGAATGTTTATATTTAGTTATATATGGTATTAAACCTCTATATTCAGACAAATAATAAATAATATCTTCATCCTCTAATTCAAAATACTCTCCGTCCTTAAAATAATTAAATTTATTTGAATTAATAATTACATATATTACTTCATTCCATTTTTCAACCTCTTTAACTAGTTTATTAGTCCAAAAAGCATTAATAGCTACCAAATCTGCAACAGAATAATTTCTTAATTTATTATAATCAATCAAATCCCCATCAAATTTGTTCTTATTTGTAATTCTAAAACAAGATGGTAGACATTCAATATCTACTGTTTTATTATAAGAATCTTCATAATCAGATAAACAACCAATTTTCTTTAAAAATACTAACTTTTTTATTATACTAGAGGTTAGCTGTTCTTGTAATTTAGATTTAAACTTCTTTTTCCAACACTCAAATGTTTCTATTTGTTTACTTTCTAATTTGGTCATTTCATAAATAGACATTTTTTTAGATTTAAAATTTTCAAATTTTTCACTCAAAATATTCATTTCTTTTCTAATTCTCGAATTATTAGGATTCTCTTTTAATTTCTCGCTTAGTAGTTCATAGCGTAATACTTCCCCTTGAAAATAAAATTGAATTAATGAAAAATAATCATGTTCTAAATTTCCATTAAATTTTACAGTTTGGCCAAATTCACTAATGTTAATTTTAGAATTATTCTTTTTTAAAATTTTATTTTTGTCTCTAGAACTTAATAAAGATTCAACCGTTATATATTTAAATAATTCACCATACCTAACCTGATGTGTTGATAAAATTAAATCTTCTACATCTTCATTATATTTTTCTACGCAGTCTAAAATAGATGCTTCTGGATTAGCATCTTTGATTTTAGAAATTAAGTTTTTAAATTTTTTTAATGCGTCTCTAAAATATAATATATCTTTTTTAGTTAAAAATTTTTCTATAACGCTAATTCTTTTACTTAAATTCATTTTTACTCCTATGTTTAAATAATGTAACTATAATTATATATCAATTAACTAATATTTTCAAGTTTTATATTATTGTTTTACGTTAAACATTAATAAAAAAAAGATATAAAGAATCATCTTTATACCTTTAATTGGCGTAGGTGAGAGGATTTGAACCTCCGCGGCCCTAAAACGAACCCTACAAGTTTAGCAAACTCGCCCCTTCAACCACTTGGGTACACCTACATGAAATATATTATAATAAAAAAATGGCGGAGAGGGTGGGATTCGAACCCACGGTAGGCTATAAACCTACGCCAATTTTCAAGACTGGTGCCATAAACCAACTCGACCACCTCTCCAAATATAGGCTACGACGCTCGTAACAATAAATATAATACCACATTAGAGCTTTATATGTCAATACATTTTTATATTTTATTTAAAAAAGTAATCGAGTGTCCATTCAAAATTCTATTGCAACAAAAACCTAATATATATTTTACTATTAAGCTGCATCTTTTATTTTATTTATT
>CALXUS010000002.1 GCA_944391745.1 uncultured Clostridia bacterium
TATGGACAACCAGTAGACCAATTTAATGGACAAAACTATGGACAACCAGTAGACCAATTTAATGGACAAAACTATGGACAACCAGTAAACCAATTTAATGGACAAAACTATGGACAACCAGTAGACCAATTTAATGGACAAAACTATGGACAACCAGTAGACCAATTTAATGGACAAAACTATGGACAACCAGTAGGCCAATTTAATGGACAAAACTATGGACAACCAGTAAACCAATTTAATGGACAAAATTATGGACAACCAGTAAATCAATTTAATGGGCAACAAAATACTCAACAAAATAATAATAAAACGAAAACAAAAAAAGGTGGCAAAAAGGCAATAATTATTATATTATCTATAATATTAATTGCAATAATTGCTTTAATAATAGTTTACGCATTGGTAATAAATAAGCCTGAATTTGTTTTTTCGCAAGCAATAAATAAAGTTTTAACTATGCCATCTGAAAATTATGATACGGAAAAATTTGAACTTACTGTTAGACCAACTTTCGAAATTAATGGAATAACAAATGATGCTTTGGGAGAGATAGTTTTAAATGCAAGTACTCAATTAGATTATAATAACAAACAAGCGATACTTAATTTAGGATTACAATATAATGATGAATCTGTTGTATCAGGAGAAATTTATTATGAAGATAATATGGCTTATGTTTTCTTAAATGAATTATATGATAAAGCTATTTCAGTTGATTTAGCTTCAGATTCTAATTCTAATATTGGAAAAATAGATGAAAATTCGGAAAATACAAAAAAAGCTTTAGAGATTATAAAAAAAGAGATAAAAAATCAACTTAATGAAAATGCAACTTTCGAAAAATCTAAAGAAAATTTACAAGTAAACGGAGAAGAAAAATCAGTAACAAAAAATACTATTATTTTGAATGAAGAACAATTAACTAATCTTATAAAGAATGTATGCACTAATTTAAAAAATAATGAGAGCTTTTTGAGTTGCTTTGAGGAATCACCAGAAAGCACTTTACAGAATTTAATTGACCAGATGAATAATAATAAAACAATTGATAATGAAAATAAAATAACTTTAGATATTTATACTGATGGAATATTCTTTAATTTTGTTGGATTTAAATTTGATATATATTCTGTAGAAAGTGATTTAGATAATATTTTAATATTTACAAAACAATCAGATACTTCTTATGCATTTGAATGTAGTTCAGGGAATGACTCTTTTTCGGGAACAGTAGATATAAAACCAACAGAAGATACAAATACTGGAGATATTAACATTAGTTTAAATGCAGATAATGGCGGAATAATAGGTATGGACATAAGTTATAAAACAATTTATAATGAGCCTATTGATACAGTAGATACTACAAATACTGTTGATTATAAAGAGTTAACAGATGCAGATTATGCAGAAATACTTCAGAATTTACTACAAAGACCTTTGATTAAAGATTTTTTCTCTCAAATAGGATTTGATGGAAATGGAATTGATCAACATAAGTATGATCCAACAGAGCCAACAGAACCATTATACAATGAAAGTCAAGATTCTGTTACAAATGGAAATTATACTGTAACATATTCTTTACCATTAAGTTATACTATAGATAGTACGTCTTCTATGGAAAATTCTAAAGTCTATACTGACGCTGGAGATAATATAAGAATTCAAGTTGGATTATCTGAAAATACTGATGATGAAACACTAATTCAAGGAGTAGAAGCAATATTCAATCAACTAAAAGAAACTTCAGGTGTTACTAATGTTGAAAATAGTGGTACTTTAGTTGAAACTGTAGGTAATAATCAATATTATCATAATGACTTCTCTTGCATAGTTGAAGGAATTTCTATCGAAATTCAAGGTTGGTGGACAAGAATTGATTCAGAGAATGTATATTCTGTGTTAGTTATGTCTTATAATACTCCTATTCCAGATGATTTAATGGATAAATTACTAAATGTGGAGATAGAATAAAAGATACTGCATTGAATTAAAATAAAATTTATATTGCAGAAGAATTATTATAATGAACTTTAAAGATGAATTTGATAATATCTTTAAAGTTCATTAATTTTTTATATTAAATATTAGTCTTTATAAATAATGAAAAATGTGATACAATGATAAATATAGATAGCTTATTATAAAGGAAAAATAAATTTTCTAATATGTATAATGAAAAAAATAAATAATTATATGAAACCATCTAAAGAATGAAACATAGATATAAATTGAAGGTTATGATTATTTGATAAATAAAGACTGACATGTATTTATTACTTGAAAGATGAATTAAAGAATACTTAAATTATTATACAAGGAGGAAAATGTGGGAAAAATTGCAATTATTTCAGATGTGCATGCTAACTATGAAGCACTAAAAACTGTATTGGTTGATATAGAAAAAAGAGGTATAGAGCAAATATATTGTTTAGGTGATGTTATAGGAAAAGGTAGTAGGCCAAATGAATGTCTAGATTTATTAAAAAATTGTATAATGGTTTATGGAAATTGGGAAGATTTTTTTAATAATAAAATGTATTCAAGTGATTTAGTGAAAAAAAGGTATGAACTACTTAATAAACAACTTTCAAAGGAAAATAAAGATAGATTGAAATCATTGCCATTGTGTTGTGAGCTTTATATAAGTGGAAGGTTAGTTAGAATGTTTCATGCTACTCCTAGCAATGCATGGGATAATATTTTAGGAATAGATAGGATAGATAAAATATACAAGCAATTTTTGCCTACAAAATATACCAGTAATAAAATTGCTGATATTGTAATATATGCACATACGCATACACAAAATTTAATGAAATTGTATAATAGAACATTAATAAATATTGGATCTGTTGGTAATGCATTTGATATAATCAGAAATAAGGAAAAAGATGGTAGTTGTGAAAATACCACTAATGCTGATTATTTAATTATTGAAGGTGAAATAAATTGTAAAGAGCATGCTGATATTAGATTTGAATTTATTTCTTTAAATTATGATAGAAATTTAGAACTAAAAGAAAGTAAAAATAACTTAGAATTAGAAAGCTATTCTAAGGAATTATTAACAGGTGAATTTAGAAATGTAAAAAAATATAAAGATAACTTTGATGAATCATATTACGATATAACTAAGTTTTAAAGTAATATAAATAAAAAATGTGCTGAAATATTTATTATAGCGTTAAAAGATATGTAGTCATATATAAATTTAGTTTAGAATAGTGAAAATTAGAAGTGAGAAAATGAAACAAAACAAAAATAGTAAAGGAGATAAAGAATGTCAAAAGATTTGATAATTAGAAGCTCTACTGAAGAATTTATTACATTTAAAGTTCAAGAAAAAGATAAAGGTATTCAAGTACGTTATGAAAATGAAACTTTATGGATGATTCAAAAAGCTATGGCTGAATTATTTGATTGCAGTACCGATAATATTTCTTTGCATTTGAAAAATATTTTTAAAGAAAATGAATTAGATAGCAATTCAGCTACCGAGGAATTCTCGGCAACTGCTTCTGATGGAAAAATATAAAATGAAGTTCTATAATTTAGATGCAATAATATCCGTTGAGTATAGAGAAATTCTAAAAGAGCAACGCAATTTAGAAGGTGGGCGACACAAATATTGAAAACTTTTACAATTCAAGGATATGTATTAGACAAAGAAAAATGGTAAGATAATGAAATCGGATGTTTTAGTGGTTAAAAATTATTTAAATAAAGAGGAATTAGAAAGTTTAGAACTTATTGTTTCAGCTTTCTTAGATTTAGCAGAAGATAGAGCAAAAAGAAACATACCAATGACTATGGAGGATTGAGCAACTAGAATTGATAAATTTTTATTAGCAGATGATAGAGTCATATTAAAATATGCTGGCAAAATATCACTCGAGATAGCTTGTGATAAAACACTAACAGAGTTTGAAAAATATAGAATTAAATAGGACCAATTGTATAAATCGGATTTTGATTTATTGTTAGAGGAAGTAGAAAAAGAAAAAGGAAAAGGATAAAAAATATGGATTGTGTATTTTGCAATATTGATAATAGTAAAGTTGAAAATACAATTATTGACGAAAGTGATAATTTTTTTGTATTACCTTCTATAGGTTCTTTGGTTGATGGGTACTTACTTATAGTTAGTAAAAGACATATAAATTCTATGGCTGAGTTAATGGAAAATGAAAGAATAGAATATGAATTTTTAATAAAAAAATATAGAAATTTATTTAAAAATAATTATAATAAATTTCCGATTATTTTTGAACATGATTGTCCTGTTGTAAATAGTGATATGAAAGCAAACAGCATAGTACATGCTCATACTCATATTGTTAATCACAAATTTATAGATGGAAATACAATTATTAAAAAATTAAATTTTAATAGAATTGACAATCTAAGTCATATATCGAAAGAAAAAAATTATATAATGTATATAAATCCTGACAATGTTTGTTATCTAACAAATCGTTTTGAACCAGTAAGTCAAATGATGAGAAAAATAATAGCAAAAGATTTAGGTTATGAAAATAAGTTTGATTGGAAAAAAGAAATGTTTGTAGAAAATATTAATTCTACTATAAAAAAATTTAAGGAAGGAAGTGATTAATAATGGCAAATCAACAAAATTCGATAAACATAAACTGGTATCCAGGGCACATGGCAAAAACAAAAAAACAAATAATAGAAGATTTGAAATTAATTGATATAGTTATCGAAATATTAGATGCAAGAGTGCCACTAGCTAGTCAAAATCCAGATATAGAGGATGTTATAAAAAATAAGAAAAAGATAATAGTTCTTAATAAAGCAGATTTAGCAGATGCAAATTCAACTAATAAATGGATTGAATATTATAATAAAGAAGGAATAAAGGCAATAGCTGTTGAATCAAATACATCAAAAGGAATTAAAGATGTAATTGAAACTATAAAAGAAGAGTATTCTGAAATAAAAGAAAAATTTATTCAAAAAGGCAGAATTGGCAAGTCTATAAGAGTAATGGTTGTAGGAATTCCAAATGTGGGGAAATCTACATTTATTAATAGTATTGCTAAGAGGAATACTGCAAAAGTTGGAAATAAGCCAGGTGTTACAAAGCAAAAACAATGGATAAAAGTAACTAATGAAATAGAATTAATGGATACACCAGGTATGTTATGGCCAAAGTTTGAAGATAATGAGTTAGCAATGCATTTGGCATTCGTAGGAACTATAGGAGATACAGCAATAGATAAAGAAGAAATTGCATATTATTTATTAGATTTCCTAATAAATAATTATCCTCAAAGGTTAATAGAAAGATTTAATATTGAGTTAAATAAAGATAATAATAATCAAAAAGAAACAATTGAAGTATTAGAAGAAATTGCCAGAAAAAGAGGAGCTTTAATTTCAGGCGGGAATATAAATATGCAAAAAGTATCAGATTTAATTTTAAATGATTTTCAAAGTGGAAAAATGGGGAGGATAACAATTGAATTACCTAGATGAAATATTAAAAAAAGATGAGTCACAAATAAATATGATGTCACCTCTTACGTGGGCTTATGTAGGAGATAGTGTTTATGAATTATATGTTAGAGTTTATTTAGCTAGTACTACCAATTTAAATCCACATAAAATGCATGTAGAGTCAATAAAATATGTAAAAGCAGGAGCTCAAGCTAAAGCAGTAAAGGAACTTATAGACAATAATTTCTTGAGTGATGAAGAAAAAGATATTGTAAGAAGGGGAAGAAATACACAGAATCATCATTTGCCTAAAAATGCGAGTTTGGAAGACTATTCGTATTCAACTGGTTTTGAAGCTTTGATTGGTTATTTATTTTTAAATAAAAAAGAAGAAAGAGTTAAAGAAATAATAGAGAATATTATAAAATAAAAAATAGTAGTGATTTGGTAAAATCACTACTATTTTTGAAGATATGTTTTGTAATGAATAGTTTTGGTGACCCCTACGGGAATCGAACCCATGATTCAGCCTTGAGAGGGCTGCGTCTTAACCGCTTGACCAAGGGGCCATAACAAAACATATTATACAATATAAAATGAGCTAAGTCAAATGTTTTTTTGATTTTTATAGACTTTTTTCAAATAAGAACAGTTTACAATTCAAAAAATTTAAAAACTCTATTGACTTAAGAATAATCATTCAATATAATAATTTCGAAAAGTTAATAGTTGTTTTTTTATGTATAAGGGGAAAATAAAATGGAAAAATTAAACGTAGGAAAATTAGTATTTTTTAAAGATGGAAAACAACTTGAGTTACCGCTTTCTTATACAAATCTATTAAATTATGATTCTAAAATAAAGCAAAGCTTATTTTCAAAGGAAGAAGCTAAATTTTTATCTTTTCAATTAGGTTTTAAAGTTAATCAAGGAGACTCTTTTAATCCAAAATTTTATAAGAAAATTACAGAGCAAGGCTTTTCAATTATTAGGAATATGCCTTTTATTAAAGGGCAGGATACGAATTCTTATGGTAACTTAGTTACTATTTGCGTTTCTGATAAGGTCAAAGAAGCAGATGCTAATAATTTAAGAAAATATTTGATTAGTTTAGAAGATAATTCTAAAGATAAAAAATTGCAAGAACAATTATATGTGTATGATAAAGGAAGATACTATTACTATGAAACTAATATAGATAATAGTAGTATTAAAAGTGATGAAAGTAACGAAATGAATCATAATGCTGCTTTAGATATGTTTTTAAAATATAAAATAAACACACTTTCAGCAGATGAAGAAAAACTAATGAAAAAATATTTTAAATTTGATATGCAAGATGTTTTTTTATCAGATACAATTAATTTATCTGTATCACATAAAAATGCTGCAGTTATTTTAATATCTCAAAATGGAAAAAGATATTCAGCAACGAAAAAAATGGAACAACATAAATATGAAGCAATGGAGTTGATAAAAAAGATTTCCAGAGAAGATGTTGAAGATGCAGAAGTAGATGAGCTATCTAAAAAATATAATATGGTTATAATGAGAATTTTTAAGACAGATAGAAATGCTGTTGTTATTTATTGTCCTGAAAAAATGACTATTCCTCAAATTGATGAACTTGTTAAGTGCATGAACGATTTTGGGAGAATTAATTTAATGCTAAAAATAGAAAGTAAACCAGACATATTACCCTTAATAGATGGAAATGAAAATTTAGAAGCAGGATATAATGAATCTAATGGTGTAGAAATTATTAGAAAAAAGGCAATTGAATATGAAAAAAAGGAAAAAGAAAGCGGATTGGTTGGAGTTAGTAAGAAATGGGTTACTTCAAATGTAAGCAATATAGCAAAATATTTAGAAAAGTTAAGACAATCTTTAGTATTGCAGGAAAATAAGAGTTTAGATGATAGATGATTACAAATATTATTTTAATATTACATTTTTGTAATATCATCCACAGATATGTAATAAAATGTGGATAACTTAATAAAAAAAATTTCAAAAAAGGAGGATTTCGTATAAATTACGATATTAAATTATGAGATATTTATTTACATCGGAAAGTGTTACAGAAGGGCATCCAGATAAATTATGTGATTATATTTCAGATAGCGTATTAGATGAGTGCTTGAAACAAGATAAAAATTCTAGAGTAGCTTGTGAAACTTTGGCAAGCAAAGGAGAAGTATATATTACAGGAGAAATTACAACTAATGCTAATATAAATATTGAACAAATAGCAAGGAATGCTATTAAAGAAATTGGATATAATAATGCAAACATAGACATTGATTATAAAACTTGTAAAATTATTGTAAATATTTCTAAGCAATCTTCAGATATAGCAATGGGGGTTGACAAAAGTTTAGAAGATAAAGAAGGAGAGAATGCTAATTCGGAAGGAGCAGGAGACCAAGGTATAATGTTTGGCTTTGCCTGTGATGAAACTGAGAACTATATGCCTCTTCCAATAGATTTAGCTCATAAGCTAGCAAAAAAATTAACTAGTGTTAGAAAAAGCAAGGAAATTAGAGGATTAAGACCTGATGGAAAAGTACAAGTTACAGTTGAGTATGATGATGGGAAACCTTTAAGAATTGATACTATTGTACTTTCAACTCAACATGTTGATGGAAAAGACATAGAAGAACTTAGAAAAGAAGTAAAAGAAAAAATTATTTATAAAGTAATTCCAAAGAATTTAATTGATTCTAATACAAAATATTATATAAACCCAACAGGAAGATTTGTTATAGGAGGACCTTTAGGAGATAGTGGGCTTACTGGTAGAAAAATAATTGTTGATACTTATGGAGGATACGCTAGACATGGAGGAGGAGCATTTTCCGGTAAAGATCCTACTAAAGTAGATAGAAGTGCATCTTATATGGCAAGATTTTTGGCTAAAAATATAGTGGCAAATTGGTATGCTAGAAAGTGTGAAATACAATTATCTTATGCAATTGGAGTTGCTAAACCAGTTTCAATATTTGTAGATACATTTGGTACAGAAACTATACCAGTGTCAGCAATAATAAATAAGGTGGAAAAATTTGATTTAACACCAAGAGGAATTATAAATTATTTAGATTTGCAAAGGCCTATATATAAATTAACAACAAATTATGGACATTTTGGAAAAGATAATTTACCATGGGAAAAAGTCGTAAAAATGTAAATGTTATCTAAGAGGAGGTTTTAAATGCTAGCTTTAGTTACTGGAGCTTCATCAGGTATAGGGAGAGACATTGCAAGAGAACTTGCTAAAAGAAATTATGATTTAATAATTGTTGCTAGAAGTGAAAATGCTTTGAAAGAATTAAAAGATGAGTTAGAAGGAAAGTATAAAATAAATGTTTATATAAAATTGGTTGATTTATCTGATAGAAAAAATTGTGTACAATTATATAGTGAGGTAAAGGAAGAGTTTAAAAATATAGATGTACTTATTAATAATGCAGGTTTAGGAACCTGTGGAAAATTCATAGATACAAAAATAGAAAAGGAAGAACAAATTATAGATACTAACATAACTGCACTTCATATTCTTATGAAATTGTTTTTGCAAGATATGTGCAAAGTAAATAAAGGATATATAATGAATGTGGCATCAATAGCTGGATTCATGCCAGGACCACTAATGTCTACGTATTATGCAAGTAAAGCCTATGTTGTAAGATTAACACAGGGAATCCAAAGAGAATTAAAATTTCAGAAATCAAATGTACATGTTAGTGTGTTATGTCCAGGTCCAGTTAAAACAAATTTTCAAAAAGTTGCAGATGTTAAATTTAATTCTCCAGAGGCAGAGAGTGGAATTGTAGCTAAAAAAGCAGTTTCAAAAATGTTTAAAGGTAGAAAAGTTATTTTTACTTCATGGTATATTAGTTTAGTAAGATTTTTTGCAAAAATATTACCAGATTCATTTTTAGCATTTTGTTGTTATTTTGCACAAAAAAGGAAAATATAATGGATATTTATGAAATTTTAGAAAAATTAAATATTAAGTATAAAGAAATCGAACATGAGGCTGTTTTTACTGTGGAACAAGCTAAGCACTTAAAAAATAAAATAGATGGAATAGGCTGCAAAAATTTATTTTTAAAAGATAAAAATGAAAAATATTTTTTATTAGTTTTAGAAGATACAAAAAGAGCTAATATAAATAAAATATCAAAATTACTAAATGCTAAACATCTGTCTTTTGCAAGTCAAGATGAATTGAAAAACATACTTTCATTAGAACAAGGAAGTGTTACACCATTAGGAATAATAAATGATAAAGATAACAAAGTAGTAGTTCTATTTGATAAAAATCTGGAAGGTAAAGAAATTTTAGTTCATCCTAATATAAATACTAGAACAATATCAATAAATATAAATGATATTATAAAAATAATAAATTATGAGCATCATAATTATTATTTTGTAGAATGTTAAGTATTATAAATGTGAATTTCATGTAAATTTAATTGACAAATATATTATATTTGATAAAATGTAAAAAGAATATTGAAAGTATTAGAAAGGGAGTATAAAAAATACTCCCTTTTTATAATATTTTATAGAAATTAAAAATAAAAAATGATAAAATATAAATGAATAGTATTAAAGTTCGTTCATATATAATTATAAAATTACCTTTTTATAAAAAGGAAAGGGATGAAGAGGATGGCTTATATTGAATTTAAAGATGTTGTAAAAGAGTATAAAATGGGAGAAGTTAGTATTAAAGCATTGAATAATACAAATTTTCAAATAGAAAAAGGAGAACTTGTAGTTATTGTAGGTCCTAGTGGAGCTGGTAAAACAACCGCCTTAAATATACTTGGTGGAATGGATACAGCTACATCAGGAGAAGTTATTATTGATGGAAAAAATATTGCTAAATTTAAAAATAAACAATTAACTAAATATAGGAGAGATGATATTGGGTTTGTATTTCAATTTTATAATTTAGTTCAAAACTTAACTGCATTAGAAAATGTTGAGTTAGCTACACAAATTTGCAAAAAGCCTTTAGATCCAAAGGAAATACTCGTAAAAGTTGGATTGGAAGATAGATTAAAAAATTTTCCTTCACAATTATCTGGTGGTGAACAGCAAAGAGTAGCCATTGCAAGAGCTATTGCGAAAAATCCTAAATTACTTTTGTGTGATGAGCCAACTGGAGCACTTGATTATAAAACTGGTAAGCAAATACTTCAATTATTGCAAGATACTTGTCGAAAAGAAAATATGACAGTAATAATAATAACACATAACGCAGCGTTAACTCCTATGGCAGATAGAGTAATACATTTCAAAAATGGTACAGCTTCAAATATTGAACTTAATGATAATCCTGTTCCTATTTCTGAAATAGAATGGTAATTAATGTAGTATAAAATAAAAGATTAAAATATGAAAAGGGGTGAGCATAATGAAAAAGGCCTTATTAAAAGATTGTTTTAAAGAAATCATAAAAGGTTTCAAAAGATTTATATCAATACTTTTGATAGTTCTTTTAGGTGTTGGCTTTTTTGCAGGAATAAAAGCTACAAGCCCCGACATGAAAGCAACATTAGATAAATATTTTGATGACCAAAATGTTATGGATATTCAAATTATATCAACATTAGGACTTACTGATGAAGATATACAAGAATTAAAAAAACTAGAAGATATAGATAATGCTGAAGGAACATACCAAACTGATGCAATAATAACCGCTGGAGATGAGCAGTTTGTTGTAAAAATGGAAAGTATAGCTGATTCTATAAATGTTTTAAATTTAATAGATGGAAGGCTTCCAGAAAATGAAAATGAGTGTGTAGTAGAAGAGCGTTTTTTAGAAGGAACTAATTACAAAATAGGTGATACAATAGAAGTACAAGTGGACAATATTACTGATGATGATGGAAATGAAATCAATTTATTGAAAAACAATGTTTTACAAATTGTTGGAATAGTGGATTCACCAATGTATATTTCTACAGATAGGGGAAGTACAAAACTTGGCTCAGGAGTTATAAATTACTATTTATATGTTTATGCGGGCAATATAAATACTAATATTTACACTAATATATATTTAACAGTAAAAGGGGCTAAAAATCTTAGATGCTATAAAGATGAATATGAAGATAAAGTACAAAGTGCAGAGGATAAAATAGAAGAGATTGCTGATAGTAGAAAAGAGGCAAGATATACAGCGTTATATGATAAAGCAAATCAAAAGTTTCAAGATGCAAAGAATGAGTTTGAAACACAAAAAACTGATGGAGAAAAAGAACTACAGGATGCAGAAAATGAGATTAATTCAGCTAAAAAAGAATTAGAAAATGGTAGAGATGAATTAGCTGCAAATAGAAATTCTGCAAATAAAAAGTTTGCTGATGCAGCTCAGCAATTAGAAGATGCAAAAAAAGTATTACAAGATAATGAACAAACTTTTAATAATTCGAAACAAGAAGCGGAAAACCAAATAAATCAATATGAAGAAAGCTTAAAACAACTTAAAGCTATACAAACGCAGTATAATAGTCTTAAAACGACTTTAAGTAATGACGAAGATGAAACAAAAAAGCTAACTGAGGAATTGCAAACTTTAGATGAAGTAGAGGATGCAGAAAGAATTGAAGAAATAAATGCTCAATTAACTGAATTAAATCAAGAAATAGCTAAAATACAAGCAGGACTTTTAGTAATAGATAATCAATTAAGTGCACAAGGTATTACCGATATTAATCAAACTGTTACAGAGACAGATAGTGCATTACAAAGTGCAAAAAATAAACTTCAAGAAGGTCAAAATCAAATAGATTCTGCCAAAAGAGAATTAGAGGCACAAGAGCAACAGCTAAATCAAACTAAAAATAGTACATATTCACAATTAAATGCAGCTCAAAGTAAGCTAAACTCAAGCGAAAAGCAAATTGAGGAAGCAGAAGTCGAATTAAATAATGCTAGAGACGAATTTAATTCTAAAATAGCAGATGCCGAGAAAAAATTAGATGAAGCAGAAGAAGAAGTTAATTCAATTGAAAGACCAACTTGGTATATATTAGATCGAGAACAAAATGCAGGTTATGTTAGTTACATACAAGATACTGATAGAGTAGCAAATTTGGCACAAGTTTTCCCAATAGTATTCTTTATAGTAGCAGCTTTAATAAGTTTAACCTCTATGACGAGAATGGTTGAAGAGCAAAGAGTACAAATAGGAACATTAAAAGCTCTAGGATATAATAAAATTCAAATAGCAAGTAAATATATAATTTACGCAACTTTAGCAACTATAATAGGTGGAATGATAGGAATTTTTATAGGATTCAGTTTATTGCCTAAAGTAATTGCAAACATATATGCTATGGTGTATGACATACCAGAAGTAATATTAGAATTTAATATGACTTATGCAACAATAGGAATGCTTGCAGCAATGATTTGTACAATTGGAGCCACAATATTCTCATGTTATAAAGAATTAAAACAAAAGCCGGCTACTCTTATGAGACCAAAAGCTCCTAAACCTGGTAAAAGAGTATTTTTAGAACATATTACTTTTATCTGGAAAAGAATGAAATTTACAACTAAAGTTACAACCAGAAATATATTTAGATATAAAAAGAGATTTATGATGACTATTATTGGTGTAGGTGGATGTACAGCATTAATAATTGCAGGATTTGGATTAAGAGATGCAATCACTGGAATGATACCTTCACAATATGGAAAAATAGATAAATATGAAATTAGTATCTCTTTAAATGAAGAATATAAAAATGAGGATTTAGAGAATATAGATAATATTATAAGTGGATATGAACAATCTGAAAGCATTTTAAATGCTAATGTTCAATCTGTAACTATTGATAAAGATGATAATACTCAATCTATTCAGTTAATAGTACCTCAAAATATTGGTGAACTAAGTAACTTTATAGTATTACAATCAAGAACTAACAATGATGAAAAATATACTTTAAATAATGATGGAGTAGTAATAACAGAAAAATTATCTAAATTATTAGATATAAGTGTTGGCGATGAAATAAAATTAGTAAATGCTGATGATAAAGAATGCAATGTGAAAGTTACAGGAATTACAGAAAACTATATATATCATTATATTTATATGTCACCAGAATTATATAATCAATTATATAATACAAGAATAGGGTATAATGTAATTTATGTAAATGCACCAGAGATGTCTGAAGAAGAAGAAGATAATTTAGGAAAGCAAATTCTTCAAAACAAAGATTATATTTCAGGTGTTACATTTATGTCTAATACTGAAGGAATATTCTCAGAAATAATGGATAATATGGATTTAGTTGTATGGATATTGATTATCTCAGCTGGTCTATTAGCTTTCGTTGTTTTATATAATTTGTTAAATGCAAATATAACAGAAAGAATTAGAGAACTAGCAACAATAAAAGTATTAGGATTTTATGATAAAGAAGTATATGACTATATTTCTAGAGAAACAATTATTCTTACAATAATAGGAATGCTATTTGGTATAGGTGGAGGCTATTTCTTAACATTATATATTATAAAAACTTGTGAAATAGATATGCTTATGTTTAATCCGCAAATAACCATTTGGAGTTACTTATTTGGAGTACTTATTACAGCTGCATTTGCTATTATAGTAAATATAATTACATATTTTTCTTTAAAGAAAATTGATATGATTGAGTCACTTAAGAGTGTAGAATGATGAATTTGGGGACACCTTCCAAAAACAGCTGTTTTTGGAAGGTGTCCCCAAATTCATCTTCAAATTTATCATTTCAAATTTAGCAATTTATATGCATTACAAATAGAACATCCTGTGCATATATGAATTTTGTTTCCAAAGATTAATTCAAGTGTTTCTATATATTCATCTTTAGGTGAGATAAGATGAATATATATTGATTGTGGTAATTTACCAATCAATGTATTTAAAGCGTAGTCATTCTGTGAAAATGAAATATCTGATAAATACTCTGAGTCAAAATTTTCAAGTTCTATAATATTATAATTTTCATCTAATATAATCGATTCCTTATTAGAGTAAATTAAGTGAAGTTTTATAGGATTTGGAATTTTAGAGTCTACATATCCTCTTAGAAGGCTCACAAATTCTAAATATTCTTTATCTAATACAAATTTATTAACAGATTTTTCAATATAAGGCTCAAGTGAAGTTTGATAATTGGATAATCTAAAATTAACAAAACCATTTAATACAATGTTTTTATTATTTTTGATATAATTTAGAATATCTTCTTTTATATATTTTTTGCTATTATGATTAAGCAAAGAATATTCATTATATATAGAATTTCTATCTAAAGCGTCAAAATAAAAATAATCTTTTATAATCAAACGCTTTATAATTATAGGTTCATAATATTTTATTATAACGTCTGAAAGTAAATTGGAAATGAATTTATAAAACTTTTCGGGATTATTTCCCTTATAATGTATAATAATATTTTTATAAATTTTAAATGTATGTTTAGAATAATAGATGTCGGGAATATTTGATTCACCAATTTTTTTCATTATAAAATTTTGAATTTTTGAATTATTATCTTTAATACATAATGAAATCATTTAATCCTCCCCGAATTAGTATCTACCATATATCATATATTATTCTGAAAATTTTATTTTGTTATTGTTTTTTTATTTTGGGACGATTCATAAAATGAAAAAATTATATCTATTGAAGTTTCAAAATATAATATGAAAAACTTTTTCTTTCATTATGTTGAAAATGAAATTTGTATAATATATAATTTTATATAAGGTATTATTAATGATGAGATTTTTTAAAGAAAAATTATCATTTAGTTATAACTTTAATTTTTAGATTGAGAAAATATAAAAGGATTATAATATGAAAAAAAGAAATATATTGACTATATTAGCATTAATACTTATTATTTTATTTATTATTTTATTTGTTATTTTCTTGTTAAATAAAAGAAAAGATAATAATGAAAATAAGAATATATTAGTTGAAAATGAAAATATTGTAGAAAATCAAACTTCTTTAGATGAAAATATAGTTGAAGAGAATTCTGATTCAGAAAATGTAGAGAATATAGAAAATGTGAAAAATGACGAAAATTCAAAAAATTCCGGAAATTCAGAAGATACTGAAAATGTAACGATAAAAGAAAATGAAAATAAAAGTATTGAAAGCAGCGAAAATAACTCAAGTCAAAGTAGTTCTTCAGCTCAACCTGCACACGTACATTTTTGGAAAGATCACACTACACAGCGTTGGGTATCAAATATAGTGACTGTTGTTGACACTCCTGCTCAAACTATTAATGGAGCGCAACTTTATACATTACATTCTGATGGTGAATGGTATAGTGATGGTGAAATATATTGGTTTGAAAACGGATTTACAATAGATGATTTAAAAAAAATAATAATTAAAGATAAAATTAAAAATGAAAGATATATTGGAAACTATGTAAATAGAACTAAAACAATACCAGCTGTTACACATACTGAAGATCAAGGTTATTGGGAAACTTATGTTGATTATCAATATTGTGATTGTGGAGCAAGAAGAGGAGTATAATAAAAATTTCTTAAAAATAGTAGAAATTAAAAAACTTTAATGATACAATAAGATAGTATTATAATAAACGGAGGAGAAGTTAATGCCAAGAGGAAGAAAAAGCAAAAAAAAGCAAGAACAAAAGAAGCTAAATATAACTGTTGCAATACTTATTGTACTTAGCATTTTACTTGCTGTGCTTATTTATACAAAATCAGGTTATTTAGGACAAACACTTAGTCCAGCATTAGGAGGAGTATTAGGATATATTAAATACTTAGTGCCTATTGCTCTTTTTGCGTTTTCTTTATATATTGCTTATGATAAAGATACAAAATATTATATGCCTAAAATATTTATGTTTGTATGTATATTAGTATTAATTGATGTTATTTTTAGTAGTTATCAAATATACAAAGGTAGTATAGATATTGCACAATCTATGGATACTATTCTTGGTCAAGCTTATGATTTAGGAACACGAGATATAGGTGGAGGAGTTCTTGGAACAGTAATTGCGGCTCCTTTAATTAATTTAATAGGAATTCTTGGAACTGTTATAGCTTCAATAGGAGTTTCTTTAATAGCGTTAGTATTTATTTTCGGCCTACATCCAGCTGATGCAATATCTAATTCTATAGATAAATTTGCAGAGAAACAATCTAGAAGATATAAAGAAAGGGAGCAAAGTAAAATTCAAGAAAAACAAAATGTTGCAAATGTTGAAACCGAAAGAACAGAAACTAGAAGAGAAAGAAGACTAAGAGAAAAACAAGAAAGAGAAGCTAGAAATAAAGAAAATTTAGAAGAACAAATTACAATAAACTTAAATGAGCCTAAGAAATATGACCATTCAAAAGATAATTTAGATGCATCAATATTTTCAAAGAAAAATAATAATTCTCAAAAGCAAGTAATACAGTCTGCAGGAGATGATTTGTTTACTAGCCAAGAGGAAGAAAAAGAATCAAAAACTAAAGAGGTACTACAATTAGATCATGGTATTACTGTTCATGATGAGCATTATGAATTTCCACCAATTACACTTCTTGAAGAAGGAAAAAATACTGGAGATCAAAACAGTGAAAAGCAATTATTAGCAACAGCAGAAAAGCTTAGAAGAACATTATATAGTTTTGGAGTATCTGCAAAAGTAGAAAATGTTTCTGTAGGTCCTGCTATTACAAGATATGAGTTAGCTCCAGCAGAAGGTGTAAGGGTAAGTAAAATAGCAAATCTTTCTGATGATATAGCATTAAGCCTAGAGGCAGAAACAATAAGAATAGAAGCTCCTATACCTGGAAAACATACTGTAGGTATTGAGGTTCCTAATAAACAGAAAAATATGGTTCCATTAAGAGATATTATAGAATCAGATGAATTTATTAATAGTAAATCAAAACTTACTTTTGCACTAGGTAAAGATGTCGCGGGAGATATTGTAGTAACAGATATAGCAAAAATGCCACATACTTTGATAGCTGGTCAAACAGGTTCTGGTAAATCAGTTTGTATAAATACACTAATTACTAGTATAATATATAAAGCTAAACCTAGTGAAGTAAAACTTCTTATGATAGATCCAAAGGTTGTTGAACTTTCAGTGTATAATGGAATTCCACATTTACTTATACCTGTTGTAACTGACCCTAAAAAAGCTGCAGGTGCTTTAGCATGGGCAGTACAAGAAATGGTAAAAAGATACAGTTTGTTTGCTGAAAAGAAAGTTAGAGATATGAAAGGTTACAACAATTTAGCGGAAAAGGAAGGAAACCCTAAATTACCACAGATAGTTATAATAATAGATGAGCTTGCAGATTTGATGATGGTTGCAGCAAAAGATGTTGAAGATGCTATTTGTAGGTTAGCTCAGATGGCTAGAGCAGCTGGAATGCACTTAGTTATTGCAACTCAAAGACCATCAGTAGATGTAATCACAGGAATTATTAAAGCAAATATTCCATCAAGAATAGCATTTTCTGTATCTTCACAAGTAGATTCAAGAACTATATTAGATAGTGCTGGTGCAGAGAAACTTTTAGGAAAAGGGGATATGTTATTTTATCCTTCTGGTGCACCAAAGCCAATAAGAATTCAAGGTGCTTTTATATCTGATGGTGAGGTAGAAAATATTGTTAAATTCTTGAAAAAAGACGGAGAAACTGAATATGATGAAAATATAATTGAATCTATTGAAAAGAGTGGAGAAACTGAAAAAGCTGAGACAGATGAAGAAGATGATGATGATACAGATCCATTATTAAATGATGCAATTGAATTAGTTATAGAAACTGGACAAGCATCAACATCATTTATACAAAGAAGGTTTAAAGTGGGTTATGCAAGAGCTGGTAGAATAATTGACCAGATGGAGCAAAGAGGTATAATTTCAGGGTATCAAGGAAGCAAACCTAGAGAAGTGTTAATGTCTAAAGAAAGATGGCAAGAATTAAAAATGGCTCCAGGAGATACACCAACAGAAAATGAAGAAAATACAATAGAAGTAGAAAATTCTGAAGGACAGGAATAAATTTATTTATAATAAATAATAATAAAACACAAAGGAGAATAAAAGTGAAATCAAAACTTTTAAAAAAAGATTATAGTGAAGAATTAGAAGAAATTTGCGAAAGCAAGAAGTTTGAAAAAGAAGCACAAAATCTTTTATTAAGTATGTTTTATAAAGTAGAAGGTGCTTATAATGATTACAAAACTGTAAAAAGGGAAGTACCGGAAAAAGAGGAATTTTTACAGTTAATTGTAGACATAGTAAAAAAATATTGTAAAGAAATAGAAATAGCAAAGCCTAATTCTGCCTTAGAAAAAGAACTTACTGTGTCTAGATGTAAAATAGTAGAAGAAGAACCAGATAATAATTACAATAATGATCAAAAAGTTATATTCTTTCCTAGTGAAAAAGTAATTTTATATAGTATTATAAAAGCAAGTTTAGATAAAATTAGTCCTAAATTAGATATTAAATATAAAGCATTACTTGCTACATTACAGATTGGAAAATGTATTTCTGCTTCAGAAGTTATAAGAGATTTCAATGGATTTTCTTGGTCTCAAATAATTAATGAAATAGAAAGTATAGAATGTAATGCAATTTATACAGATTTACTTTATTTGTTAGGTGAAAGATATATAAATGGTTTAAATTCTACTAATATTGATAAAATTAGTAAAGTAGTAAATTCAGACTTGTTAAATGAAATTGAACAAGTTGCACTTAATTTTTATTTGTCCATGGATAAGAATCAGTCTGATTATATGAAAAAAGCTTTAAAAGAAGACAAAGAAAAATTAAAAAAGATGCAAAATCAACAAAAATATATTGAAGACATAAGTAAAAGAAAAAGAGAATTACTTAATCAAATTAAAGAATTAGATGAAGAATTAAGCGACTCAAAAAAACTTAGAGAAGAGTATGTAAAATTGAATAAAACTTTACCTAATGAAAAGAAAATCTTTAGTGTTAGCCATTTTGAAGAAAGAGTACAAAAACAAAGACAGGAATTGCTTAACGAATTAGAAGAATGTAATTTGTTACAAAATCCAAAAGAATTTATTAGAATAAGAACAGAACTTACTGAAAAAATTAAATATTATGATAATGTTAATGGTTATGACTTAGAAGATTTGCAAAAAGTATTTTTTACAGAGTTTTCTAAACAACTTGAAAACAGAGAATCAAAAGATGCTTTGATTGATTATATTTATAAAATAAGATATCTAAAATATTTGCCTATTAGTCAAGATAAAAAAATGATGGACATTATTGATTTTGAAAAACTTGAAAGAGATACTTTAGCAAAATGTTTAGAATTAGATATAGTAACTCCAATTTCTAAAAATATTGATATAGATTATAGATTGTTAAAGAGTATTTTTATTACTAAAAATATATCAATAGAATCTTTAACTATTAAGTTGAGTGTAAAAGATGGAAAATTATATGCTGAAATATATGATGGAGATGTTTTAGATAGTACGAACTATGTTGAACTTCCTAAAAATAGCAATATCCATATTAGAAAAACGAAGAAAGTAAAGATATTTGCTTAAAAAGGTTTATAGATTTTCCATAAAATCTAAATTTTGTGCAAAAGATAAAGAAATTATCTTTGGAAAAGGAAAATATGAAAGTTACATTTTTAGGAGCAGCAGAAACAGTTACAGGGTCGAACTTTTTAGTCGAAGCTGCAGGAAAACACTTTTTAGTAGATTGTGGTCTACATCAGGGAAATTATGAAGAAGAGTTGTTAAATGATGAGCCTTTTGATTATGATATTAATACAATAGACTTTATGTTATTAACACACGCACATATAGATCATTCCGGAAGGATACCTAAGTTATATAAAGAAGGATATAGAAAACCTATATATGCTACAAAAGCAACTAGGGATTTATGCTCCATTATGTTACCAGATAGTGGACATATACAAGAATCTGAAAATGAAATAAAGAATAAAAAGAGAAAAAGAAATGGTGAAAAAACTATAGAACCACTTTATACAGTTGAAGATGCAGAAAATTCTATGGAACTTTTTGTACCAGTAAAATATGATGAAATTATTCAAATAGATGAAAATATCTCAGTTAGATTTAATGATGCAGGACACATGTTAGGTTCTAGTATAATTGAAGTTTGGGTAACGGAAAATGGACAAACAAAAAAAGTTGTATTTAGTGGTGATATTGGAAATAATGATATACCTTTATTATCAAGCCCAACAATGATAGATACAGCAGATTATTTAATAATGGAATCTACTTATGGAGATAGATTACATTTAAAAAATAATGAAAAGGCTTCAATGTTTTTGAAAATTGTTTCAGAAACATTAGATAATGGTGGAACTGTAGTAATACCATCATTTGCTGTTGGTAGAACACAAGAAATATTGTTTGAACTTGATAAGATAAAAGATTTAAGAAAAAATGATGAGGCATTTGCAAAAGAGTATGAAACTCTTATGAAAGCAAAAGTATATGTAGATAGTCCTCTTGCAACATCTGCAACAGAGGTATTTAGAAATAATATGGAATTATTTAAACCAGAAATACAAGAATTCATAAAAAGAGGGGATAATCCACTAGATTTTCCGGGACTATCATTTACAAAAACAGTAGAAGAATCAAAAGCTTTAAATGAATCAAATGAACCATGTATAATTATTTCAGCTAGTGGAATGTGTGATGTCGGTAGAATAAAACATCATTTAAAACATAATATTTGGAATCCTAAGAGTACAATACTATTTGTTGGATATCAAGCACCTGGCACATTAGGTAGAAGAATAGTAGATGGAGAAAAAAAGGTTAAGATACTTGGAGAAGAATTTGCTGTTAAGGCAAGAGTAGAATATATTGAAGGATATTCTGGACATGCTGACCAAGAATGGTTATTGAATTTTGTATATTCTTTTAGAAACAAGATGCCAGAACATATATTTTTAGTTCATGGTGAACCACATTCACAAGAGGCGTTAAAACAAAAAATAGAAGAAACAACTAATATAGGTGTAACAATACCAAAATATGGCGAGGAATATACATTAGATGAAACATTAGCTAAGACACAACATTGTGTAAATCCTACAGATAAACAAAAACAAAGATTAGATATATTAGATAAAATGCAGGCTTTAGAAGATGAAATTGAAGAAATGAAACATAACTTAAAAGAACATATAAGATTGTCATCAAATTCTGATGTAGATATGGTAAAACTAAATAACAGAGTAAATGAACTTAGAAGACAAATAATTGATATTATGCAAAATAAATAAAATAAAGGAGTAAAATCAAATGAAGAAAAAATATTATAACGATGCTTTTATAGGAAATAAGGATTTAATAGCAACCTACAGTAAATATGGAGAATTATTAAGATTATATTATCCTTCTCCAGATTATATGCAATATTCAGATTTTTATCATATAGGAATAAAAGTTAATGATTCTAATATTATCTATTTACATAATGATGTTAATAATAGATATAACCAATATTATGAAGAAGATACTAATGTTTTAGTAACAGATATAGAAAATACATACTTTAATTTAAAAGTAAAACAAATAGATTGTGCAATGATAAGTCAAGATGTATTACTAAAAAAATACATATTTAAAAATGATAATAATATAGATTTAGCATTGAAATTTATAGTGCATTCAAAAGTGTTTTCTTCTTACAATAATACTGCCGGAGGAATGATATCAGATAATGCACTAATTCAATATAGTCACAATTATACTTGTGCAACATTCTCAAAAGAAAAATTATTTAGTCATCAATTAAATAATGTTGAAAACAATATTAACTCAGGAAATATCTATGATAAGGATTACATTGGTATGAGTTCTGATTCAGCAATTAGTTATGACTTAGGTGAATTAAAACCTGGTGAAACTAGAGAATTTTGTATGTATGTATATATATCGTCTGGCGATGATAGCCTAACAGAAATACAGGAACAAATT
This sequence comes from uncultured Clostridia bacterium, assembly GCA_944391745.1. Taxonomy (GTDB): domain Bacteria; phylum Bacillota; class Clostridia; order TANB77; family CAG-508; genus CAG-793. Next base: position 22,538 of record CALXUS010000002.1, read on the forward strand.
GAAAAAGTTAGAAGAATAGATGTTAATAAAGAAATCAATAAGGTTATAAGACATTGGAGAAAATATGTTGAAGACCATGATACACTAAATCTAGAGCCAGATGGAACTGATTATATGAATAAAATAATCCAAATATATAAAAGAACAATATTATTAATGGCTTTATTAATAAATGAAAGAACAGGTGGTATTTCTGCATCTGTTGAGGTTGATGAAGAAAGAGATAAAAGTGGTAGATATGCTTATTGTTGGCCTAGAGATTCTGTGTTAGTATATAAAGCTTTAGATTTTATAGGATTTGAAAATATGTCTAAAAAGTTATATGAAAACTTTTTAAGGAAAACTCAAGAAAAAAACGGAATGTGGGAACAAAGATTTTATACTGATGGAAGACTTGCACCTTGTTGGGGATATCAAATAGATGAGACTGCTACAGTTGTATATGGTGCATATAGACATTTTGAAGTAGTATCAAGAAAAAATAGTAAAAAAGATGTGAAATTCCTAAAAGATAATTTGAAAATGCTAGAGAAAGCTATTGACTTCCTTGAAAAATATATTGACTATATTTTAGGAAGAGAAGAAAAAGATGATAAAGTTAGAATGGAATTAGAAAAAGATTATAACTATAAAGAAAGAGATGCTATATATAAACATCCAAGTTATGATTTATGGGAAAATACAGAAGGCATACATTTATATTCTTTAGCAGCAATATATAATGCTTTTGACTCAATGATAAAAATTTATAATGAAGTATTTGATTTGTTTGAAAAAAATAGACTAAAGCAAGATGAAATACTTAAATGCAAAGATAAATTAGAAGATTATAAAAGAGATACAAAAATATTTATTTTAGATAATTTAGTTGATAAGCACAGAAATGTTTTACTAAGAAATACAACAGACAGATTGGTAGATGTAAGCGTAGTTGCATCAATATTCCCATTCAGAGTATTTAATATGAATGAAAAATATGTACAAAATACAATAGATCAAATAAATATGACTTTAAGAACATATTCAGGAGGATATTTACGTTATCAAAATGATGGCTATTTAGGTGGAAATAACCCATGGATAATTGCTACTGGATGGATGGGATTGTATTTCCATGCCGCTGGAGATGATAAAAAAGCTAATGAATGTTTGAATTTTATTGTACAAAGTGCTACTCCACAAGGATTTCTTGCTGAACAATCAAATAGTGACTTAAATGAAAAATGGGTAATAGGATTAGCTTGGTCACATGCAGTATTTATAGAATTACTTGTATTTTTATTAAATGGTAATAAAGAATATTAAAAGAGGATTTAATTATGAAAAAAGAAATAACCATACCTAATGGTTGGACATACTTTATACATGGGACAAACACTAGCAAATGGAAAGAAAATTTGGATGTATTAGATCATTTTATTACTAATTCGGAATTATCATGTATAACTGAGAAAGATGCAAAATTAGAATTACAAAATGGAATTAGTACTACAAAAGATTATTCAGCTGGAATTGGTAAGCCTTTTGAAATAAGATGTCTTATGTATGAAGATTGCTTAAGACATACTGATACTCATAATCTTAAAGAGAGACTATCAAAAAATGAAATAAAAAGAATAGCTAAATATTATTTTAATAATATATTTGGTGGTAGACATGAATGCGTACCAAGGAAAACTAGACTTATTAAAATTGGAAAATCAGAAAGAGATGAACTAACAGGTGAAGCCAAAAATATATTTTGGTTTGTACCTGAAGAATTTTATGATAGATATTTAGAAGATTGCGAAAAATATGAATCTAGAAAAGTAGAATTAACTCTAAAAGATGAACCATTACCATCATGGAATTTAGATGGATATCATTTATCCAAAGAACAACTTGATAAAATAAGAGGTGTGCCTGAGAATTATAATGCCGTTGAAGAAATAAAAGAATTTACTAATAAAGAGTATTCAGGAGCATTTGAAACTAGTTCTATAGTAAAATTAGAAGATAAAGAAACAGTGAAAAAACTATTAGCCAGTCAAGGAATAGATCCAAATGCAAATATTAATATATTTTTGGCACAATATGAGGATAAAGAACAAGGTGGAGAAGTATATCAGCTTCTTATGAGAGATAAAAGAGGTAGAATAAGACCAGTTAAATTACCAGTAAGTAGAGGAAAGGAAAATTTAGTTACTGATAGAAAAGAAATGGCAAAAGATGAAAATGATAAATTAATTTTATCAGCTGGAATCACTAAAGAGTCACCATTAAGCTGGAGACTTCCTGATGGAACAGAATTAAATGTTTTATTGAATAATAACAATATACAGTTAGCGAGAACGGAAAATGGTAGGACAAATTCAATAGAAACAAATATATTAAAGAAAATTGATAATACACAAAGTAGAGAGATATAAAGTCTGGTATTAAATTGAAAGGGTAAAAAATGGCAAAGGCAAAAACAATTTTTGTATGTAGTGAATGCGGATATGAATCGCCTAAATGGCTTGGAAAATGTCCAGCATGTAATGAATGGAACACATTTTATGAAGAAAAAGAACAGAAAACAGTAGATGTAAATGGAAGGCAAAAGCAAGCTGCTAAGCCAACTTTGCTAAAAAATGTTGAGGGTAAAGAAGCTATTAGAGTTAATACTGGATATTCAGAATTAAATAGAGTTTTAGGTGGAGGATTAGTAAAGGGTTCACTAGTATTAGTTGGTGGTGAGCCTGGTATAGGAAAATCTACATTAATATTACAACTATGTAATAATATTGCTAACTTGAGTGATGATTCTAAAGTGTTATATGTTTCAGGAGAAGAGTCAGCTGAACAAGTAAAGCTAAGGGCCGATAGATTAGGCATAAATAGTGATAATATAATGTTTTTAGGTGAAACAGATATTGATGCTGTAGATAATGAAATAACTTCTATGAATCTTAAACTTGTAGTAATAGATTCAATTCAAACAATGTATTCATCTGAAATAACATCTGCACCTGGAACGGTTAGCCAAGTTAGAGAGATTACCTCTAGAATAATGAGAGTTTGCAAACAAAATCAAATTACAACAATAATAATAGGGCATGTTACTAAAGATGGCAATATAGCAGGCCCAAGAGTTTTAGAACACATGGTTGATACTGTTTTATATATTGAAGGAGAAAGATTTTTTTCTTATAGAATTGTTAGAAGTGTAAAAAATAGATTTGGTTCTACAAATGAAGTGGGAATGTTTGAAATGCAAAATGAAGGAATGATAGAAGTTACTAATCCTTCATCTATTCTTATTTCTGAGGGAGAAGACAAATATTCTGGTTCAGTAATTATATGTACAATTGAGGGAACAAGACCACTTTTAGTAGAAGTACAAGCTTTAACAACTATGAGTGTATATGGAATTCCTAAAAGAACTGCTAATGGTGTGGATTTTAATAGATTAGCATTATTGATAGCAGTTCTAGAAAAAAGAGCAAATCTTGCATTAGGAAATCAAGATGTATATTTAAATGTTGTTAGTGGAATGAGAATTAACGAGCCAGCTGCAGATTTAGGCATTGCATTAGTTGTTGCTTCTAGTTTTAAAAATATAAGTATTTCAAAAGAAATTGCCGTTATTGGAGAAGTAGGACTTACTGGAGAAGTAAGAAGTGTTAACCTAATAGACAAAAGACTTAAAGAAATAGAAAGACTAGGATTTAAAAAATGTTTGATTCCAGAAAATAACAGAAAACTATTGAAAAATAAGTATAATTTAGATATAATAGGTGTGAAAAATATAAACGATGCATTAAGAGCAGTAGGAATAAAACAATAAATTACTTGTTAATAAAATGTTTAATAAACATAAGCAAAAAAATTTAAGACTTTAACTGAAAGGAAGGCATGCACAATGGCAATAAAAGAAAATGATTTTATTAACATTTTAAAATTGATTGCACCAGGAACTCCTATAAGAGAAGGATTAGAGAATATTTTAAAAGCCAAAACAGGTGCTCTTATAGTTATTGGCGAGAATAAAGAAGTTATGGATTTAGTAGATGGTGGCTTTAATATAGATGTAGAGTATACTTCTGCTAGATTGTATGAATTAGCTAAAATGGATGGGGCAATTATACTAAGTTCCGATTTAAAAAGAATTTTATTTGCTAATACTCAATTAGTACCATCCCAATCAATTCCTACACAGGAAACTGGTACTAGGCATAGAACTGCAGAACGTGTTGCTAAACAAACTGGTAATATAGTTATAAGTATTTCTCAAAGAAGAGGAATAATTACTATATATCAAGCTAACAATAGATATGTACTAGAAGATACGTCTAGAGTTGCTTCACAAGCTAGTCAAGCATTACAAACTGTTGAAAAATATAAGAAGGTATTAGATAATAGGCTAAATTTACTTAATGAATATGAATTTAACGATATTGTTACTCTTCAAATAGTTATAGAAACTTTGCAAAGAGCAGGAATGCTTATGCAAGTAGTTGATGAAGTAGAAAGAGCTATTTATGAGTTAGGTACAGATGGAAGATTAATTGAAATGCAGTTAGAAGAGTTAACAGATGGAATAGAACAAGAAGTAGGATTAATTATAAAAGATTATGCTAAAGGAAAAAATGTAGAAAAATCAGAAAAAGCATTAGAAAAAATACAAAATATGTCACATGAAGAATTAATGATATCTACTAATATAGCAAAAGCTCTAGGATATACTTCTCAAGAAAGCTATGATGAAGTAAGTGTATATACTAGAGGCTATAGAATATTAAATAAAATTCCTAGAATGCCAAGTAATATAGTTGAAAATTTAGTTAAGAAATTTAAGTCATTTCAAAATTTATTACAAGCAGATATAGAAGAATTAGATACTGTAGATGGTATTGGAGAAGTAAGGGCTAAAACAATAAAAAGGTCACTAAAAAGGATGCAAGAGCAATTTATGTTTGATAATCTTTTAAATTAAACCATATAAAATAAATTATTTGAAATCAAAAGATTGATAAATAAAACAGATTGTGATAAAATTATTTTCGTGAAAATGAATTTCGGATGTAGATATTTTAGGAAGGATACATATTATGAGAAAAGAATCAAAAAAAGAAGAACAAGAAAAAAATAAAAAAGTAGAAGAAAAGGAAGTAAAAAAAGAGGAATCTGCAAAAGATAAAGAAGAAGAAAAGAAAAATACAGTAAAAAAAGAAAGTAAAGATTCAAAGAAGAAGGTTGAATCAAAAAAGAAAGTTGACTCTGATAAAAAAGATGAATCTAAAAGTGGCAAAGAAGAAAATAAAAAAATAGAAAAAGCAAATAAAAAAGTAGAAAAAGCTACAGCTAAAGTTGAAGAAGCAAAAAGCAAAATTAAATCAGATTCTAAAGAATTTAGAAAGACAAAGCTTGTAGCAACAATATTAGCAATAATAATTGTTTTAGGCTTAATTGCTTATGTAACTAATACAATTATACAAAAGCAAAACTTTTTTGCACAAAATCCTATTGCAACAATGGAAGTAGAAAATTTTGGAACTATTAAGATAGAGTTGTATCCTCAATATGCTCCAGAAACTGTTTCAAATTTTATTGCTTTAGCAAACAATGGATTTTATGATGGACTTACATTCCATAGAACTATTCCTGATTTTATGATTCAAGGTGGAGATCCTAATGGAGATGGTTCTGGAAATGCAACATTAAGAGATTTAGGACTAGATTCAGATGATGAATATACTATAAAAGGTGAGTTTATTGCTAATGGAGATAATGATAATACATTAAAACATGAAAGAGGAGTTATATCTATGGCAAGAGGAGATTATAGTGATTTAAGTTCATCACTTGCCACAGAAGGATACAATTCAGGTTCATGCCAATTCTTTATAACAACAACTGATCAACAAGATAATTTAGATGGTTTATATGCAGCTTTTGGTAAAGTAATAGAAGGAATGGATGTTGTTGATAGTATATCTAATGTTGAAGTTGAAACTAGAGAAGCATCATCTAGTGATACTAATTTGACTCAGGATAAACCAGTTAATCCACCTGTAATAACAAGTATAAGAGTTGAAACTTATGGAGTTGATTATGGTTTACCACAAACTCGTGAGCCATTTGATATAAATTCTTGGTATATGTCTAGATATGGATATTAATAGTTAAATGATTGTTTCGCCCTAGTTTTTAATTAGGGCGAATTTATAATATTTAACCCTTTTTATTTAAAGTGAAAAAATGATGGAAGGATAGATACAGTGGAGTTAAAAGGAACAGTACAAGATATAATTTATAAAAATGAAACTAATGGATATACAATTGCTAGTTTTGATATGGAATCTGCTGAAACAACAATAGTGGGATATTTACCTTTTGTTCAAAAAGGTGATAGCCTAAAGGTAATAGGAAAATTTGTTGTTCATCCAGATTATGGTGACCAGTTTAAAGTTGAAACTTTTGAAAAAATAATGCCAGAAACTTTGGATGCACTAGAAAAATATTTATCAAATGGAATTGTTAAAGGCGTTGGTCCAGCTACTGCAAAAAAGATAATAAAAAAATTCGGAGAAGAAACAGTAGAGGTATTAAAAGCTGATCCTGACAGATTAACAGAAATCAAAGGCATTACTAAAAAAAAGGCAGAAGAGATTAATGAGAGTTTTGTAGCAAATTGGGAATTATGGCAAATAGTAGGATTCTTGGAGAAGTTTGGTATTGGACCACAAAGTGCAAATACAATATATAAAAAATTAGGTGCAAATACGATTAGTATTGTTGAGAATGATCCTTATGTTTTAAGTGAAATAGGTGTTAGAGTTGACTTCTCTCAAATTGATAAAATGGCATTGGACTTAGGAGTAGAAAGAAACAACCTAAAAAGAGTAGATGCTGGAATAAGGCATGGGTTAACCTTAGCAACATATAATGGTCATAGTTGTGTCTTAGAAGCTAATTTAATTGCTTTTGTTACTAATTTACTTAGGGTTAGTGAAGATGATGTGCTAGATGGAATAAAAGATTTAAGGGCAAAAGAACAAATAAGAATAGAAGAAAGAGAAGAAATTGCTACAACTGCCGGAAAAACAGAATTATGTATTCAAGATTGGATATATTTAATGGATTACTACAAAACAGAATTAAATATAGTTCAGAGAATTTTAAGTTTAGAGAAAGCAGATAATATAAAAAGAATTTCAAATTTTGATAAAGAATTAGAGAAAACTGAAAAATTGTCTTCATTGGAATTATCAGAAAAACAAGTAGAATCAGTTAAAATGGTCAATGAAAATAATGTATGTATTATTACAGGTGGTCCAGGTACTGGTAAAACTACTATAATAAAAACTATTATAGACTTGTATAAAGCTAGAGGAAAAAAGGTTGTACTATGTGCTCCAACAGGAAGAGCTGCTAAAAGAATGACAGAAGCTACTGGTGAAGAGGCTAGCACTTTACATAGATTATTGGAAATAGGAAAAGTTTCTGATGAAAAGCCAGATCCAGATATGGATGTTACACCTATAGATGCTGATGTTGTGATAATTGATGAAATGTCAATGGTAGACATATTTTTGATGAATTATGTTGTAAAGGCATTATTTAAAGGGACAAAGTTAGTTCTAGTAGGAGATACGGACCAACTTCCTTCAGTCGGACCTGGTTCAGTATTAAAAGATTTAATAGACTCAAAAAGAGTTCCTTATGTAAGATTAAATAAAATATTTAGACAAGCTATGCAGAGTGAAATAATAGTTAATAGCCATAAAGTCAATGAAGGAATTAATTTTTTAGAAGAAATGAAAAATGAAAAAAATTCTAAAAATGATTTTATATTCATTGAAGAAAAAAGCACTATTCAAATAATAAACAAAATAGTTGAATTATATAATTTAGATGAGCAAATAATAACGCCATCTAAAAAAGGTGATTTAGGAACAAAAAATTTAAATAAATTAATTCAAGAAAAATTTAATCCTCCAAGTGTTGTAAAAGCTGAAAAGAAATTTGGTGAAATTATTTTTAGAGAAGGCGATAAAATAATGCAAACTAAGAATAATTATGATATAATGTGGAGAAGAAAAAATGAAATAAATAGTGGTATTTTCAATGGTGAAATGGGAGTCATTGAAAAAATTGATGATGAAGCCGGAGAAATAAAAATAAGGTTTGATGATGATAAAGTAGCTTTTTATGGATATCAAGATTTAGATCAAATAGAACATTCTTATGCTATTACAGTACATAAATCACAAGGTAGTGAATTTCAAACAGTAATAATACCAGTATATCAAGCAGCACCAATGCTTTTAACAAGAAATTTATTATATACAGGTATGACTAGAGCAAAAGATAAATTAATTATGATAGGTAATCCTTTTACTATTCAATTTATGATTAACAATGAGAAAATTAAGCAAAGAAACTCAGGATTAAAATATAAATTAGAGAATATGTAATGGAGGGATTTAAATGTCTGAATCTAATGTAAAAAGATCAAGATTTGAAGTTTCAAAAAAAGAAAAAACATTGGAAAATATTAATATTCAGGTATTAAAAATACTTGATGGTGAAGGAGATAAACATTTTAAAATTAAAGAATTATTAAAATTAAAAATGCCTTATGAAGTATCTGAAATTTTAAGAATACCTGCTAAAGAAGTGTATGAAGAAATAGACAAAATGCCTGAAGAGGAAAAAACAAAAATAAAAAAAGAATTTAGAAGAAACAGATTAAATATTTATGCAAATGTTAAAGAATTACGTAATAGAGGTATGAATTCATATAAAGCTCTAGATTATTTAGCAGAAAAAATTAAAGGTGGACTAGTTATAGAATTAGCACAAGTTTATTTTTCAATAGGAGAATATAATAAGGCAATTCGTTCGATGAATCAAATTATGTTTCAAAAAGATATTTCACCTGTTATTAAAAATAAAATTAATAAAGAAAAAGAAGTCATTGAAAAAGAATATGTTGCAAAACAAATATATGATGATTGCAATAGAAAAAAAGGTGGAAAAAGACCATCAAATAGATATTTGGAAGAAAAATATAAAACATCTAACAGAAAATTTGTAAATGTAACTTTTATAAATGGAATTGCTGGAATGGAAGAAATTGATATAAATAGATAAATAGTATAATTGGGGGCAGAAAGGAATTTTTTATGAATTATTTTAATGTCCTCAATTTTATTTTTCCTATAAAGTGTGGTATTTGTGGTAAGATAGGAAATCCTATTTGCGAAAAATGTGAAAATAATATAAATCAATTAAAAATTGATTTAATAGAAGATGAAAATATTAGCGTAAATTGCAAAAATTTAAAAATACAAAAAATATATGTATTTAGATATGACAAAAAAATAAGAGAGTTATTAATTAATTATAAATTTAATGATTGTAGCTATCTAGCAGATTCTTTTGCTTATTTAATAAAAAAAGACAAAAAAATATATGGAATTTTAAAAAGTTATGATATAATTATTCCAGTTCCATTACATAGAAAAAGATTTTTAGAGAGAGGATATAATCAAACTGAATTAATCGCTAAAAAACTTGAAATTCCAATGGAAACAAAATGTTTATTGAAAATTAAAAATATAAAACCACAAAGTACAAAAAATGCTGAGGAAAGAAAAAAAGATATAAAAAATACATACATTTTACAAAATAAAGATAAAGTAAAAAATAGAAAGATTTTAATTTTAGATGATATATATACTACAGGTAGTACAGCTAATGAGTGTATAAAAACGCTTTCAGAATGTACTGATAAAATTGGCTTTTTAAGCATAGCTAGAGATTACATGAAACTTTAATATAAAAAACTAAAGAAAGGAAAAAATGATGGATGATTTAGTAGAAAGTATATTAGATTATATTAGGTCAGATTATACTGATTATGCGATTATGATTAATGGTGAGTGGGGAAGCGGAAAGACTTATTTTTGGAATCATAAAATACGCAATAAAATAGAAAATATGACTGTAAATGGTAAAAAGCTTACTACTATATATATGTCGCTATATGGTATTTCTAATTTAGAAGAAATAAGTAAGAAAATATTTATTGAGACTACTCAGTTAATGGATAAAAATTTAAAAAAATACATGAATAGCAAAGGACAAACTGTCATTCCTGAATATGCAAAAACAGGGTTAGATATGGCAAACTTTTTTGGTGTTACTCAAAATGGTGATAAAATTGATTATGAAAATTTCTTTTCAACTGATGATAAGGTATTGTGTTTTGATGACTTAGAAAGAGCTAATGTTGATGTTATAGATATTTTAGGATATATTAATAATTTTGTTGAACATGATCACATTAAAACAATAATTATTTGTAATGAAAAAGAATTATCTACAAAATTAAAAAGTAGTAATCTTGAAATGAAAACATTTATTGCTACATATTTATTAGATAAAGAAGATAAACTTCTTACTACAGATAAACCAATGGTAGAAAAAATTGAAGATACAATAGAAGATGTTTTTGATAAAGCTAATGATTACGAAAGAATTAAAGAAAAACTTATTGGTGAAACTTTTGAGTATGCCCCAGAATTTACATATATAATTAATGGCCTTTTAATCAGATATGAGAATAATCCAGATTTAATTAGATTTTTAAGGGAAAATACTAATTTAATAGTTTCAACTTTTATAAAAAGTGGAACAAGAAATTTAAGAATTCTAAAACATGCACTTAATGACTTTAAAAAAGTATTTGATATGGTTAATAAATATTATCCTAATACAAATAATAGAATTCTTCAAACAATGCTAATATTTACAATAGCAGTTTCTTTTGAAATAAAAGCAGGTAAAGTGACAAAAGAAAAGTTTATTAATATAAACGATAATGAAGAATATAAATCATTAGTTGTATCTTCAAGAGTATTCATGGATAATAGACAATTTTACATAAAAGAATTTGATAATAATTATTATTACAATTTTAAAACTGATTTTAGATTTTTCAAATTCATAGAAATATATGTAAGGACTAGAATTTTTGATATGAAAATCTTTAAAAAAGATATGGATGATATAATAAATACAGTAGATACAGATAAATTGCCAGGATATAAAAGGTTACTTACTGAAGAATACTGGAAAATTTCAGATGACCAATTTCCAGATATTATTTCTGAGGTATTAGATACTGTTAGAAGCGGAGAGATCGAATTAATTGAATTGCTAAAGCTATATACATATTTTACATATTTTTCAAAAAAAGGTCTTATAGATTATGATTTGAAAACAATAAATAGTGTATTTTTAAATGGTATGAATATTTCATCATTAACTTCTAATTATTGTGAAGATGCTGAAGAACAAATAAAACAATTATCAATAGATGAAAATATACCAGAAATGGAAGAGGTATTAACAAGATTTAGAGAGCTTAATAATCAACTTAAAGATAAAATGTACAGAGATAAAGCTAGCAAAATATTTAGAAATATACCAATGAAAATGGAAAAATTCTATGATTTGTTTGAAAAAGAATGTATGGAAATTCCAATTTTTAAATATAGTGACCCTTATCAAATTTTTCAAAGAATATCTTGTGCAAGTAATGAAGATATAGTAACTATAAAAGAAAAATTAGTTGATAGGGCAGAAAAAAATACAAAATTACTTATGTCTGAACTTACTAATATGTATAAATTAAAGCAGGTTGTAGATGATTATTTATCAAATAAATCTCCAAATATCAAAGTTGTAATGTTGCAAGATTTTTCAGAGGCACTTGAAGAAATTATTGAAAAATATAATAAAGAGAAAGAAAAAGGGAAATTAGAAAGCAATTTAGAAAGTTAGTAACAAATTACAGAGCAAAACTATTGATTTTCATATAAAAATATGATAATATATTATATATTGTGAAAAATGTGTTTAATTTTATATATTAAGCAAAGAGAGAGAGGAAATTCAAAATGGAAATCGCAAGAAATATTATAACAGTAGTATATTTAATTGTTTGTGTAATCTTAATTTTAATTACATTATTACAAAATAAAGATAATAATCCAATGGAAGATGTAGCAGAAAATCCTAAAGCAAATAAATATTTTGAAAAAAATAAAAGCAGAACTAAAAGTGGAAGAATTCAAAAGAATACAATAATTATAGGTGTAATTTTTGCAATTCTAACAATAGTTTTAGGAATTCTATTTGTATTATAAAATAAAGAGTGCATAAACTAAATGCACTCTTTTTGCGTGGAAATAATTATAATAATTGAAGAAAGGAATAAAATGGATTTATTACAAGGAAAATTTATAGGACATGAACGAGGCTTTGGTTTTGTAAAAATATCTGATGATGAACCAGATATTTTTATAGCAAAAAAGAATAAAAAAGATGCCATGAGTGGTGATATTGTAGAAGTAAAAATAATAGATGAGAATAGTGGAAATAGCAAAGAAGGAGCCATAGTTCAAGTAGTAGAAAGAAATACAAAACAAGTTGTTGGAACATTCGAAAAAAGCAGAAATTTTGGATTTGTAGTTCCAGATGACAATAGTCTTGGTACTGATATATTTATATCTAAAACTAATTTTGGAAAAGCAAAAAACCATCAAAAAGTAGTTGTAAAAATTACTAAATATCCTAGAAAAGGTATGAAAGCAGAAGGAAAAATTATTGAGGTTTTAGGATATGAAGATGAAACTGGTGTTGATATGCTTTCAATAATTAAAGAATATAATTTGGAAAATGAATTTCCAAAAAATGTTTTAGAAGAGGCAAAACGAGTTAGTAAAAAGGAAATTATTCCAGATGGAAGAGTAGATTTAAGAAGTAAAGAAATTTTTACTATAGATGGAGAAGATGCTAAAGACTTAGATGATGCAGTTTGTGTAGATAAAAACGAAGATGGAACATATACATTAGGAGTACATATTGCAGATGTAAGTAATTATGTGCAAGATGGTAGTTTGCTTAATAAAGAAGCTATTCGAAGAGGAACCAGTGTGTATATGCTTGATAGAGTTATACCAATGCTTCCAACAGAATTATCTAATGGATGTTGTAGCTTAAATGAGGGAAAAGATAGATATGCAATTTCAGTCATTATGACAATAGACTCAAAGGGAAAAGTAGTAGATAGTAATATTTTTAAAAGTATTATAAATGTTACCAGAAGAATGAATTACAATGATGTATATAAAATAATAGAAAAATCTGATGAAAAAGTACTTGAAAAATATAAAGATTATATTTCACATTTTGATAGAATGAAAGAATTAGCTGAAATTCTAAAAGACAGAAGACTAAGAGATGGATATTTATCTTTAGATATTCCAGAAACAAAAATTACCTTAGATAAACAAGGAAAGCCAATAAATATTGAACCTTATGAAACTAATTTCGCTAATGAGATAATAGAACAATTTATGCTAACTGCTAATGAAACAGTTGCAGAAAGATTTTATTGGTTAGAAGCACCTTTTATTTATAGAGTTCATGAAAAACCAGATGAAGATAAAGTTAAAGAGCTAAATAAATATTTATTTAACTTTGGATATAAAATAAAAGGAAAATTAGATGATGTAAAACCTAAAGCGTTTTCACAAATATTAGAAGAAGTTAAAGGAAAAGATGAAGAAAGAGTAGTGTCTAATTTATTATTAAGAACTCTTAAAGTAGCAAGGTATGAGGCTGAAAATAAAGGGCACTTTGGAATTTCAAGTAAATACTATTGTCATTTTACATCACCTATTCGTAGATATCCAGATCTTTTTATACATAGAGTAATATCAAAATATCTTGAGAATGAGGAAACTGGAATAGATGAAAAATTAAAAGAAAAGTTAGAAAGACAAGCAATAAAATATGCAGAGTCATCTTCAGAATGTGAACAAAATGCAACAAAAGCAGAAAGAGCAAGTGAAGATATTAAAATGGCAGAATATATGCAAGATAAAATTGGCGAAGAATATCAAGGTATAATTTCAAGTATAACAAGTTTTGGTATGTTTATTCAATTAGAAAATACAGTAGAAGGTTTAGTTAGATTAGCTGAAATGAATGATGATTATTACATATATGATGATATTAATAAACAATTAATAGGAAAAGAAACTAAGAAAATATATAAATTAGGGCAAAAAGTAAATATAGAAGTAATATTTGCAGATAAGCAAACAAGAAGAATAGATTTTAGATTAATTTAAGTTATTTTACGTTGGGGCTAGCTCCAACGTAAAATATTATGTGTCAATAAGCAAATATCTTGAAATAATATCTATATTTATGTCTACATTAAAGAATGAATTTTGATAATTATCTAACCAGTTATATTCATCCCATTCATTTAAAGTAGAAAAATTAGAAACAGCATATTTACCAAATGCTGTGATATCTGATTTAAAGACTTTAGCAGTCTTATATAAATAATCATAGATAAATCTTTCTATATAATATTTTGTATATTCTTCAATTAGTAAAATATTTTCTTCTGTTAAATCTTTGTAGTCATCAGACATACTAATTATTCGACAACTTAAATCTATATCTGGTTTAATATAAGGAGTACCATTTGATAGATAAACTTTAGTTTTACATTTACTATCTGTGATATATAAATCGATATAATTAGTACTTTCAAATGGGCTAGGAACACTAATTACCGCATTGTCTAGTTCATTTGTTAGAATCAGATGTGCAATACATTCTAATCCATTAAGTTCACCAACTAATTTATCTCCTTTAAATACGGCTAATCCTAAGTTTTCAATATTCTTTTGAGCATCTATAGGAGTTTCAGAAGCAACATAACTGTCATCAGTTCCATTGGCAGAAATGCTAGAGTCTCGATTGTCAGATCCGCCATCATTAACACTTCCAAGTGTAGCAAAACATTCTGTAAATGAATCGGCAAAATCCGAAAAAAAGTCTAGTAAAGTTATATTATAAGTATAGCCAGTTACTTTTTCAGAAGTGGATGCTATTTTATAATATTTAGAAGATAATTGTTCAAGTAATGGGCTTGAATTATTTAAAAAGTATTTTGCATTACATTTTGAAATTATAACATTACAAGTTGGTCTTATTTCAACATGATTAATTAATGTATATAAATATTCTCCAATTCCTTGAAAAGCAATCTCTTCAGAAAATACAATAGCTTTACAATGAGAAAGATTTAGTTCTTTACTTAAATATGAATTTACTAAATTTACACCTGATTCAAAAGTATTACATTCAACACTTGTTACTATTGAATCTGAAGATTGTGAAGATGTTGAACCAGATGATCCTTCACTTCCAGAAGGAAGCGCTATTTGAAAGCTTAACTCAAGTTTCCCATTATCTTTTATATCAAAACCTATTGCAACAACGTAAGCTAAATTATCCAAAGAATTAACAGAATTACTTCCTAAAAGAGTGATTAGGATTAACAATAATATTAGTAAAAAAATTAGTATCTTTTTAGCTTTCATATAATTTAAAATTTCCCTTCAATTAAACTTTTTTTGTTTTTCTTTAAATATCCCAATAGTAAAATAATAAAACTCATACCAAATACTATAATTAAACAAGCGTATTTATAAATTACATTTTCAACAAAACGTATTTGAGCTATATTTTGAGGAATTAATGTTACAATAAAAATACCAATACATATTAGGAATGCAGGGATATTTGAAGTTGGAGTTTTAGTATTTTTATTAGTAATTTTTATAGCAAATGCTAATACAACAGATAAATATGCAAAAAATACGAGTACCCATATTAAAATAAATAATGCATCTACTCTCTGAAAAAATTTCCCAAACTGAATACTTCTTGTTATCATATAAATTGAAAGAACACCTTCACCGCCTGTGGCAAAAGGAAATATTAAAAGTAGAGCAGTCACACTTAAGAAGAGAATCAATCCTGAGAAAATAATTGAGGTTAGCCCTATTTTTTTAGATTCTTTAGGTTCCTTATAATTTGACCTTATAAGAAATAATAGTAAAATTTCACCAAAGGCAAATATATTTGTTATTCCAAGTACAAAAGTATTATTTGTGCCATATCCCAAAACTGGAAAGAATCTTTCTGGTACAAAATGCACTGATAGAGAAAAGAAAATTATTATAATTGTTACAATAATAAAAGGTAAAACTATTGCATTAGTTCTACTTACATTTTTAAAACCATATTGATTAGCTATTAAAGCAATTAGTATAAAAACTAAACAAAGAAGTTCAGTTGGCATATCAGGTAAATAGATGGTTTTTAAAGTATTAGAAAAATTTAAAATTAATATTCCTGCTACAAATATAAAATATAACGTATAAATTATAGAAATAATTTTTTTTAGAATACTTCCTCCAACAAATTCTGCAACATCTAAAATATCTTTTCCTTTGAATGGAGAAAATAGTTTATTAAAAAATAAAAATATTATTGTAGCAAGTATTGTTATATATATAACATTGAGAGGACCAGCAGAAGCGGTTGAGCTTAATATTTCATTAGGCAAATTAAGTAAAATGTGGCTAATCATAACAATTATAGCAATTGATACTGATTCTACAAAACCTATTTTGCTATTATTCATAATTTACTCCTTTCTCCACTTCATACTGGTATCATTTTGAACTTTAGTTCTTTTGGTATTTAAAAAATCTGAACGATTTTCTCTTTTCCATACAGGCTTTAATAAATAGCCATTATTTCTAATATTAGATTTTGGCATATAAGGTGATAAGTATGGCACACCATAAGAGTTTAAAGAACATAATGTTATTAAATGTATAAATATTCCTATACCAATACCAAGAAATCCACATAGAGCCCCCAAAAGTGTATAGCCAAATCTAGCAATTCTAAGGTGAAATCCTAATGAAAAATCAGGTATAGTAAAAGATGAAATTGCAGTTATGGCTATAATAATAATTAATATAGGGGAAACTATGTTAGCTGAAACTGCAGCTTCACCTAATACTAATGCACCAACAATACCTACTGTTGAACCTAAAGGGGAGGGAACTCTTAAACCTGCTTCTCGTATTAATTCAAATGAAAGTTCCATCATTATAATTTCTACTACAATTGGGAAAGGTACATTTACACGTGATGCAACAATAGAATAGAGCAATTCTGTTGGCAGTAATTCACGATGATATATAGTTACTGCTAAATATAGACCCGGCAAAAGTAAAGTTATAAAAAATGCAATTCCTCTTAATACTTTTAATAAATTAGAAAAGTGATAATTTAAATTAACATCTTCTTGAGATGTAAAAAAATCAAACAAAGTTACCGGCAAAATTAAAGCATAAGGAGAACCATTATAAATAATTATTACTCTTCCTTGTAAAAGTGAGGCTACTGCTTTATCAGCTCTTTCAGTGGTAAGAATTTCTGGAAGAGTAGTTTCAGGGTCATCCTTTATTAATTGAATTAGTTCACTACTAGAAAGAACATAATCAACATCAATATTGTTTAATCTATATTTAACTTCGGAAACTAAACTGGAGTTTGTAATGTCTTTTATATAACAAACTGCACAGTTATTTTTATTTGTTTTACCAATTACAATATTTTCAATTATAAGATTTTCATTATTAATATTTCTTCTAATTAGAGAAGTATTTGTTCTTAAGTTTTCAACGAAAGCCTCTTGAGAACCTCTTACACTAGGTTCATTTTTGGGCTCTGAAATCGTTCTTTGAGCAAATTTTTTAATATCTATGTCAAAAGCAAAATTAATAGTATCTACAAATAAAGCACAATTTCCTGAATTTATATTTTGCACAATTTCATCGAATGAAGAAATCTTTTTTACACTATTTTGAGGAAGCAAGCATTCATATATATAATCTGTTATATTAAATCTTTTAACTTTTCTTACACTAATATTATTTGTTATAGCTTCTGAAAAAATTTGAGGTTCATTAGTTTGATTTGAAAAGTTTTTTATCATAAGAGGATTTAATATAAAATCATTAATTGAAGTAGTATCAACTAAACCATCAATATATATAAGAAAAGATTTAAATTGCTTACCTTTTGCATTTAATATAAATTCACGTATTTTAATATCAGAATTTATTAAAGTATTATATCTAGCTTTTATATAATCTAAATTAACTTCTAAGCTAGGGTAAATACTTTGTTTTTTTAATAGATCTTCAGGTTGACTTTCACTAGTTTTTTCTTTTGAAATAGTAAAATTATAACCTTCTTGATTTTGTGTAAGAGTATAAAAAAATTCTTTTAATTTTTTAATAATCTTCATAATTCCTCATTTAACCAATTTGTAATATTAACAAATGATTCCTTTTTGATATTTATATTAGATTTTCCTTATTTTGAAAAAATATACAATAAAATTTTGTCTCATAAAAAAATAATACAAGAATATAATTTTTATTATGATAAAAGTATTTCGTATAAAAGATTTAATTAAATATGTTATAAAAATTTTAATTATTTTACTAGCTGTATCTCTAGTAATGCAAGTTTTTAATTCAGAAAATAATACAGATAAAGTACAAGAAAATGGGCAAGAAGCATTATTTTTTTGCATTGATGATATGATACCACAAATTTCTATAGATAAAAAAGATAAAGAAGATACAAGTGTTATGAAATTTGCAATTGAGTCAGAATTAGAAGTTATAGATGCTTTGTCCAAAAATGAAAACAATTCAGGAAATAATGTTTCTAATAATATCACTAATGAGGTAAAAAACGAAAATATGCAGATAGAAGAATCAAGCAATGATATAGTAGAAGAAACAGGGATAAACAAGGAATTGACAGTAACTGAAGTAGATAATAGTGGAATAAATCCTAGATATACAGATGAATATAATGGAGTTTACATTAATAATAGTACAAATTATACTTTAACACAGGAAATGCTTACTCCAGATGTAGAAATAAATAAGAGTAAAGTCTTAATTTATCACACTCATACTTGTGAAAGTTATACACCTACTGAAAACTATCAGTATGAAGCTAGTGGAAATTTTAGGACAATAGATTTAAATTATTCTGTCGCAAGAGTTGGAGATGAGCTCCAAAAGTATTTAGAAACTTATGGTTGTAATGTAATACATGATAAAACATATCATGATTATCCAGCATATAATGGTTCATATTCTAGATCACTTATTACTGCGGAAAATATGGTAAATTCTAATCAAGATGCAGATATAGTTATAGACTTACATAGAGATGCAATAGCAGATGAAACTTATGGACCAAGAGTAAAAATTGGTGATGAATATGTTTCACAATTAATGTTTGTAATGGGAACAGATGGAGCAAATTCTGAACATACAAATTGGCTACAAAATTTAAAATTTGCAATAAAAGTTCAACAAAAAGCTAATGAATTATATCCGGGATTATTTAAACCTATAATACTTAGAAATTCTGAATATAATCAGCATATTGCGAAAGGAGCGTGTATTATAGAGGTTGGCTCTACAGGAAATACATTAGAAGAAAGTATGGGAGCAATGAAATATTTAGCTAGAATATTAGAAGAAATGTAATAATGGAAAAATATAATTTAAGAAATAATTAATAAAAATGACTTGAAAGTAATAAGAAAATATAATAGAATATTGAAAAATAATTTAATTAGAAAAACTAAGGAGGAGTTTTATGGCAAAAATTAAACTAGATTTTAAAGAGTCAAAATTAGAAAATGAGGAAATTTTACAACACTCTGGAGTAGTGGAAGAAATTAATCAAGAATTAATAGATAAATCAGCAGATGAAACTGAATTTTTAGGATGGTTAAATCTACCTACAGATTATGACAAAGAAGAATTTGAAAGAATAAAAAAATGTGCAGAAAAAATAAGAAATGATTCAGATATATTATTAGTAATTGGAATAGGGGGCTCTTATTTAGGAGCAAGAGCAGTTATAGAAGCTTTGCATAGTTCATTTTCACAAATGACTAACGAAAAGCCTCATGTAATATTTGTAGGTAATAATTTAAGTCCAGATTATATAAATGATGTTATAGATATTCTTGAAGGAAAAGATTTTAGCATTAATGTGATTTCAAAATCTGGTACAACCACTGAACCAGCAATAGCTTTTAGAATTTTCAGAGAAATACTAGAAGGAAAATATGGAATCAAAGAAGCAAGAAAAAGAATATATGTTACTACAGATAAGAAAAAAGGAGCTTTAAAACAATTATCAGATGCAGAGGGGTATGAAAGTTTTGTAATACCAGATGATGTAGGAGGAAGATTTTCTGTATTAACTGCAGTAGGATTATTGCCAATAGCTGCAAGTGGTCTAAATATAGATAAACTAATGGAAGGAGCAAGATTTGCTCAAGATAAATATTCTGATAACTCATTAGAATATAATCAATGTTATCAATATGCTGTTGCAAGAAATTTATTATATGAGAAAGACAAATCAATTGAAATGCTAGTTTCATATAATCCAAGACTACATTATTTTATAGAATGGTGGAAGCAATTATTTGGTGAAAGTGAAGGAAAAGATGGAAAAGGATTATTTCCTGCAGGAGCTGAATTTACAACAGATTTACATTCTTTAGGACAATATATTCAAGAAGGAAGAAAAATACTATTTGAAACAGTTTTAGATATAGATAATTCAAATACGGATATTACTATAAATATGGATGAAGACAATTTAGACAATTTAAATTATCTATATGGAAAAAAATTAAGCTATGTAAATAAAATGGCTATGAAAGGAACAATAAAAGCTCATTCAGAAGGAAATGTACCAAATATAGTAATTCATATAGATAAATTAGATGAAGAAACAATGGGTGAATTAATTTATTTCTTTGAAAAGGCTTGTGCAATGTCAGCAGAATTATTAGAAGTAAATCCATTTAATCAACCTGGAGTTGAAAAATATAAAACAAATATGTTTAAACTACTAGAAAAACCTGGGTATGAAAATAAATAAAAATAGATAAGGTTAAGCAAGTTTATAGAAACGGAAAATCTAAATAAAAAGAAGGAGAAAAATTAACAAGTAGGAAATGGAAGCATTTATATTAGGAATTATTGAAAATTGGGGATATTTGGGAGTAGGGCTTTTAATAGCTATAGAAAATATATTTCCACCAATACCATCTGAGGTAATTTTAGCATTTGGTGGATTCATGACAACAATAACAGAGTTAAATACTGTAGGAGTTATAATTTCAGCAACTTTAGGATCTACTATTGGTGCTATTGTATTATATTTAATAGGTAAAATATTAAATAAAGAAAGACTAGAAAAAATTGTATCAGGAAAAATAGGAAAAGTACTTAGACTTAAGAAATCAGATATAGAAAAAGCAGATAAATGGTTTGATACAAAAGGTCAAAAAACAGTATTTATATGCAGATTTATTCCAATAGTAAGAAGTTTAATTTCAATCCCTGCTGGTATGAGCGAGATGAAAATATGGAAATTCTTATTATATACAGTTTTAGGTTCAACAATTTGGAATACAGTATTGGTATGCTTGGGTAGAGCCTTAGGAGAATCATGGGAAACTGTTGTAAATATATTTGATAAATTTTCAAATGTAATTTTAGTAATATTAATAATTGCATTTGTAGCATTTGTTGTTTGGTGGTTTGGATTTAGAAAAAATAAAAAGACCAACAAGAAAACGAAAAGCAAATCTACGAAAAATGCAGAAAATATAGAAAATTTAGAAAATGACGAAAAGTAAATTAAATTAAAAAGAAAATACAATTTACAGAAAAAACTTGACTTTTTTACATAAAACGTTGTAAAATAGTCATATCATATATAAAAACTATATATAAGACACGGTAAATAGATAAGCCTTTTAAGAGAGCTAGTGGTGGTGAGATGCTAGTAAGAAACTATTTATTTATTATCACTTATATGTTGCTAAAATGAAAGCAGCCAGTCTTGGATGTTTTTGGGGACACCTTCCAAAACAGCTAATTAAGAAAAATTCATTAAAGAATATTATGAGATTTGTTATTAGTTTTAGCCGTAAATCTGCGTTAAAGATATTAAAGAGAAAAGAATAAGAAATAATATAATAAATTCTTTTAAATTAGGTGGTACCGCGGAAAGACTTCGTCCTATATGGATGGAGTCTTTTTTAGATTTTTGGGAGGTTGTTTTTGGGGACACCTTCCAAAAACAGCCGATAAAAGTAAGATGTTTTCGGAAGGTGTCCCCAAAAACAACCCAAAACAGCCCAGAAAACATCCAAAAAATATTAAGGAGGTAAAATTATGGAAAAAGAAAAGAAAGATTACAGTCAAACACTTAACTTACCAAAAACAGATTTCCCAATGAGAGGAAATTTGCCTGAAAAAGAGCCAGGTATATTAGAGAATGTTTTTGAAAATGGTTTGTATGAAAAGATTTTAAAGAAAAATGAGGGGCATCAAAGTTTTGTACTACATGATGGACCTCCTTATGCAAATGGAGAAATACATGCAGGTCATGCCTTAAACAAAATTCTAAAAGATACTATTGTTAGATATAAGTCAATGAAAGGCTATTATTCACCATACATACCAGGTTATGATACTCATGGTATGCCAACTGAAAAGAAAGCTATTGAAAAATTAGGTCTAGATAGAAGCAAAATTCCAGTTACTAAATTTAGGGATACTTGCCAAGATTTTACTAGAAACTATAAAGACATTCAAACAGAGGGATTCAAACGTTTAGGAGTTTTAGGAGATTGGGAGCACCCATATATTACTTATGATCCTAAAATGGAAGCTAGACAAATTGGCGTATTTGGAGATATGTATCAAAAAGGATATATATATAAGGGATTAAAACCAGTTTATTGGTGTACTGACTGCGAAACAGCACTAGCTGAAGCAGAAATTGAATACAAAGATGATGAAGCAACTTCTATATATGTTAAATTCCCAGTTGTTGATGGAAAAGGCATATTAGATGATGAAAATACTTATATAGTAATTTGGACAACTACTCCATGGACATTACCTGGAAATGTTGCAATCACAGTAGGACCAGATTTTGAATATAGTTTAGTAAAAACAAATGTTGGAAACTTAGTAATGGCAAGTGATTTAGTAGAAAAAGTTATGAAACTTGCTGAAATAGAAGATTACAAAGTTTTAAAAACATTTAAAGGTGAAGATTTAAAAGGAGTACAATGTAGACATCCATTCCTAGAAAGAAATTCAGTAGTAGTTTTAGGCGGAGAAGACGGAGTTAATGTTACATTAGAAGAAGGTACTGGAGCCGTTCACACTGCACCTGGATATGGTAAAGAAGACTATTTACAAAGCCTAAAAGATGGTCTTGAAATAAAAGTTGCAGTAAATGACAAAGGTGTTCAAACAGAAGAAGCAGGACCTTTTGCAGGAATGTACTATGCTAAATCAAATAAGGAAATAACAAAATGGCTTGAAGAAAATGGTTACTTATTAAAAGCAGTTAAATTAGTTCACTCATATCCACATTGCTGGAGATGTAAAAAGCCTATCATATTCAGAGCAACACCACAATGGTTTGCATCAATAGATGGCTTTAGAGATGAAGTTCTAAAAGCTATAAAAACAGTTAAATGGCATCCAGCATGGGGCGAAGAAAGAATGACTGAAATGATAAAAGGCAGAAATGACTGGTGTATATCTAGACAACGTACATGGGGTGTTCCACTTCCAATATTCTATTGTGAAGAATGTGGAGAGCCTTATGTTACAAAAGAATCTATAAAGAAAATCCAAGATATATTTGGAAAAGAAGGTTCAAATGCATGGTGGGCAAAAGAAGTAACAGAGCTTATGCCAAAAGGCGCAAAATGTGCTAAATGTGGATGCACACATTTCAAAAAAGAAACAGATATAATGGACGTTTGGTTTGATTCAGGTTCAACACATCAAGGAGTTTTAGTTGAAAGAGGAATAAGCTATCCAGCAGATATGTATCTTGAAGGAAATGACCAATATAGAGGATGGTTCCAATCATCACTTCTTACATCTGTTGCAACAAATGGAATAGCTCCATATAAAGAAGTATTAACTCACGGATTTGTAACTGATGGACAAGGAAGAAAAATGTCTAAGAGCCTTGGAAATGGTGTATCTCCAATAGATGTATGCAATAAATATGGCGCAGACATACTAAGACTTTGGGTACTTTCAGCTGATTATTCAATGGATGTAAACTTATCTGATGATATATTAAAAGGAATCTCAGATGTTTATAGAAAAATAAGAAATACAGCTAGATATATATTAGGAAATACAAATGACTATGACCCAGAAAATCCAGTTGCTTATGAAGATTTAATGGAAATAGACAAGTGGGCATTAACAAGACTTAACAAATTAATTCGTGATTGCACAAAAGATTATGATGAATATGATTTTGCAAATTGCTATCACGATATAAACCAATTCTGTGTTGTAGATATGAGTAGTTTCTACTTAGATATAATAAAAGACAGATTATATACATCAAAAGCTGATTCGGTTGAAAGAAGAGCAGCTCAAACAACAATGTATTATATCCTAGACGCATTAGTAAAAATATTAACACCAATGACTTCATTTACAGCAGAAGAAATTTGGAAAGCTATGAAGCATACTGCAAAAGAAAATGTAGAAAGCCCAATGCTTGCAGATTATCCAACTCCAAACGATAAGTGGGATAATAAAGAATTATCTGCAAAATGGGATAAAATTATAAAACTAAAAGATGTAGCTTCAAAAGAACTAGAACTTGCAAGAGCAAATAAAACAATTGGAAATTCACTAGATGCAAAAGTTACAATTTATGCAGAAGGTGATGAATACAAGTTCTTAAAAGAAAATGAAGAATTAATAAAATTAGTTTTAATAGTTTCGGGCTTAAAGATAGAAGAAAACAAACGTAAAGAAGAAACTATGGGCATCAAGGTTGAACATGCTGATGGTGAAAAATGTGAAAGATGCTGGATGTATGATGAACATACAGAAGATGGATTATGCCCAAGATGTAGAGAAGTTTTAGAAAAATAAATTTGGATGTTTTTGTAAACCGTTCCAATTTTAGGAACGGTTGTTTTTTATTTAGTTATTATCAAAGTTGAATATATATTTATTTTGTAAATTGATAAAAATTGACAATAAAAATATTTTATGATAATATTACTAAAAATTTACTGTAAAGGAGTGCATACTTATGCAAAAACAATCTAGCATACGGTTCGCATGTATAGGAGATCTTGTAGCTGACTACTATTACTATGGTAATGTATTAACAAATGTAGATGGAGGTAGATCAAAATTTAATGATTTGGCAAACTTGGGCAAACTTGGAAATGAATGTGTTACATTCTCTACGTGTAGTAATTCTCAAATAGGGGAAATGTTGTGTATTGGACTTCAACGGTGTAATGTTAATACATCTTATGTTCAAAAATTAAATGTACCTAGCAGAATATATAATCTTTTAGCAAAAGGGAATGGAGAATATTTATGTACTAAAATTTGTCCTAAATGCGGAAGAACTACATGGTATGAAGAATCTTTTACAAAATATGATAAAGTGCATGATTTAATAAGAGACAATGACGTTTTTATTTTTGATTCAATTAAGCCAGAAGATTTAGAAAATATGTCTCAACTTATTTCAAATGATAAAGTGCTTGACTTAGGCAGTACAAGTTACTTATCAAAAATATCTTTTGAAAAATTAAAGAGCATATTGCAGAATGGATACGAAATTGTTCAAATCAATAAAAAAGTTGCACAATATTTAATTAAATGTTTTAAACTTAATGAACTTGGGCAATTAAAGAAAGTTATAAGATGCAAATTATTAATTATTACGTTGGGAAACGCTGGAGCATATTTTTTTACGGCAACTAATAATTATAAAAAAATTCTGGATTTTCCGTCTAATGAGGTCGATACTCTCGGAGCAGGTGATGCATTTTTCTCTACATTTATTGATGGATATTACAAAAATAATAAGGAAGTTAATCAAGATTTTATTGATTTTTATTTTGAACAGGCTACTAGGATTACTTCAAAAGTAGTTCAGTCTTTTGGAGGGAGGGGGCATCTATATTCGAAAATAAAAATTAAGGAAAAGAGCAATACTTGTGTATGTCAAGATTTTGAAATTCAAAATGGGAGGTGAATACCTCCCTTATCTTAAAAGGAGAAAAAATGTATTATAGGTATAAAAATAAAGAAGTTTTAAAAGAATTGAAATCAGAATATCCTTTTTTACACAATGTAAATATTTATTTAACTAGACATGGAGAATCACAAGGAAATGTGATGCAAGATAAAGTAATAAATGAGCAAGCTAATATTTTGCCCGAAGAAAGGATTGCTGACTACAAATTAAATTTAACTTTAAAAGGAGAAAAACAAGCTAAAATACTAGGAAAAAATATTAATGAAATAATCACAAAAAATAATATGGATAAAGAAAAAATTTTAGTACTAGTTTCTCCGTATGAAAGGACTAGGAAAACATTTGAAATTGCAAATGAAATAATAGGCTTTGATTTTAAAAAAATATTTGTGTTAAATTCATTAAGAGAGCAATCATTTGGGGCGTTTGATTTTGTAAGTAGGAAAAGGAAAAAATCAGAATATCCAAGAGAATATTCTGAATATATAAGAAATGATTTACATTTTTTTAGGCAACAATATTTAGGAGAATCACCTGCAGATGTATGTGATAGACTTTATCAAGTTTTATTTTTTATAAAAGAATATTTAGAAAAAAATTCTATAGAGAATATATTTATCTTTGGTCATGGATGTGCTAATAAATGTTTGATAATGGATATTTTTAACTTACCTCCAGAATTCTATGATGATTTTCAAATGAATACTAATTGCTCAATTATATGCATAGAAAAAGGAATTTGGAGAGGGATTATAGATTAAGAAATAATTTGTAATAATATGAAATTGGCTTACTAGAGATAGCTTGGATAAAGTTATCAACACCTGAAATACTTAATACTTTTAATGTTCCTACATCAAACTTAACAACTTCCCATAATTCCTTAGGAATTGTAATTTTATATTTATTAATCAAATAACTACTTAAAATATTATAATCTTTATAAATGTCTTTAGACCAATCTCTTACAATATTTTTATAAAAAAAATAATCAGTTATCAAATGGATAAAGTATCCTTTTTCAAAATCATTTTGATTAGGATATTGTTTGAAGAACATGTTAAAATCAGGAGATTTGCTACTTCCAAAGTGGGAATCAATTCCTTGTTTTTTTAGTAAATCTGGTATAATTGTACCTCTTATAAAAGATTGTTCATCTTTAATAGCATTACTATTTATATAATTTTGCGCAATAGATAAATGAATTAAATAACCTGGCATAATAAATTATAATTTCCTTTCATGGAATATTATAATACAAATAAAGATAATTTTCAAATATTGTATGATGTAGAGAGGAGTTTGAAAATGGAAAGAGAAGAATTATTTAAAAAAATAGATTCAGTTATGAATGAAGCGTTTGAAAACATGGAAAAAAGTGAAGACTTAAAACAAGTATATAATAAAATAAGAAAAAATTTTAATGAAGATGCAGATCTTTTAAGAAAAATGCTAAAAGAAGAACTAGACAGATGTTATAAAACTATCGAAAACAAAAAAATAATTACTGATAAAGTAGAAGATAAATCCATAATAAGTGACTCAGATCAAGAAAAACATGATATATTTGTAATAATTCCAATATTTAATGCAACAGATGAACAAGCAGAGGAGTGCATTTATTCGGTTATGGATAATTTTCTTGGATTTGACTATAAAATATTAATAATATCCAATAGAATATTGCATATATTTAATGAAGAAATTTTTAAAAATACATCGCATTATGTAGTTTATAAAAATTTATTTTCTTTACCTGAAGCCTACAATGAATTAGTTGGTTATGCTAAAGAGTATCAAAAGGATAAAAATTCAATGATTTGTCTAATGGATGATGATGCATATATTTTCACTGGTCAAAACGAAAAAATAAAAAGAAATATAGATTTGTTAAAAAATGATAAATATATAGCAGTAAGTGGACATTATTATGATACATCTCCAACAAAAACAAATTTTCAAAGAATGATTAATGTGAGTCATAAATATAAGTTTGTAAAAGAGTATAGAAAACCATATTGCCATGGTGGAGCTTGTTTTTTTATAAAAATAATTAATTTTCCACATACAGGATTACCACTTAATGGCCTCGGAGGTATAAGTATTAATATTTTAGAAATTAATAATATAAGTAATGAAAGAAAGGAATGGTTTTTGTATAATAATCCAGAGCTTAAAGTCTTTCACCCTAGAAAAAGAAATTTGTTTGCGTGGATTACGACTTATTTATCTTATGAAATGGCTTGGGGGAGATCATTAAGTAGATTAGATGAAAATAAAGAACGTATATGGAGACAAGAATTAAAAAAGGATTCAGATGCTAGGGTTAATGGACTTTATAAAAATTTAAGAATTAAAAGTGAAAGAATTTATGTCTTAGGAAATATATATCTTACTAGGTATTTAAAACCTCTATTAAATAAAAATATACAATATGGTGATTTAAAAAAATATAATGTAAGTACACATATAAATTTATAATAAGGTGATAAAATATGAAAGTTGTTTATAATAGAAAAAAATGCTCCTTTGATGTTGATGGGTCACAAATTAAAGAAATAGATTTTAATTTTATAAGTTGCAATTTATTTAGAGTACAAGAGGAATATGAATATTTAAAATTAAAAGGTGTAAAACCTATAAAAAAGGAATTATTAAAAGATGATAATGGAAGAATATATATATATGCAAAAACAAATGATGGACATATATTTATAAAAATAAATGAATTTGAAAAATCTTTTTCGATTGATGAATTAGTAAAGCTTAATGATTTATTGTCAAAAAAAATAGATGAGGCGTATAATTTAAAATATGATATTAAAAATTTTGATCCAATATTTTTGTCTATTTTTTTATGGAAAAGACTACATAAAATAAAGGATATAATTGTAGAAGATGAATATATAGATAATTTATGTGTGCCAAAAGGAAAAAACGGTGTACAAAAGATAACTGATACACCATATTATAAAACTTTGGAAGTGGGAAAAGAAATTGATATAAAATCAGTATTTAACTCAAACCATGTAGATGAAACTCATTATGAAAGAATAATGAAAATTAAAAAGAGTATAGAAGATAATGGATATCCATATAAAAATCAATATATAATTGTTTATAATAATGAAAACAAAATTAGAGATGGACAACATCGAGCATGTACATTAAAATACTTATATGGAAATATAAAGGTTCCAATTATGAGAATTATATTAGAAAATAATAGTTGATGAATTTGGGGCTGTTTTTGGGGACACCTTCCAAAAACAGCTAGATGAATATTGATGAATTTGAGGGATACGGCCTGTTTTAGGTACGTGTCCCTTAAAACATCTATTGAAAAATTGATAATTGATATAGTAATAAGTTGAAATTTACATAAATATTTGCTATAATAAAAAAAGCACATTGAAAATTTTATAAATCTCTTTCATTGTTTCTAAAATTAGCATAATTTAAGGAGGACGTTATCATGTTGACAGTGCAAAATTACCGTGAAGAGATTGTTAATTCTGTTTTGAACAATAGAGTTACAATTGTAACAGCAGAAACAGGATCTGGCAAATCCACACAAATCCCTCAATACTTGACAAAGTACTTTAAGCAAATCATCGTAACTGAACCTCGGAGAATGGCGGCAAAAACGCTTGCTATTCGGGTTTCTGAAGAGATGGGAACAAAACTTGGTGAGGAGGTTGGATATAGGACAGCTTATGACCGGTGTGCATCTCCGGAAAGTAAAATAGTTTATTGTACAGATGGGTTACAACTTGTGCGTTCGCTTCTTGGGAGCGATGACACAAGAAGTACTCTTCTTGTGATAGACGAAATTCATGAATGGAACAACAATCAGGAGCAACTGATTGCTTGGACTAAGCTGAAGAACGTAAGCACTCTTATAATGAGTGCTACAATGGATGTGAAGAGCTTAATGGAATATTATAAAGATTCTGTTAATGCAATTTACGTTCCAGGTAGTCAATTTCATGTAGAAATGGAGGAAAGAGGAAGTTCGGAGTTTATCAATGCTATTAAAGAGAATATTTCTGAAGGAAAGAATATTTTGGTGTTCCTTCCTGGCAAAAAAGAAATATTTATGACGATTGATGAACTCAACGGCGAAAATGCTATTGTGCTCCCCCTTCATGGCGAAATGGATTGGGAGGAACAAAGCAAATGTTTTGCTCAATATGACTTGCCGAAAGTGATTTGCGCAACTAATGTTGCTCAAACTTCGATTACTATTCCTGATATCGATGTGGTTGTTGATCTTGGACTGGCCAGAATTTCTGACGTAAGAGATGGGATTCAGGGCTTGTTCCTTAGAAATATCAGTCAAGCTGATATTAAGCAAAGAGCAGGTAGAGCTGGCAGAACGAAGGATGGCAAATACATTTTGTGCTCTGATAAGCCGATTTCTCAAAGAGAAGAATATCAGAAACCGGAAATTGAGAGGAGCCTTTTGGAAAGAGTCGTTCTTCAGTTTGCCAACATTGGGCTCGATGCAGAGGTGGTGGAATTTTTTCATCAGCCTCCTAAGGAAGAAATCGTTCGCGCTAAGAAAGAGTTAATTAACCTTGGCGCTATGGACGATAAGAACAACGTTACTGCTATCGGCAAAGAGATGGCAAAGCTTCCTCTTAATGCACAGTCGGCTCGGATGATTGTTGAAGCTGAAAAACTGGGCGTTACCGAGGATGTGATTAAAATCGCATCTATTGTTGAAATTGGTGGCTTACTGCTGAAAAATCAAAGATACTTTTGCTATACAAGCGAAAGTAGAAGTGATTTGTTGGCTGAACTGGACGTGTGGGACAAAGTAAATAGTCAGGAAGAATTTGATTTTGAAAAAGGAGGCATTAATAAAAAGAACTTTTTCAAAATTAAAGAGCACATTCAGTTGGTAATGAATGCCATAGACGGTATTGTCACCTTGAACTCTTCTGGTAGTAGGGAGGATGTTCTTAAAGCTTGTTTGAGTGGTTTGGCTACCCATATTTATTCAAGACATTGGAATTGTTTTGTCGACAATAACTGGGACGAGAGAAAACTCGATCGTAAATCTTGTGTTGAGATGTTCAGCTCTGACTTCTTGATTGGGATTCCCAAAACGATTGAATTTAAGAATCGGTTCGGTTATTTGTCCAAAATGGACCTAATTACATTTGCAACTGCGGTTGATGGTGATACTGCTTTGAAAATTGTTCCGAAGAGCTACATTTCAAAAGAAATAGTAGAAGAGTATTCCGAAAACGAAGATGCAGTTGTGAAGAGAGTAATTACTAAAGTCTTGGATAAGGCTGTTAAGGAAGAACGTATCGTTGATTATGATAATCCGCGGTATGATAGCCTTAAACGGCAGTATGAAGAGATGAAAAAATGGAGAGAATCTTGGATGGGAAGAGAAGCTTTTGAACAAAGCTATAATTCGAATAAGCTTTCCAGACAAGAAGAAGTCCGCGTAAATGGAAAGTTGTATTCTGTGAACTACGAAAGCGGTGAACCTTATATTACCATTTATAACAGCGGTGAGCTGTTTGAAATTAATGATGAGAATATTACTTTGCACGACGGAACTGTTGTTACTGTAAAGTGTGCAGGAAAGTCTAGTAAGAGTGTTAGCTCTCTGAAAAAGATGGTAAAAGAATATGTTTCCGTTATCGTAAGAAAAAAGAATAGAGATCGGCTTAACGCAAAGGTAGTTAACTCTATTCAGAATATTGACAGCGTTAAAGGAGAGCTGGGAAAGCTAACCTTTAACGGTATCATGTTTGGATATTCCGGAATCAACGTTGAAGGTTATGGCTGTTTAAAGGTTCGCAAAGATGGTCAAATCGTTTTGGACATCGTTAGCGATGAAGAAATGGCTAAAGCGCAGACGAATGAGGCACTGAAAAATCTTGCTATGAAAAAGCTGAAAAAGGATTATGTTGATTCTAAATTCAGCCATCAAACTGGCAAGAAAAAGAAAGTCTTGACTTCGAAAGAAGAAACAGTGAGAGAGGATTTTTGGCATCTGGCTACAGATGTCATTGCCTCGATTAATGTTGAAAACGTAGGCGAAAGCCTGCAGTTTATTCAAGACTATTATGTAGAGCTTATGGGTTAAAAGAAAGAGAGGCGATAAGAAAACTAGTTCCTTTAACAATTGTTATAGGAACTAGTTTTTTTTAGTAATAAAATAGTAATAAATCTTTAAATTACTTGATTTATCAAGCAATTTATTGTAAACTATATAAGTAAATGTTGAATCGGAAAGAGGATTTTGAAGATGTTTTTAGGGATGTTTTTGGGGACACATCCCAAAAACATCTAAAAATAAAAATACAATAAGCTGTTTTTGGAAGGTGTCCCCAAAAACATCCTTCCAAAAAAGCAAAAAAGAAAGAAGGCTTTTTAATGGAATTAAAAGAATTTGATTATTATTTACCAGAGGAGTTAATTGCACAAGTACCAATAAAAAATAGAGATGAATCAAGATTAATGGTGCTTAATAGAAAAAATCAAACAATAGAGCATAAAATTTTTAAAGATATAATTGATTATTTAGAACCAGGTGATTGCTTAGTAAGAAATAATACAAAAGTTATACCAGCAAGACTTTATGGTAAAAAAGAAACTGGAGCAAATGTAGAATTTGTACTTCTTAAAAATATTGAAGGTGATATTTGGGAGGCTATGGTAAGACCAGGTAATAAGCTTCATGTAGGAGCAAAAGTTATATTTGGTGATGGACTTTTAAAAGCAGAAATACTTGAAACTTTACCAGATGGAACAAGGAAAGTTAAATTTACCTATGACGGAATATTTAATGAAATACTTGACCAAATAGGACTTATGCCACTTCCACCATATATTCACGAGAGTTTAAAAGATAATGATAGATATCAAACTGTTTATGCAAAATATGAAGGTTCAGCAGCAGCTCCTACAGCTGGTTTGCATTTTACACCAGAATTACTACAAAAAATAGAAGAAAAAGGAATAAAAATAGCAAATGTAACACTTCATGTTGGAATAGGAACATTTAGACCAGTAAAAGAGAAAAATATTGAAGACCACCACATGCATACAGAGCATTATTATATAAAACAGGAAGATGCCGATAAAATAAATGAAACAAAAAAATCTGGGAAAAGAGTTATTTCAGTCGGCACAACTTCTTGTAGAACTCTAGAAACTGTGGCAGATGAAAAAACAGGTTTAGTTAAAGCATGTGAAGGAGATACAGGAATTTACATTTATCCGGGATATAAATTTAAATGTATAGATGGACTGGTTACAAACTTCCATCTACCTGAATCAACATTGTTAATGCTTGTTTCAGCTTTAGCTGGAAAAGATTATATTATGAAAGCATACAATGAAGCAGTAAAAGAAAAATATAGATTTTTTAGTTTTGGAGATGCAATGTTAATATTATAGGAGGAAAAAATGGAACCATCAGTAACTTATGAATTACTACATGTAGATAAAACAACAGGAGCTAGAAGAGGAATTGTACATACACCTCATGGAGATATACAAACTCCAATTTTTATGCCTGTTGGAACTCAAGCTACTGTTAAATCGATGACAGTGGAAGAACTTAAAGAAAACGGTGCACAAATAATTTTATCTAATACTTATCATTTATATTTAAGACCTGGAGAAAGAATTGTAAAAGAGGCAGGAGGATTACATAATTTCATGAGATGGGATAGACCTATTCTTACAGATTGTGGAGGTTTCCAAGTTTTTTCTCTAAGTGATTTACGTACAATATCGGAAGAGGGAGTAGAATTTAAATCTCATTTAGATGGTAGTAAACATTTCTTTTCTCCTGAAAAAGTTATGCAAATAGAGGAAGATTTAGGCGCAGATATAATAATGTCTTTTGATGAATGTTGTCCATATCCTTCTACTTATGAGTATACAAAAAATTCTATGGAGAGAACTACAAGATGGGCAAAAAGATGTAAAGCTGCTCATAAAACAGACCAAGCTTTATTTGGCATTATACAAGGTGGATTTTATGAGGATTTGAGAGAAAAATCAGCAAAAGATTTAATTGAATTAGATTTTCCAGGTTATGCAATAGGTGGAATTAGTGTAGGGGAGCCAAAGGATGAATTTATAAAAATGCTTAAATTTACAGCTCCACTTATGCCAGAAAATAAACCAAGGTATTTAATGGGAGTGGGAACTCCAGATTATCTTTTAGAAGCTGCAATGGCGGGAATTGATATGTGTGATTGCGTACTTCCAACACGTATAGCTAGAAATGGAACTGCAATGACATCACATGGAAAAGTAGTTGTAAGAAATGCAACTTATGCAGAAGATTTTACACCACTGGATCCAGAATGTGATTGTTATACTTGCAGAAATTATACAAGAGCTTATATAAGACATTTAGTAAAATGCAATGAAATATTAGGGGTAAGATTATTATCAATTCATAATATAAAATTCTTGACTAATTTAATGGAAAGAGTTAGAATTGAAATTGAAAATGATAACTTGGCTAACTTTGTAAAAGAATTTTATAAAAAGTATGGCTATACAAAAGAGGAGGAGTAATATGGACTTAATTGAAAATATTCCCGATAATAATAATAATACCAACAAAAATTCGAAATTCAAGGTGTGGTTTATTATTGTAATAATACTCATTGTATTATTAATAATTGCGGCAGTTTTTGTTTGGCTATATAGTATGAACTTATCAAGTAGCCAATTTAAGTTTAATCTAGATGGTGTTAGACAATCAAAATATTCATCTTCACTATTTGTATTTCAAAATGATAAAGTATATATATCAATTCGTGAAATTGCTTCACTTCTAGGATATAATGTATATAATGGTGGATATGGGGAATACACAGAAGATAAAAGTAAATGTTATGTTAATAATTCAAAAGAAATAGTTTCTTTTGAATCTAATTCTAATAAAATATATAAGTATAATGCTTTTTCTGGAGAAAATCGCGATAGTCAGACTTTTACAATTGATGAACCTATTTCAACAGCAGGAGCTGAACTTTATATATCTTCAGAAGGATTAAAAAGAGCATTTAATGTAATGTTTGATTATAATTCGACAGATAATTCTGTATCAATATTTAGTTTAAATTATTTAGCTAAATATTATACAAGCAGTATTGAGAATGCAGCTGTTACTAGTGAAGCAAGTAGTTTGTCTGAATCAGTTTTATTTAACAATCAAAAAGCCTTATTATATAATTTGGTAGTAGTAAAAGATTCAAATACTGGATTATATGGTGTAGCAAGTTTAGCAGACCCTACAAATACTATAATTGGAACTAGATATACCAGTGTAGAATTTATGGAAGGAAGCAATGATTTTATAGTAAAAACTTCTGAAAATAAAATGGGTATAATAGGCAGTGATGGAATTACAAAAGTAAGAATGGAATATGATGAAGTAAAAGAATTAGATAAAAATCTAGGACTATATTTAGTAACAACAAATAATAGGCAAGGTGTTGTAAATAGTAATGGAAAAACAATCGTTTACCAGGATTACGATCAAATCGGTTTACCAAATACAATAAATGATTCTAATGTAACAAATAGATACATTTTGTTAGATAATTGTATTCCTGTTAAGAGAAATAATAAATGGGGTCTAATAGATATAAATGGTAACGAGATTTCTCCAATTCAATATGATGGATTTGGATGTGATGCTGATACATCAGTTGATTCTAGATACAAAGATGTTTTAATTATTCCTGAATTAAATGGAATCGTTGTTGAATTAGATGAAGTTAATGGAAATACCAAAACAAAAAAATATGGAGTTGTTACTGCAGATGGAAATTTATTTATAAATATTGTATTAGATAGTGTTTATGCACTAACAACCCAAGGCGAAACAATATATTATGCTTCTGTACAAGGACAAATTATTGATTTAGTTGATTTTGTTAGACAACAACAAGCTAGTATGAATGGAAACAGTGGAAATACTACTGAAAATGATACTAATACGGCAGATGGTAACGAAATTGGTAATGAGGCAAGAGGATTAATGCTTGATAATACAGTTACCGAAGAATAAAGTTATGAAATACTTTAGAATTAAACTCGTAATTCCTAAAAATTTCAAATAAAAAAATGAAGTGGAGGAATAATGGATTATAAACAATTAATAATTACAATAATTACAGTTTTTGTCTTATTAGGACTTTACTATTTGTCTGTACTTCCAAAGAAAAGGCAAGATAAAGAAATAAAAAAGATGCAAGATTCTTTAAAAAAGGGTGATAAAATAATTACCTATACAGGTCTTTCAGGAACTATAGACGAAGTATTAGAAGATAGAATTATTTTAGTAACGCGTCCAAATAATGTAAAATTATCAATAGAAAAATGGGCAGTTGCAGGAATAGATGATAGAACTATCGAGTAATAATACATAAGCACTTAGCATATACTTATCAAAGAAAGTGAGGTAAGTGCTTATGGAAAAAATAGAAAAAACAACTAGGTCAACTAGTAACTTTGTCAAAATATTAATAGGAAGTTTAATATCTTTAATAATAAGTATAGTATTACTATTAGTTATTTCAATTATTTTGACTTATACAGATGTTTCAGAAAATATTATAACTACATCAGTTATAATAATATCAGCACTAAGCATATTTATAGGAAGTATAATTAGTGCAATAAATATTAATAAAAATGGAATAATAAATGGCTCAATAGTTGGGGCAATTTATATGATAACAATATATTTACTTTCAAGCATATTTGTTACAGGTTTTTCTGTTAATGCACAATCTATTATTATGATAATAGTTTCAATAGTAGCTGGAATGATTGGAGGAATAATTGGTGTCAATTTCCATAAGTAGGAGGAAAAATGAAAGCACAAAAAAAACTAAGCATTGTACTAATATTATTAATAATAATTTTAATTAGTATTATTTCTTTTGTAGGTATTTTTTATCAAAACAAAAATGAAATGGATAATGTGGTACCAGATTATAAATTAGGAGCAGATTTAAGTGGGTACAGAAGGATTGTATTAGTCGTTGATGACGATGATGAAGAAAATACAGAGGATGTTCTTAATTATGATAATTATGTAAAATCTGCTAATATAATCAAAGAAAGATTAAGATCAATGAAGGTTCAGGATTTTACAGTAAGATGTGATGAAACTACAGGTCAAATTGAAATTACTATTCCTGAAGATACTCAGACAGAGTACATATTAGCAGATATTACACAAAAAGGTAAATTTGAGATTCAAAATAATTCAAATAAAGAAGTTTTAATGAATAATGATGATATTAAAAGTACAGATGTAAAAGTACAACAATCTTCTTATAATACATCATACTATCAAATTTATATGGATATTAACTTTAATGGTAAAGGTGCTAAAAAATTTAAAAATATAACTGCTGAATATCAAAATACAGTTACAAACGATACTTCAACAAATTATATTGCAGGAACAAGCACTGCAAATAGTACAAGCACTAATGAAACCGTTAATGAAACAACAAACGAAGCTTCAAATGAAACTTCAGAAGAATCTACAGAAGAAACTGATGATACAATAGAAGTTGGATTATATATTGATGGAACCGAAATGATGTCAACATCATTTGATGAAGTAATAGATAATGGTGTAATGTCATTAACTTTAGGAAGCGCTACTTCTACAGAAAGCAGAGATATACTTAAATATCAAGCTGAAAGTTTAGCTGCTATTCTAGAAAATGATCCAATGCCTATTCAATATTCAATTACAGGAAACTTATATATTTCTTCACCAATAGAACAAAGCACTATTAATATTTTAATAATAGTAGGTATTTGTATAGCAATAGTTATGTTTATTGTTGCAATAGTTACATATAAATTAAATGGTTTAGCAATTTCAATTTGTTCAGTTGGATTTATAGCATTGTATTTATTAATATTAAGATATACAAATGTAATAATTACATTAGAGGGAATATTCTCAATAGGATTAGTATTTGTTATTAATTATCTATTTAATATAATGATATTAAATAGATTGCAAAAGAATATTGAAAAAACCTTCTCAAAGGCAATTACTAAATTCTCTTTATCTATGATACCAATGTTAATATTAGCAGTAGTATGTTGTTTCTCTAGCTGGATGTCACTATTCAGTTTTGGTATGATACTATTCTGGGGATTAGTAACAAGCATTGTATACAATGTTTTACTAACTAGAATATTCTTAAAATGTATAAATTCAAGAAAGTAAAAGATAAAGCAAATTGGAAAGGAACAATATTATGAGTAAAAAAAGCAAAATAATTAGTATTATTTTAATTATTATATTTATAGCTGCAATAGTGATTACTGGAATTAGAGGATTAAATGTAGACTTAAATTATGCAGAAGGTGTATCAATAGTATTTAACTTAGGTCAACAATTTAATAATTCAGATATAGAAACAATTGCTAGAGAAGTATGGCCAGATGGACAAATTGTAGTTCAAAAGGTCGAAGTATATGATGAGACAGTATTAGTAAAAGTTTCATCATTAACAGAAGAACAATTAAATTCATTTATTTCAAAAATAAATGAAAAATATTCAGTAGAAATTTCAGAAAATGAGATGTCTGTTCAATATAATTCAAATGTTCAAATTAGAGACATAGTTTATCCTTATATAGTGCCTTTAATTATTACAACTGCTCTTATTGTATTATATTATTCAATAAGATTTAGAGGAGTTAAAGAAATATTAGATTTATTAATTAAATTAATTTTTGCTGAAGGTATAGTATATAGTATATATGCAATAACTAGATTACCAATAGATGCACTTACAATGCCTATAGTAATGATTGTATATGCTGCTGTTACAATTTATATTAGTATAAAATATGAAAAAGGGAAAATAAAATTTTCAAAATAGGGAATAATAAAACTATACTTAGAAGAGTATAGTTTTATTAATTTTTTATAAAAGGAGAAATTTATGATGGGAGAACAAAAGAAAAATTTGTTTAAAAAAGGTAAAAATGTGATAACAGAAGTAAAGCGGAATTACTCTTATCGCTTTAGTTGTTACGATTATAGTTTTATTAATTTTAGCAGCAGTGGCTATTAATTTAACTATAGGTGAAAATGGAATAATATCAAGAACTGAGCAATCAAGAGAAGCATCAATTATAGCGAGTGAAAAAGAAGCAATTTCACTTGCTTATGCAGCATGTAAAATAGATGATTATCAGAATAATGTAAGTAGTGATGCTTTGGAAAATGAGTTAAACAGTAGTAATTATAATACAACAGTAAATTTGATTAGAGAAAAAGATTTAAAAGTCTTATTTAATGATACAAAGCATATTTACATTTTAAATCAAGATGGAACAATTAACGATGTGAGTGAAGCGGATTTGAAAAAAGTTATTGATTATGAGTATATTAATTCTAATACTCTTTATGTTGAACTTTATGATGGAACAGTTTTAATTCCAGATGAACATTTGAAAGATGATTATACACAAAGAGTATTGAATTTGAATGGAAATACAATTACAACAGCAGGAATAAAGAAAAAATTTAGTGATGGATTTTTAGATAATGATGGAAAAGTGTTTTTCCTATCTGGAGAAGCAAGTCAAAAAGCTTCTTATGTTTGCATGAATGATCAAGAAGGCAGTGCATTATATAAAAAAGTTATAAAGAATATAATAGTTAATGGAACAGTTATGGCATTAGATAATGAAGGAAAAGTTTATACTTGGGGAAGTAATAAATATGGTCAAGTGGGTGATGGAACTAATACAACTAGAAACACACCAATTTGTCTAAGTGACCAAGAAAACAATTTATTAAATGGAAAAGTAATTGAAAAAATTTATAATGCAAGCTATACACTAATGGCAATAGATAATAATGGTAATTTATATACTTGGGGAGATAATGGCTCAGGAGAACTTGGTGATGGCTCAAAAGTAAGTAAAAATACTCCTGTTTGTATTACTACTCAAGATGGTAATGCCTTAAAAGATGTTAAAGTGACTGATGTATATTATTATGGTAATACATTTTTTGCAAAAGATAATAATGGGAAAATTTATTCTTGGGGATATAATTTATATGGACAGGTAGGAGATGGAACAAGTAAAGATAGATCTTCTCCAATTTGTTTATCAGATGTTGAAAGTAGTGCATTAAATAATAAAAAAATTGAAAATGTTTATTGTACTAATGATACTTCAATGGCAATAGATTCTGAAAATAATTTATACTCTTGGGGAGAAAATTATGGTTTAAATATTGAGGATACTGAACATAAAAATGTACCTATATGTTTAAACAATATTGAAAATAGTAGCTTTTATGGAAAAAAAGTTTCTGAATTATATATTAGTCATGGAAATGTTGTGGTAATAGGCACAGACGAAAATTTATATATTTGGGGAAAAAATAGTAGAGGACAACTTGGAAATGGAACAAGTGATTATTCAACTGAGTCCATAGTTTGCTTAACTACTCAACAAGGAAATGCTTTATTTGGCAAAAAAATAAAGCAGGT
The DNA here is from genome assembly GCA_944391745.1 of uncultured Clostridia bacterium. Lineage (GTDB taxonomy): Bacteria > Bacillota > Clostridia > TANB77 > CAG-508 > CAG-793. The sequence continues at coordinate 63,199 of CALXUS010000002.1, forward strand.
AGAATCATTAGATGAGACGATGATAGTAATCGATGAAGAAAATAAAGTATATACATGGGGAAATAATTTTAAGGGAGAAGTTGCTGATGGAACAAAAACTAATAGGAATACACCTGTTTGTTTAACTGATGTGCAAGGAAGTCCTTTATATAATAAAAAAATAGAAACAGGAAATGTTTCATCATATACCTCATTTTTTATAGATTCAGATAGAAAGGTTTATACAGCAGGTGAGGATGCATCTGGTCAGGCTGGAAGACAAATTTCACTATCAGAGCAACCTATTTGCATAAGTGATATAGAAGAAACTCCATTATATGGGAAAAGAGTTGTTGATGTAAGGAGAGAATTTACAGATACACCTTATAAAATAATTATAATATACTTAACAGAAGACGGTGAACTCATTTATAAAGGGTGGCCAACAGTAGGTTAGTTTATTAATTAGATGTAAAATAAAGAGAAATATATTGACTATATAAAATAAATTGTTTAATAAAGTTAATATTTAAAAACTATTGAATTTTAATAAATAATATGCTAAAATAAATATAGTTTTTGATAATAAATAAAATCTAAGAAAAAGCAAAGTAAGTAAATAACACTCATATTACAGAGAGGCGGAGAGCTGAGAAACGCTATATGATATTTACCGAAATTTCACTTTTGAGATTCTTTTCTGAAATAGCAGTAGGAAAAGCGGTTGCACCGTTAAAACTATAGAGGTTAGTTTATTATATAATATAAATTAATAAAATTAGGTGGTACAACGAACTATTCGTCCTATGGATGGATAGTTTTTTTGTATTTTGAAGCTGTTTTTAGGGACACCTTCCAAAAACAGCTTCAAAAAGAAAATAGCTGTTTTTGGAAGGTGTCCCTAAAAACATCAAATGGCACTCAAAAAAGCAAGAAAGGATTGAAGAATGGAAGAACAAGTAAAACAAATTGAAAAAAATGCATTGGAAGATTTAAAAAATTGTGCAGAGTTAAAAGCTCTAGAAGAAACTAGGGTAAAATACTTAGGAAAAAAAGGTGAGCTAACAGCTTTATTAAAACAGATGGGAAGTCTTTCAAAAGAGGAAAGACCTGTTATTGGAAGTTTAGTAAATAAAGTTAGAGATGAATTAGAAGAGATAATATCATCAAAAGAAGTTGAATTAAAGAAAGCTGAAATTGCTAAGAAATTGGAATCTGAAAAGATAGATGTTACACTTCCATCAACAAAAGCAAGAAGAGGTAGTAAACATCCTTTAAACAGAGTTATTGAAGAAGTAGAAGATTTATTTGTATCAATGGGATATGATGTAATATCTGGTCCAGAACTTGAAACTGATGAGTATTGTTTTGAAAGATTAAATTTACCAAAGGGACATCCAGCAAGAGATATGCAAGATAGTTTCTACATAACAACAGAATACTTGTTAAGAACTCAAACATCAGCTGTTCAAGCAAGAGCAATGATGGCAAATAAAGAAAAATCTCCAATAAGAGTTATTGTACCAGGAAAGACATATAGAAGAGAAGATGATGCAACACATTCACATCAATTCAACCAAGTAGAAGGTTTAGTTATTGATAAAGATATTACATTTGCAGATTTAAAAGGCACACTAGAAGTTTTTATGAAGAAAATGTTAGGCGAGGATACAAAATTAAGATTTAGGCCAAGTTATTTTCCATTTACAGAACCATCTTATGAGGTAGATGTAAGTTGTTTCAAATGTGGAGGAAAAGGATGCAATCTATGTAAACATACTGGTTGGATAGAGTTACTAGGCTCTGGTATGGTGCATCCAAATGTATTAAAAATGAATGGATATGATCCAGACAAATATACAGGATTTGCATTTGGAACAGGATTAGACAGACTTGCAATGTTTAAATATGGAATAACAGATATGAGATTATTGTATGCAAATGATGTAAGATTTTTAAGCCAATTTGATAGAAAAGATTAATCAATATCAATAAAAATTTATTAATAACTGTTTAAACATTTTGCCTAAACGAGTTAGTATAAAGTAATAGTGAGAAAGGAATAAATTATGAAATTAAGTACAAATTTTCTAAAGGACTATTTAGATATAGATATTAATTCTAAAGAAGATGTATATAAATTAGCTGAAGATATGACTAAAGTTGGAAATGAATATGATTCAGAAGGAATATTAATTGAAGCTACTAATTTAGTAATAGGAGAAGTTTTAGAATGTGAAATGCATCCCGATTCTGATCATTTACATGTATGCAAGGTAGATACAGGAAAAGAAGTTTTGCAAATAGTTTGTGGTGCTCCTAATGTTAGAAAAGGATTAAAGGTAATTGTTGCACTTCCTGGTGCAAAACTTCCTGGCGGAGAAATTAAAAAGTCTGTAATTAGAGGTCAAGAGTCTAATGGTATGCTTTGTTCAATAGCTGAATTAGGAATAGAAAGCAAATTTTTAAGAGAAGAAGATAAAGCCGGTATTCATAAATTAGATAAAGATGCTCCTGTTGGTGGAGATCCAATAGAATATATGAATATGAAGGATGGAGTTATAGATTTTGAATTAACTGCAAATAGAGGTGATTTACTTAGCATTTTAGGCATGGCTTATGAAGTGGGTGCTATATATGATAAAAAAGTAAAGCCAATAGATTTAACTCATAAAGATAGTGGAAAATTAGATTTCAAATTAAATATTGCAACAGATAATTGTACTATGTTTTTAGCAAAAAAAGTTGAAAACGTAAAAATTCATGAAAGCTCTCCTGAAATGAAAGAAAAACTAATGGCATCAGGAGTTAGACCAATAAATAATGTTGTAGATATAAGTAATTATGTAATGTTAGAAACAGGCCAACCTTTACATTTCTACGATGCAGATAAATTAAATGGTATGTTAGAAGTTAGAATGGCAAAAGAAGGAGAAAAACTAACAACCTTAGATAAGCAAGAAAGAACTTTAAGCAGCGATGATATAGTTATTTCTGATGGAAAAAGAGCAATTGGTCTAGCTGGAGTAATGGGTGGATATGATACAGAGATTACAGAGAATACAAAAAATATAATAATAGAATCTGCAATTTTTGATAGTGTAAAAATAAGAAGAACTTCAAACAAAATTTTAAGAAGTGAAGCTAGCAATAGATTTGAAAAAGGATTAGATCCAAATAGAACTTATATGGCAATAGAAAGATCATGCAATTTGCTAGAAAAATATGCCGATGCAAAAGTAATTGGCGGTATGGAAGTTTATGATAAAACTAATAAAGAAGATAAAAAAATTGATATTACTTTGGATAACATAAATAATTTATTAGGATCTAATTTAACAAAGAAAGAAGTTGTAGATATATTTGAAAGGCTTGCTTTTAAAGTAGAAGATCAAGAAAATAAATTAACAGTTCATGTACCAACTAGAAGACTAGATATTTCAATTAAAGAAGATTTAATTGAAGAAGTTGGTCGTATATATGGAGTAGATAATATTCAAGGAAGATTAAAAGAGATGCCTATTAAACAAGGCTCTTATGATAATACAACCAGAGAAATTAGAAATAAAATGATTAACTTAGGATTGAATGAAACATTAACATATAGTTTAGTAAATGAAAAAGAAGCTAATATGTTTACCATGAAGGATAACGAAATAATAAAAATTCTTGCTCCACTAACAGAAGAAAGAAATGCTTTAAGACAAAGCTTAATAACATCTTTACTAAAAACTTATGAATATAATGTTTCAAGAGATAATAAAGATATATGTTTATTTGAAATAGCAAAAGCATTTTTTATGAATAAAGGAGAATATAAGGAGGAAAATAGGTTAGCTTGTTTAATGACCGGTGAATATTATTTAGGATTAAATACAAAACAAGTAGACTTCTATATTATAAAAGGTGTTTGTGAAGAAGTTTTAGATTATTTAGGATATGGAGGAAGATATAGTTTTATTCAAGATAAAACAAAACTTCCAGAAGAAATGCATCCAGGAAAATCAGCCGTTATTTCAGTAAATGGAGAAGTTGTAGGATTAATAGGAAGAGTAACACCAGAGTTATGCAAAGAGGAAGTTTATGTAATGGAAATAAACTTGGATAAACTTTTAGCAAAGAAAGTTGGAAAAATGAAATATAAAGAATTTTCTAAATTCCCAGCTGTTAAAAAAGATATAGCAGTTATTGTAGATAAAAATGTTCCAGCGCAAGATTTATTAAAAACAATAAAAAACAATGGTGGTAAATTATTGCAAGACTCTAAAGTATTTGATTTATATGAAGGAAAAGGAATTCCAGAAGGAAAGAAGAGTATAGCTTTCTCTGTAACATTGGGCGCTACTGATAGAACATTGACAGATGAAGAAATTAACACAATAATGGAGAAGATTGTTCAAGGATTACAAAGTAAACATGGAGCAGAATTAAGAAAGTAATTTTAAATTATATATAAACCGTATATCTGAAGAAAAATAAGATGTACGGTTTTTTAAATCCAGTTATTAGAATAGATAAAAAGAAGTATACAAGGCTGATAAAAACCTTGACTTTTATCAATTACTATTATATAACTTATATGATATAAATGAATTAGTAAATACTAGAAAGGAATGAAGGCAATAATGAAAATACTTGCTATAGATACTTCATCAAGTGTATGCTCAATAGCATTATTAGAAGATAACATAATAATTAAAGAAATGCATAACTTTAGTGAGCAAGAGCATTCTGAAACCTTAATGCCAATGATTGATGAGCTGTTTAAGACTACTAATTTAAGCTTAGATAATATTAATCTTATTGCATGTTCAGTAGGACCAGGGTCTTTTACAGGAATTAGAATAGGTTTAGCTACAATAAAGGCTTTTTCAGATGCAAAAAATATACCAGTTGTTGGAGTAAATTCTTTAGAAGCTTTAGCATATTATGGAGCTATGCAAAAAGGTGATGGAGAATACATTTCAATGTTAGATGCAAAAAATGATAATGTATATTTTGCAATTTACAGAGTAAAAGATGGACAAGTTTCAATTTATAAAAATCCAGAAGTAATGCAAATATCTGATGCGATAACTTATATAGATAACTTGAAACTTCCAATATATTTTGTTGGAGATATAGAATCATTAGATATTGCACGTTTAGAACAATTATATTTATCTAGAGTTTCTTTAGAAAAAGCTAATAGTGAAGAGATTTTTAAACATGAATATATTAAAAAAGTTGATTCACTTGCAGTAGGAGTTGCAATAGCTGGACTAAGTAGATTTAATAATGGAATATATGGAAATTCAGATTCTATTACACCATTATATTTAAGAAAGCCTCAAGCTCAAAGAATCAAGGAAGGAAAATCAGATGATATTTCAATACTTGAAATGAGCTATACAGATTTAGAAAATATAAAACTAAATTATAATAAATTTCCTAATATTTGGGATTATGATACTTTTGCAGATGATTATAATGATTCAAGATATATTGTAATAAAACAGAATGAAGATATATATGGATTTGCTGGTTTTAGAATTGTATTTGAAGAAATGGAAATAATGAATATAGTAACAAGAGTAGATGCAAGAAATCAAGGATTTGCGTCAAATATGTTAAGTTATATTCTAAGATATGCTTATTCTAATGAAACGGAAAAAATAAATTTAGAAGTTAATGAAAACAATTCTCAAGCAATTAAATTATATAAAACTTATGGATTTCAAACAGTTGGAAAAAGGAATAAATACTATAGAGACAATGGAAATGCTATATTAATGACATATTATCTTTAGGCTGACTTGCTGTTTTTGAGGGGGATGTTTTTGGGGACACCTTCCAAAAACAGCTAATGAGATATAAGTACAAGAGATAAAAAATAAATTTTAAAATAGCTGTTTTTGGAAGGTGTCCCCAAAAACATCCCAGAAAACATCCAAAAGCAGCAAAACAGAAAAGGAGAAAAAATGAGAAGTACAAATGAAATTTCATGGAAAAATTTAAAATATAAATGTAATCCAGATATATTTAATTTTGTTACTACAGAAGAATTAGAAAGAAATTATGATGGAATTGGACAAGAAAGAGGTATTTCTTCATTAAAATTTGGATTAAATGTAGATGTTAATGGATATAACCTTTATCTTGAAGGTCCATCAGGTGTTGGAAAAACTATGTACACCAAGAATTATTTGAATAAAATAAGTAAACTAAAAAAGATACCACAAGATTGGTGTTATGTATATAATTTTGAAAATCCTAATGAGCCTGTAGCAATAAGTTTTCAAGCTGGTCAAGGGCAAGAATTTAGAGATACAATGGATAAATTTATTAAAGATATAAGATCAGAATTAAAAACTACTTTTAATAATAAAGACTTTGAAAAAGAAAAAAATATTATAGTACAAAAATATCAGGAAAAAAGAAGTAAATTATTAGAAGATTTAAATACTCAAGCTGCTAAATATGGATTTCAAGTAAAAGCTTCAGATACTGGAATTTATATGATGCCAGTTGTAGATGGAAATGTTATAAAAGAAGAAGATTTTGATAAGCTTGATGATAAAGTAAAGCAAGAATATGAAGAAAAATCAGGTGTTGTTCAAGAACTTATAATGCAAACTATTGCTAGAATAAAAGAAATAGAGCAAGAATCAGATAAAAAAGTAAGTGAATGGCAGTCAAGTATTGCAACTCTTTCTATTGAAGGACATATATCTTTTGTTAAATCTAAATTTAAGAGAAACAAAAAAATTACTAAATTTTTAGATGGAATTAAAAAAGATATTTTAAAAAACATTTCAAAGTTTACTACTGAAGAAAAGAAAAATGATGAATCACCAAATATGAAAGTAATTGAAACTAATCCATGGGATAATTACAGAGTAAATCTATTTGTAGATAATAGCCATACAGAAGGTGCACCAGTTATTATGGACAGCAATTACTCATTTAGTAATATATTTGGTAGATTAGAGTATGAGAATTACTACGGTGTACTAAAAACAGATTACACTATGATTAGACCAGGTCTTTTACATCAAGCAAATGGAGGATATATAATTTTCCAAGCAAATGATTTGCTTACTAATCCAGCAGTTTATGATAATTTGAAAAAAGTTCTTAGAAATAAAGAATTAGGAATAGATAATTCAGTAGAGCAAAAATCTTCAATGGTTTTAGTTTCGCTTAAACCAGAGCCAATTCCTTTAGATTTAAAGGTTATAATAATAGGAAATGAAAATGTTTATCAGACTTTACTTTCAGTAGATAATGATTTTAGAAAATTATTTAAAATCAAAGTAGAATTTGAAGATGACGCACCTTTAAATGAAAAAAATCTTCAAGATTTAGCAAGATTTGTTCATGGATATTGTGAAGATGATGAATTACCACATTTAGACAAATTTGCGGTTGCAAGATTAGCAGAGTATTCTACAAGAGTTTCTGAAAATAGAAATAGGTTATCTACAAGATTTGGCGAATTAGCGCAGGTAATTGCAGAAGCGGCAACATGGGCTAAGTTAGATAAAGCCAAAGTTGTAACTGCTGAGTATATTGATAAAGCTCTTGAAGAAAGAAAAAATAGACAAAAGAAATATGATGAAAAATATACAGAAATGATTCAAGAAGGAACTTTATTAATTGATACTTATGGTGAAAAAATAGGTCAAATAAATGGATTAACAGTAATGTCTATAGGTGATTATTCTTTTGGAAAGCCAGTAAGAATTACTGTAAATACTTACACCGGTAAAAAAGGTATAATTGATATTGAAAGAGAAGTTGAACTTTCAGGTTCATCACATTCAAAAGGTATACTTATATTAAATGGTTATTTAGGTGAAAAGTTTGCAAAAGATATGCCTCTTTCACTTACAGCAAGTATATGTTTTGAACAATTATATAATGGAATTGATGGTGATAGTGCTTCAAGTACAGAATTATATGCTTTACTTTCTAATTTAGCTGGAATTCCAATTAACCAAGGAATAGCAACAACTGGCTCAGTAAATCAAAAAGGCGAAATACAAGCTATTGGCGGAGTTAATGAAAAAATAGAAGGTTATTATGAAATATGTAAAATGCAAGGATTAACTGGAACACAAGGAGTAATAATACCAAAACAAAATATTCAAAACCTAAATCTTGATGATGAGGTTGTTAAAGCTGTAAAAAATGGTAAATTTCATATTTATGCAGTTTCAACAATTGATGAAGGTATAGAAATATTAACAGGTGTTCCTGCTGGAAGAAAAGATATTCCAGGGACAGTAAATGCAATGGTTTATAATACGCTTCAAAAATATGCAAAAGCAAGTAGAGATGAATAATAAATTTTAATGGTATATTTACGAATTTTGAATTGATACTGTTATAATTAAAATGCCTATTATAATAGTATTTGAATCAAATTTGTAAGTATACTTTTTTTTTATATTATAAGAAAAATTTACGAATTTTGACAAAAATAAGAATATTTACTAACATTTTAGTATTGATTTATTATTATAAAAAAGGTATAATTTGTAGAGACTTTTAATGTATAGGGAGAAAATATGATACCAATAATAATTGCAATACTATTAATACTAGTAATCATATATATTTTTAAAAGAATAAAACATATAAAGAAAAAAGTAATATTACAAGTTGGCCCTTCTCTTAAAGATAAGGGTGGTATGGTGACAGTAATGTCATCTATTAAAAATTCTTCACTTGATAAAAAATACAATATAATACATATACCAACTTATGTTTATGGCAAAAAGTTTATATTATTTTTCTTTTCTATTTTTAGAATTATTTTTTATAAATTAATTTATAGAGTGGAATTAGTTCATATACATGTAGCTTCTTATGGGAGTTTTTATCGAAAATCAATTATAGTATCTTTATGTAAAATACTACATATTAAAGTAGTATTACATTGTCATGGAGCTTGTTTTGAAAAATTTTATAATAGCTTAAAAGATAGAAAAAAGGAATACATAAAGAAAACTTTTAGTAAGGCAGAAAAAGTAATCGTTTTATCTGAAAGTTGGAAAGAATTTTTTAAAACATTTGTTGATGAGGGTAAAATAATAGTTTTATATAATTCTGTGAATGTTCCAGAAAAAATAAATAGAGAAAAATTAAATGATATTCCTACAGGATTATTTTTAGGGAGAATTGGAGAAAGGAAAGGTTCTTACGATTTAGTTAATGTTGTTAAAAAATTAAAAGAAAATGGTGTTAATATAAAAATTTTAATGGCTGGAGATGGAGAAGTTGAAAAGCTAAAAGAATTAGTTAAAAAAGAAAAATTAACTAAGAACATATTAGTTTTAGGTTGGATAGATAAAAAACAAAAAGAGGAATACTTAAAATCTGTAGACTTTTATATTTTGCCTTCTTATGATGAAGGTTTGCCAATGTCAGTTTTAGAAGCAATGAGTTATTCATTACCAGTTATAACAACTGATGTAGGGGGAATTCCAGAAATAATACAAAATGAGAAAAATGGAATAATGACTAAGCCAGGAGATATAGAAAAAATTGAAAAGGCAATAAAGAGAATTATAGAAGAAAAAGATTTTAGAAAAAAACTTTCAGAAAATGCTTATGAAACAATATATAATAAATTTAATTTAGAAAAATATGAAAAATGCTTAGATAAATTATATAAAGAAATAAAGCAAAAGAATATTAAAGTTTGTTTAACATCATCATCTGGTGGTCATTTCATGCAGCTAAGGCAATTATTTAAAATGACAGAAAAATATGACACTTATATATTTACAGAAAAAAATGAAATATCTAAAGGATATAGCAATAAATACAAAATGCAATATTTAAAGCAACAGGAAAGAAAAAATGTAGGTTTTATTTTGGAATTTATGTACAATATGTTAAAAGCATTTTGGATTACGTTTTGGATAAATCCAGATGTTGTAATTAGTACTGGTGCAGGTGCAACGACTTTTGTTTGCTTATTTGTAAAGATATTTGGTGGAAAAGTAATTTATATAGAATCATTTGCTAAAATTAATAGTAGGACTATAACTGGGAGAATAGTTTACAAATTTGCAGATGAATTTTATGTTCAATGGGAAGAGATGAAAAAACTTTATCCTAAGGCACATTATGATGGGGGAATATATTAATGATTTTCGTTACATTAGGAACGCAAAGATTTCAATTTGATAGGGTTTTAAAAGAGCTAGATAATTTAGTAGAATCAGGAAAGTTAAGTTCAGATGAGTTAGAAGTTCAATGTGTATATAGTGAGTATACACCTAAAAATTTTAAAACTTTTAAGCTAAAACCTCAAGATGAAATAGATGAAATAACAGATAAGGCTGATATAATAATTACTCATAGTGGAACAGGTAGCATAATTAATTCATTAAAAAAGCAAAAAAAGATTATTATAATACCTAGATTAAAAGAATATGGAGAACATGTTGATAGTCATCAATTAGAATTAGCAGAGGTATTTCATGAAAAATACAAAATTCCAGTTGTTAAAGATATGAGCACTTTGTATGACGAAATACAAAATATAGATAATTATAAACCAAAAAAATGGGAAGAAAATAATCAAGGACTAATTAAAGCATTAGAAAATGACATAGATAAATTGTTATAAAATTAACTTGTTTTACAAGAAATTAATAAAGCTTTATAAAAGGAAAGAGGAAAAAACAAGCAATGAAAAAAGAACTGAGAGATATTTATAGAGATTTAATGGCAGTTATATCAAGTGTATCACCAAAGATGACAAGCCAAATTTATTATTTTACAAAATTCAAGAAGAAAATAAATTTAAAAAATCCACAAACATTTAATGAAAAGCTTATGTACCTTAAATTAAATGAATATGAAAATAATGAATTAATAACAAAATGTGTTGATAAATATAAAGTAAGAGAATATATAAAGGAATGTGGTTTAGAAAATATCTTAAATGAATTAATTGGAGTGTATGATAATGCCAATGAAATAGATTTTGATAAATTACCTAATCAATTTGTATTAAAATGTAATCATGCAGCTGGTTTTAATATAATTTGTAAAAATAAATCAGAATTAGATATAGATAAAACAAAGAAACAATTGAATAAATGGATTAAAACTAATTATTGGAAATATGTAGCTGAAATGCAATATAAAAATGTTGAAAAAAAGATAGTTTGTGAAAAATATCTTGAATCAAAAGATGAAAATAGTATAGAGGATTATAAAATATATTGTTTTAATGGAAAGCCTAAATTTTGTATGGTTTGTATTGGCAGAAATTTAGGAAAGCCTACTTATTATTTTTTAGATACTGAATGGAAAATATTAAAAATGAATCCAGCAGGAAAAAAAGCACCTGATGATTTAGTAATACCTAAGCCAAAATCGATGGATAAAATGTATGAATATGCAGAGGTTTTAGCAAAACCATTTAAATTCGTCAGAGTTGATTTTTATGATTATAATGATAAGCCAATATTTGGTGAACTTACTTTTACCCCAGCTGGATGTGTAGACACTAATTATATAGATGGTTGGGATAAAAAGTTGGGTGATTGGTTAAAAATATAAGGCTTGTTAAAATACCTAAATTTTGAAAGGAGGAAAATATGCTTAAGCTTGGTTTTATAAAAAGTGATAAAAAAAATGAAAATAGAAGAGCTCTATTACCAGTAGATATAGAAAAAATAAAAAATAAAAAATACCTATATTTTGAAAAAGGATATGGAGAAAATTTAGGAATAAGTGATGAAGAATATATAAAACTTGGATGTAAAATATGTGATAAAACCAAGCTATTAAGTGATGAAATACCTGTACTATGTGATCCAAAAGTAGGAGATGCAAGTTATTTAGAAACAATAAGCGAAGGAAAGATAATATTTGGGTGGATACATGCCGTACAAAATAGAGACATAACTGATAAAATTATTAATAAAAAACTTACTGCCTATGCATGGGAAGATATGTTTGAAGGTGGAAGACATGTTTTTTGGAGAAACAACGAAATTGCAGGTGAAGCTGCAACAATGCATGCTCTATTATGTTATGGAACATTGCCTTATGATTCAAAGGTAGCAATAATAGGAAATGGGAATACATCAAGGGGAGCTTTTAGAGTTTTCACTCAATTAGGTGCAAGAGTAAACGTATATACAAGAAAGATGGAAGATTTATTAAAAAAAGAACTTGGAAACTATGATATTATTGTAAATACAGTATTATGGGATACATCTAGAAAAGATCATATAATATCTAAAAAAGATTTAAAAAGGATGAAACCAAATTCTTTGATAATAGATATTAGTTGTGACAGAGCTGGTGCAATAGAAACTAGTATTCCAACTAGTTTGGATAATCCAACTTATGTAGTAGATGGAGTAATGCATTATGTTGTAGACCATACACCAACATTATTATATAAAACAATATCAAAAGAGCTTTCAAAAGAAGTAGCAAAATATGTAGACTTTTTAATTGAAGAAAAACCAAATGATGTTTTAAAAAATGCGCTTATAATAGATAATGGAGTTATTGTAGATGAGAGAATAAATAAATTCCAGGGTAGAAGATAAAAGGCGGAATATAGATAAGAAAGGATATTTCTAGTGGAAAAAGTAAGTGTTTTAGTGCCCATATATAATGCAGAAAAATATATTGGCAGATGTATAGAAAGCATATTAAATCAAACTTATAAAGAATTAGAAATTGTGCTAATTGAGGATGGCTCTAAAGATAATTCATTAAATATTATAAAAGAATATGGAAAAAAAGATAAACGCATAAAAATAATTCCAATAGAAAACAATGGTGTTGCAGATGCTCGAAACAAAGCAGTAGAAAATGCAACGGGAGAATATCTTACTTTTGTGGATAGTGATGATTATATTGAAAAAGATTATATAGAAACTTTATATAATAATTTACAAAAATACAAAGCAGATATAGCTGTATGTAATTGTACAAATATAATTGAAGAAACTAATAAACAAAGCTATAAGTCATTTGGAATTACTGAAGTAAAGCAATATAATAATTTAGAAGCAGTTGAAAGTTTATTTTATTACAATTATTTTAGACATAGTCCTTGGGGTAAGCTATACAAAAAGAAAGTATGGGATAATATAAGATTTCCTTTAGGAAAAAATTATGAAGACTTAGCAATATTATATAAACTTTTTTTGAATAGTGAAAAAGTAATCTACATCCCTGAGCAAAAATATAATTATGTGATTAGACAAGGAAGTATTGTACATAATGAAATAAGAAAATCAGATGTTGAGGCCATAATTGAGTATTCTCAAGATATTTTGGACGATATAACTAAAAATTATCCCAAATTAATACCAGCAGCAGAATATTTAGTCGCATATTTAAGTCTTACTTTATGGAGAAAAATACCTAAAGGAAAATACAAAGAATATAATAATGTAGTAAATGCAAATATAAAAAAATATAGAAAGTCAATTATAAGTAATAAAAAAGTAAATAAAAAACAAAAATATTTATTTATACTATCTTATTTAGGAAGAGGATGTTATAGAACGATAATTTCAATATTAAAGAAATGAAAGGAGCAAGCATATTTTAATATATGCAAAACTAATATGAAAGCTAATACTTTAATTAAGTATAGAAGAAATAAGATTCTAAATAAAATAATACATACATTATTGCTAAGGAAAGGGTTAGAAATTCCTAGTAATGTTATTATAGGAAAAAATTGTGACTTTCCTCATAATTCTGTAGGAACAGTAATTCATCCAAATACAGTAATAAAAAATGATGTGAAAATTTATCAAAATGTTACTATCGGTAGAGCTGATATTTATGAAGATTATAAATCAAGCAATATGAAAAAAATAATAATTGAAGATGGTGCTATTATTTGTGCTGGTGCAAAAGTCTTAAGTAAAGAAGAAACATTAACAGTTGGAAAAAATAGTATAATAGGTGCAAATGCGGTATTACTTAATTCAACAAAGGAAAATGAAATATGGGCAGGTGTACCAGCTAAAAAAATAGGAGTGAGAAAAGATTTATGATAAACTATATAATTATAATAGCAATAGCAACATTGTTAGTATATTTAAGCATAAAAGTAGAAGAAAAAACAGATAATAAGTTATTAATCTTTGTTTTTAGAGCCATAGCTATTTTATTTCCAGCTATAATTGCAGGAATAAGATATGATGTAGGAACAGATTATAAGGGAGTTTATGAACCCTTGTTTAATGAAATAATTACTGGCAATAAAGTGTTTAGAATTAGAAGTTTTGAAATAGGTTATATATTTTTAAACAAACTAGTAATATGGCTTGGCGGTAATTTTAATGTTGTAATGTTTTTGGCATCATTATTAACTATAATACCAATATACATTGGACTTATGCATTATAAAAAGAAAATATGCGTTCCTTTAGCTTTCTTTTTATTTATGATAATTTTCTATCAAAAATCATTTAACTTAGTAAGACAGATGATTGCTGTTGCCTTTATATTTTTAGGATTTATTTTCTTAGACTTTAAAGAAGACGAAAATAAAAAGGAAAACGAAAAATATAAAAAGAAGTATGAAGAAAAGTGTAAAGCAAAAAATAAAGATTTGTCAAAATATAAACCTAGATATATACATAGTAAAGAATATCAAAAATATATTGTAATACAATGCCTAAAATATTTTGCTTGTGTTATAGTAGCAGGATTATTCCAAAGAACTTCATTTATTATGTTAATAATACCTTTTATAAAAGAGATATATGCTAATCCTAGATTTAAATTTATAAGCATAGCTTCATATTGCATATTAGTTGCAATATTATTAAATTTCAAGCTTATAGGAAATTTTATAATGCAATTTGATAGTTTGAAATATTATTCAAATTATTTTAGTGCAATAGGGAAACCAGATATATCAATAGCTTATTATATTAGGGTAATACCTGTATTAATACCATATTTCTTTGTTATGAAGAAGATAACTAAAGATAAGCAGATGAACTTTTTATATAGTATGACAGTTATAGGATGCATATTATTACTATTAGGATATTTAACATCAACTTATGGTGAAAGATTATCATACTATTTTAGTATATTCCAAATAGTAATGTTTCCATATTTTATAAGATGTTTAAAAGATAATAAATTTTTGTATATTGCTTCAACAATTTTAATTATTATATTTAATTTAGCAATATGGTACTATGATTACATATATTTAAAAAGAGATGGAACTATACCTTATAAAACAATTTTTTCTATTGAAATAGAAAATCAAAAAACTATTGAAAACGATTTTGATGTAAAAAATAAAAGAGATATAAATAGAAATATTGACCTAGCTGAGATAAAAAAAGAGATGGAGTATAATATATGAAAAAATGCTATTTAAAAATATATTTAAATCATAATTTGGGAGATGACTTATTTGCTAAAATAATATCTGAAAGATATCCAAATACTAAATTTATAGCTACATCATACAATGGTCAAAAATCAGATTTTAAAAATATAAAAGTTATAAAAAGTTTTGGATTTAGAGCAGTTAATAAAATTTTTAAAATTATTACACATAAAAAACTAACAATAGAAAAGATTTTAGCAAAAAAGTATAGAAAAGCTGTAGTATTAAGCGGAAGTTCTTTTATAGAAGGAAAAAGTGATAATTATGATGAACTTTCAGAGAGTCAACAATATTATATAATTGGAACAAATTTTGGACCATACAAAACAAATGAATATGTAGAATATTGTAAAAATGTATTTAAAAAAGCAAAATATGTGTGTTTTAGAGATAAGAAATCTTATAATTTGTTTAAAGATATAGGAAATAATATTACTTATGCACCAGATATTGTTTTTTCACTTGATACGACTAATGTAAAAATAACAGATAATAAAAAGGTTGTATTTTCTATAATTGATTGCAAAAGAAAAATTGGAGAAGAATATCAGGAAAAATATGAAAAAGCAATGATTGAATTAACAAAATATTTTATAGATAAAGGCTATAAAATAACTTATATGTCTTTTTGTAAGAAAGAAAATGATGAAGAAGCTATAAACAGAATAGAAGAGAAGATACCTAACGAAATAAAAGAAAAAATAGAAAATTATTTTTATGATGGTAATATTGAAGAAGCTTTAAATGTTTTAGGCGACTCACAAATAATAATTGGATCTAGATTTCATGCTAATATTTTAGGACTTATACTAAATAAAACTATTATTCCAGTTATATATAGTAATAAAACTACAGAAGTATTAGATGATATAAATTTTAGAGGAAAAAGAATTGATATAAAAAATATTTACAAGTTTAATTTAGAAGATTTTTCAGATAATGATATAAATTATAAATTAGATGTTTCAAAAGAAAAGATTGGAGCGGAAAAGCATTTTTCTGAATTAGATAAAGTATTAGATTAAAATATAGAAGCGGAGGGAACAATGTCTAAAGAAAGTATTTTAGCAAAAAATACAGCAATTATAACAATAGGAAAAATATGTACACAATTAATATCATTTTTCTTATTGCCATTATATACAGCATATTTATCAACAGAAGAATATGGTGTAGTAGACCTTTTAAATACTTTAGTTAGTTTGCTTATTCCTATACTTTCTTTTCAAGTAGATCAAGGAATTTTCAGATATTTAATAGATAAAAGAAAAGATAAGAAAGAGCAAAGTAAGTTAATTACGACCACAATTTATTTTTTAATAGGACAGTCTATTATTTACCTTATAATATTTTTAGTAATTAGCCCTTTTGTAAATAATTCATATAAATATTTTTTAGCAACTAATTTAATAGCAACTGCTTTTACAAATGCATTATTACAAATATCTAGAGGTCTTGGAGATAATACAAAATATACATTAGGAAGTTTTATATCTGCAACTGTAACTATATTATTAAATGTAATATTAATTGTTGGATTTAAAATGAATGCCTATGGAATGCTTACAGCAACATTTATTGGAAACATTGCATGTATTGCTTATTTAACAATTTCATTAAAACTTCCAAAATTCGTGAAGCGCTCATCTTATGATAAAAATGAGTTAAAAACAATATTAAAATACTCTATTCCACTAATTCCAAATCAAATTTCTTGGTGGATAGTAAATGTTTCTGATAGACTAATTATTACATATTTTATGAATGTATCAATGAATGGTGTTTACTCAGTTGCAAATAAATTTTCATCTGTTGTTACTACAGTATATAGCGTATTTAATATAGCTTGGACAGAATCAGCAGCAGTAAATTTTAAAGAAGAAGACAGAGACAAGTACTTTAGTAAGGTGTTAAATGTTACAATCAGATTTTTTGGAGCATTATGTTTAGGAATAATTGCATATATGCCTTTTGTATTTAATATTTTAGTTAATGGAAATTATGATGAGGCTTATGCTCAAATACCTATTTTAATAATAGCTACAATGTTTAATATATTAGTAAGCTATTTAGGTTCAATATATGTGGCAAAAAAACTTACTAAAGAAATAGCAAAAACTTCGTTTATTGCGGCTATAATAAATGCAGTTATAAATATTACTTTAATAAAATTTATTGGCTTATATGCTGCTTCACTATCTACGTTAGTAGCATGGGGAGCTATGTTTATATATAGATTTATAGATTCAAAAAAATATATAAAACTAAAAGTAGATACCAAAATTGCATTAACTATGATTTTAGTTTGTGCTGTTACTGTATTTTCATATTATTTGAAAAATATGGCATTTTGTGGAGTAGTAGCATTAGGAGTAACAATTTATGCATTTTTAATAAATAAAAATAGTTTAAGTTCAATATTAAAACTTATGAAAAGCAAAATCTTAAAAAAATAAAGATGGTTAATATTTAAATCAAAATAAATACGAACAATAACGAAAAAAAGCGATTAATAAATAAAATCCCTTGAATAAATTACTCTGTTATGATATTATAATAGCATAATAAAAGCAAAGGGGGAAATATTTATGAAAAAGAAGATTGTTTGCCTACTAATTGTATGCATGAGTGTACTATTAGTAGGCATTGTTTCGTATGGAGCAGATTTTACAGAAGTTGATGCAACTACAACAAGAGTAATACAAAAAGAAAGTGATTATAATTCGGAAATTTCAGTTCCAATTACGAAGGAAGAATTAAGCCCAAAGCCTTCATTACTTAATATAAATGTACCTACTGACATTTATATGGTAGGCTATTTGGATTATGATATGGCATATCAGGTCCTTGATCTAGTAAATCAAGAAAGAAGAAATGCAGGACTTAATGAATTGCAGATGGATACTAGCTTGTTAGATTCAGCAATGCATAGAGCTGCAGAAACAGGACTAGTATTTGACCATACAAGACCTAATGGATTAGACTGCTTTACAATGGATGATAGAATGTGGGCAGAAAATATAGCCTCTGGACAACCTACTGCACAGTTGGCTATGGAATCATGGATGACATCAGAAGGACATAAAGCAAATATTCTTAATGAAAGCATGAATTGTATAGGAATAGGATGTTTTAATTTTCAAGGAATTTATTACTGGACACAATGTTTTGGAGTAGATAAAGCACAAGTGCCAACAAAGCCGGACAATGCTTTAGTAATAGCTAAAATTTCAGCTATTACAGAAAATCTACAAATAATAATAGATACTAATGAAGTAACTTTAAAACCACAAGAAACACATCAATCAATATTGTACAATGTTAATATTGGATTTCCTATTCAAGGATCAGGAATACAACCAGAATCAGCAGTGTGGACTACATCAGATTCAAAGGTTGCAACAGTCAATGAAGAAGGCTTAATTACTGCAGTTGGAGTAGGAACTGCTACTATTACAGCAACAATTCAGGATATAAAATTTGATGTAACAGTAAAAGTAGATTTACCATTTAAAGATGTAACAAGAGATAAATGGTATTACAATTCTGTTGAATATTGTTATAAAAATGGAATAATAATGGGAACAACTGATACAACATTTTCACCAAATAATAATTTAACAAGAGGAAATTTAGTAACATTATTATACAGAATGGAAGGATATCCAAAAGTAGATGGAGAAGTTTCATTCCCAGATGTAAAAGCAAGTGATTATTTTTATGAAGCTGTAAAATGGGCTGAGAAAACTGGAATAGTACATGGATATGAAACAGGAAAATTTGGACCAAATAATAATATATCAAGAGAACAATTAGCAACAATATTATTTAATTATGCAAAATATAAGAAAAAGGATACATCAGCAAGAACAGATTTAAACAAATTTACAGATAATAATAAAATCTCTAGTTATGCTAGAGAAGCAGTATCATGGGCAGTAGCAAAAGGTGTAATGAGTGGAAAAAATGAGGGAACTAGAGTTGATCCACAAGGAAGAGCTACTAGAGCAGAGGCAGCAGCTATGATACAAAATTATTGTAGTTATGTAGGAAGATAAATTTATCTTGAGGCAGTCCTTAAGGTGAAAAATAATACATGCAAATATAAAGGGGGTATATAGATGAAAAGCAAAACATTAAAAATAGTATTATTAATGTTAATAAGTATAATATTTATTTGGTGCTTTGAAAATAGCGTAAAAGCGGCAAATAAACCTCAAGAGCCAATACCATATAATGATGAAATTAGTTATATAGATAATGGAGATGGTACAGTCACTGTATGTAAAGCAAATACTGAAATAACAAATGCAACTATCCCAGAAACAATTGATGGAAAAACAGTAATAAGAATAGGGGATTTTTGGGATTGTACAAATTTAAAAAGTATATCAATTCCAAATACAGTAATAAGTATAAGACAAGGAGCATTTTCAAATTGTACATCATTAGAAAGCATTGAAATTCCAGACTCTGTAATAGTAATTGAATATGAAGCTTTCTTGGAATGTACTTCATTAAAAGAAGTTAAACTTCCAAAAAATTTACAGCTTATTGATTCATACACATTTTATAATTGCACATCATTAAAAACTATAGAAATACCTAATTCTATAATAGAAATTGGGTGGTGCTCTTTCCAAGGCTCAGGAATAGAAAAAATTGTTTTACCAGAGTCAGTAAAGAGAGTAGATTTATGGGCTTTTGGAGATTGTAATTCTTTAAAAGAAATATATTTTCCAAAAGGAATAGAATATATACATAATAATGAAGATGGTTCATCATTTGGAAGAATTCCAACGGATCAACTAACAATATATGGTTATGAAGGAACAGTTGCTGAAGAAGTAGCTAATGATTTGGGATATAAATTTGTTGCTCTTTCAGATTTTCCTTTTAAAGATGTTAGTTCTTCAAATTGGTACTATAACTCAGTAAAATACTGCTATGAAAATGGAATAATAATGGGAACAACAGACACAACTTTTTCACCAAATACAAATGTAACTAGAGGAAATCTAGTAACAATATTATGGAGAATGGAAGGAAGTCCAAAAGTATCTGGAAATATATCTTTCCCAGATGTTAAAACAAGTGACTACTACTATGAAGCAGTAAAATGGGCAGAGAAAACAGGAGTAGTACATGGATATGATACAGGAAAGTTTGGACCAAACAATTACATTTCAAGGGAACAATTAGCAACAATACTAAATAATTATGCAAAATACAAAAAGAAGGATACATCAAAAAAGGCAGATTTAAGTACATTTACAGATAACAAGAAAATATCAAGCTATGCGAAAGAAGGAGTAGCATGGGCAGTAGGAAATAAAGTAATGAGTGGAAAAAATGAAGGAACAAGAGTAGACCCACAAGGAAAAGCAACAAGAGCAGAAGCTGCAGCTATGATACAAAATTATTGTTATTATGTAGGTAGATAAATTTTGAAGAAATATTTTATTTTAGGGACGGAGCAAAACGTAAAACTTTACGAAAAGTACCGTCCAAAAAGTAAAAAAGGAGATGGTAATTGTGAAAAAAATCCTTGCAATAGCAACATTAGTTATTTTAATTTTATGCATGGCAATACCAGTAATATATGCAGCTGATACTAGTGAAGAAATTAAAATAAATGATGAAAATTTAAAAGAATTATTGCTAAAATATTATGATTATGATAAAAATGGAAAAATTACTAAATCAGATATGGAACAAATAAAGACATTTGATGCTTCAGGTAGTAGTATAGGAGACTTCACAGGTTTAGAGTATGCAGTAAATGCTGAATCAGTAAATGTTTTTATTAATGGTGATAAAAATATAAGTAGTATATTTAAATTAAAAAATTTAAAAACTTTAAGAATTGAAGATTGGTATTTAGGCGAAGATGGAAAAGATGTAGATTTAAATGGAATAGAAAATTTAACAAAACTAGAAAGCTTAAATTTACATATTGAATCAGTAAATGTTTTAAATTTAGACAAACTAGAAAAACTACCAAATTTGAAAAGTTTGTATTTAGAGATAGAAGAAGATGATTTATCATTTTTAAATAATTTGACAAATTTAGAAGCATTATATTGTGCATTTCCAACAGCATATTCAAATGATGTAGTAAATTATAAATTTGATAATTTAAATAAATTAAAAACATTAAGTTTTCCTGTCGCTGAAATAAATTTATCTGATATAAAAAATTTAACAAGTATTGAAAGTGTATCTATAAAACTTAATTTAGAAAATTCACAGGATTTATCAGAAGTAGCTGGGCTAAAAAATTTAAATAGTTTATCTATATCAAATGCTGATTATTTAACAAATATAAAAGCAATAAATGATATGAAAAACATAACTGAATTAAGTTTAATATATAATAATTTGAACAATATAAAAGAATTAGATACTATAACTTCTAATAGTCTAAAATTGCGCATTTCAAACAGTGGCTCTTTAGCTAGTGGTTGTTATTATAGTAATGATGAAGAAAGTGATTTACTTACAAAATTAAATAATATAAAAATAGACAACTATTATTTTAAAGTATCTTCTTATAATAGAAGGATTAAGAGTATTGAGAAAAATGAAACAAGAACTTATTCATTTAAAGAAATAAGCTCAATATTAGATGGAGTTTATGATAGTTCAAGTAAACTTTACATGCCTGATGCTAATATAGATGCAGGATATAATAGTGATATAACAGTAGATAAAGACAATAAGACTATTACTATAAAAGCTGGTGATAGTGTAAAAGAAAATCGTTTAACTATTAATGTTAGAAATTCAGAAAAGACATTAAGCTTTTCAGTAAGTTATAATGTAACTGATGGCGGAGATAAAAGCAAAGAAATTAAAATACCAGATCAAAATTTGAAAAATAAATTATTAAAAAGTTATGATTTAGATTTTGATGGAAAAATAACAGAATATGATGCTTTAAATACTTATACTTTATATATACAAAATAGTAATATATCAGACCTAACAGGTTTAGAAAATTATTCTAATTTAACTGCATTATGGATTAGCTATAATAAAATCAAAGATTTAAGTCCAATAATGGGGCTTTCAAAAATCAGAACCATTTATGCAAGCAATAATCTAATAACAAATTTATCTTGTTTAAAAAATAGAAAATTTGCTAATTTATCATTACTTAATTTAGATGATAATTTTATAGATTTCTATAATGATAGTGAAAATTTAAAAATATATTTAGAAGAATTATCAAAAGACAAGAGTTACGGGATAAATGGAGAAACACTTTCATATTATGCAACTTCACAAAAATATGCTAAACCAGAAGATTTTGATAAAGAAGTAAAATTTGGAGATGAAAGAATTAAAAATAAAATAATTGAACTAGGGGCAGATACAAATAATGATGGAAAATTAACTGCACGTGAGTTATATGAATCAACTTATGTAGAAAGTCCTTCTACTATGAGACAAAATTCAGCTCCAAAGCCAAAGATTACAAAATTAGATTTATCTAACATGGGAATAAGTGATTTAACTGGATTAGAATATATGGGAGAATTGGAAGAATTAGATTTATCTAATAATAACATTAGTAATATAGAACCTATATGCCATTTAATGAATTTGAAAAAATTAAATTTAAGCAATAATAATATTTCAGATATTAGTGGTCTTCCTAAATATGCTGGTAATAGTCCTTATTACAATACAACATTATTATCTAGAGATTGCTATTTTGAATTAGATTTATCTAATAATAATATAACAGATATTTCTTGCTTAAAAGATTGTTTAAGATATGTTAATACTGAATGTATACCATGGTCAGCAACTGGATCTATGCCAGAAAGAAAATTGAAGTTAGATTTTTCAGGTAATAAAATACAAAATATAGATGTAGTTAATGAATTTAAAAACTTAATGTGGTTAGATTTAAGCGACAATGAAATAAAAGACATTGCTTCTTTAGAAAATTATGATTTTGTTGTAGGAATGTGGGCTGGTGAAGTAAAAGATTTAGAAGTGTTTGATGGAATTGATCTTTCATATAATGATATTGATTTAAATGCTGAAGGTACTAAAAAAGCTAAGTCTCATTTTGATGAGCAAAATGTTGACTTAATATTGGACCATCAAGGGGAAGAACCAAATGCAAAACCAGAACAAAAACCAGATGAAGGAAAAATGAACTTTAAAGATGTAAGTGAAGATGTATGGTACTATAACTCAGTAAAATACTGCTATGAAAATGGAATAATAATGGGAACAACAGATACGACCTTTTCACCAAATAACAATTTAACTAGAGGAAACCTAGTAACAATATTATGGAGAATGGAAGGAAGTCCAAAAGTATCTGGAAATATATCTTTCCCAGATGTTAAAACAAGTGACTACTACTATGAAGCAGTAAAATGGGCAGAGAAAACAGGAGTAGTACATGGATATGATACAGGAAAGTTTGGACCAAACAATTACATTTCAAGGGAACAATTAGCAACAATACTAAATAATTATGCAAAATACAAAAAGAAGGATACATCAAAAAAGGCAGATTTAAGTACATTTACAGATAACAAGAAAATATCAAGCTATGCGAAAGAAGGAGTAGCATGGGCAGTAGGAAACAAAGTAATGAGTGGAAAGAATGAAGGAACAAGAGTAGATCCACAAGGAAAAGCAACAAGAGCAGAAGCAGCAGCTATGATACAAAATTATTGCTATAATGTTGGAAGATAAGTATTGACTAAATAAAAATATATTGATATAACTTAAATTAGTATGAATCATTCTTAATAGAATGATTCTTTATTTTTAAGTTTGAGGGGGATATATGAAAATGAAAAAAATTATATCGATTTTGCTAATAACACTAATTATGTTGATTTATTTAGTACCAACATTAAGTTTAGCAGCATCAAACGAATTAGCAAATAATGAACTACTTAAGTTTAGAAATTTTACAATAAAAAAGACAACAACAGTGGAAGAAATAAATAAGTTTTATGGTAATCCAAAAGTAGAAGGACTTTCAGCTTTTGGAGGAAATTCATATTCTTATTATGATAATGACTTAACATGGTATTTACATATTGAAACTAATGCTAATGGTGTAATAAAAGGACTAGGATGCATTGGTGAAGGTTTTGTTTCAAAAAATTATAAATACGGTGACGATTATGATGGAATTTACTATTATCTAAGTGGCGAAGTAATGACAGATTATGATACAAATAAAATAATAGGAATGTACGAATATAATTGCTCTGGTAACGATGTAAATGATTACTGGACAAGATATACAAGTGATGCAAAATATTTATATGATTTGCAAAAACATACAATAATTGTAAGTAAATATTTAGCCCAAAAGCACAATAATGATTTCACACAAACTTATATAGATGAAAATTTATTTTATACAAATGAACAATTGAAAGCAAATGGAACAGATTTATACAATTATGGAGTTGATACAGGAAAGGACAAATATATTTCTTTTATAAGAAGTGGAGTTGAGTATTTTGACGATAGTCTTCCTAATCCAATAGGATTAGGAAAAGGTAGTGAAAACTATGAAAGAGCATCAAATTATAAATATTTATTTTTTGATATAAAAATCACAAGTAAAAATCCTTTAAAATTTTTTACAACAATTGTTTTTATAGATCCAAATTTTATGGAAGAAAAAAGTGAAGTACAACTTACTGAAAGGGAAAAAGAACTATTAGCCGATGTAAGAGAGGAATATAAGAAGCAAATAGAAAATGTGGATTTGGCTAATAAGTTTGCTGAAGAAACTGGTAGCCTTTTTGAAGAAGAACCAGTATATGATAAATTGCCATTAAATGCAGGAAAATGGAATGATTATGCTTTGCAAGCAGCAACTGCTGAATTAAATGTAGCAAGAGTAGGTCTTGGCTTAACACCTGTAACATTAAATGAAGATATGGCATTAGCTGCACAAAATAAGTCTGTACTTGTATTATATAATAGTGGTCATGGACTAACCAGCGGACATTTTCCAGCAAAACCTGATGGTGTCAGTGATGAATTTTACAATAAGGCTCAATCATACATGAATGAAAACTTATATCATGGGAATGTTCAAGATAGTATAATTAATGCGTTGAATGATGGTTATGGAGATGCAATATCTTGTGGACATAGATATAATCTTTTAGAACCTAGTTTTACTGAATGGGGAGTTGGTTCTGCTGGTTCTGGATTATCTTTTGGATGGCAAGGGGTACATAAATTAAAAAATAGCGGTTCTTATAATAGTGTAGAATTAGTTGCATGGCCAAGTAATGGAATTTTTCCTATAGAAATGGCTTATTCAGGAATAGGGAATTGGACAGCTAGATTTTATAAAAATTATAGCGTAACATCAGATACAGAAGTTACAATAAAATGTTTAAATAATGGAAAAGTATATGAAATAAATAAAAAAAATAAAAATGATGCAGGAAAATTTTTAGATACAACAAGCTCTAATATGGTAACTTTTAGAGATGATTCTATAGTATATGAAAATGGAGATATTTTTGAAATAACATTACATAATGTAGAAGATAAAAATGGAAATTCAGTAGATTATACATATAGAAGTGTATTTAAAAGTTTAAATACACTAGATTCCTCTGAATTGTCTGACCTTAATGTAGATAAAACAAATGTAACTGTATCAGTTGGTGAAACTCAAAAAGTTAATGTTACAGTTGTTCCTAGTGATGCAAAAGATATATTAATGAAATTTTCATCATCTAATGAAAATATAGCAAAAGTAAGACAAGATGGTTTAATTACAGGCGTAGGAGTAGGAAAAGCAACAATCACAATTAGTTGTGGTGATATAGTTAAAAAGGTAGAAGTGAATGTTGAAAAGAAATTACCATTTAAAGATGTAAGTAAAAATGTATGGTACTATAATTCAGTAAAATACTGCTATGAAAATGGAATAATAATGGGAACAACAGATGAGACATTTTCTCCAAATACAAATGTAACAAGGGGAAATTTAGTAACAATACTTTGGAGAATGGAAGGAAGCCCAGTAGTATCAGGAAATTTATCATTCCCAGATGTAAAACAAAGTGACTACTATTATGAAGCAGTAAAATGGGCAGAAAAAACAGGAGTAGTACATGGATATGATACAGGAAAGTTTGGACCAAATAACTATATTTCAAGAGAGCAATTAGCAACAATATTAAATAATTATGCAAAATACAAAAAGAAGGATACATCAAAAAAGGCAGATTTAAGTACATTTACAGATAACAAGAAAATATCAAGCTATGCGAAAGAAGGAGTAGCATGGGCAGTAGGAAACAAAGTAATGAGTGGAAAAAATGAAGGAACAAGAGTAGATCCACAAGGAAAAGCAACAAGAGCAGAAACTGCAGCTATGATACAAAATTATTGCAATTATGTAGGAAGATAAATATAAAATAATAAAGGGGGATTTATGAAAAAATTAATTAATATTATTTCAATTTTACTTATAATATTTTTAATTAATGTAGCATTAGGACTGTATACTGTAAAGGCTAGTGAAGAAAATAGAAATGCAAAAGATTTAATATCAATAATGAATGAAAACTTTATAAAAGATGAAAGAGTTGTGGTATTACCAGTTAAGCAAATATTGGGTGATTCAGAAGAACAGTCTAATATATATTTTATACAGGAGAATGTACATTTAGCAAGTATTATAAAAGAATTAAAGGAAAAATCAAGCATTGATGAAAACTATGAGTACTATGATGAAATAAGAAGTAGTCTACAAGGCAAATTATTCGCTCATATAGCTTTACATATAGAAAAACCAGCTGGAGTAGAAAAGCTAGAGCTGATAGCTAGTGATGAGTATAATACTGACTTATTAAAAAGCACAGGATTTAATTTCGTAGAAAGATTGGAAGATGGTTCTTATAACATAACTATTGAAGTAGCATTTAAAGATTTAAGTGCAGAAAAGTGGTATATAGGAAGTCAAATTGGAGTGTTTAATGTTCCATTAACTTTAAAAGGATATAAAAATGAGGAAGATACAGAACCTTCTTATGAAAGTCAAGTAACATTAGTACCAGTAGATGATACAGAGTTACCAGAAAGCCCTGATGAAACTATGAATTTTAAAGATGTAAGTAAAAATGTATGGTACTATAATTCAGTAAAATATTGCTATGAAAATGGAATAATAATGGGAACAACAGATGAGGCATTTTCACCAAATAGCAATTTAACAAGAGGAAACTTAGTAACAATACTTTGGAGAATGGAAGGAAGTCCGGTAGTATCAGGAAATATATCATTCCCAGATGTAAAACAAAGTGACTACTACTATGAAGCAGTAAAATGGGCAGAAAAAACAGGAGTAGTACATGGATATGATACAGGAAAATTTGGACCAAATAACTATATTTCAAGAGAGCAATTAGCAACAATATTAAATAATTATGCAAAATACAAAAAGAAGGATACATCAAAAAAGGCAGATTTAAGTACATTTACAGATAACAAGAAAATATCAAGCTATGCGAAAGAAGGAGTAGCATGGGCAGTAGGAAACAAAGTAATGAGTGGGAAAAATGAAGGAACAAGAGTAGACCCACAAGGAAAAGCGACAAGAGCAGAAACTGCAGCTATGATACAAAATTATTGCAATTATGTAGGAAGATAAATGTAAGATAATAAAGGGGGATTTATGAAAAAAATAAAATTAGTTATAGTAAGTTTTATTTTTATATTAATTTGTAATTATTATATTATTCCAGTTGCTTATGCTGCTGAAAATGTATTAGAAAATGAAGAAAATCAATATAATGAAGTATCTACACTAAGTGATGATACTGATACAGAAATAGATTTTGCAAGTAATAGTCTAAAGAATTATTTATTAAGTTACTATGATTCTAATTATGATAATAAAATAACCAAATATGATATGGAGCAAATTACTTATTTAGAAATACCATTTTTAGGTGATGATGAAGAAGTAATAGATATTAAAGGAATAGAATATGCTACTTCTTTAGAAAGCTTAACTTTATATAATTCTACAAATTTAAAGGTTTTAGAGAATTTAAATTCATTAGAAAGTCTTACATTAAATTCTATAGAATCTGAGGAAGATTTAAAAAGTATTAAAAATATTCCAAATATTAAATATATTAAGTTAAGTTCAATAGATTTAAATAAATATAGTTTATCAGAATTACCAACAAAAATAGAAAGTTTAAGAATTGATTCATGTGAATTAAGTAATATAGAAGATATTAAGAATTTTTCTAATTTACAAACATTAGAGATATATGGAAATGGATTTCCAGAGGATAAGCTAGAAAATTTAGATGCAATTAATGAATTACCAAAATTAAATTACTTAACAATTCATAATTTTAATTTGACAGATTTAAAATTTTTAGAAAATAACAATAGTATAGTAGATTTAAATGTAGCTTATAATAAAATAGAGGACATATCTACTATTAATACAATGAAAAAACTTAATTTAGTAGATATTGCATATAATAATCTTAAAGATGTGTCAATATTAGAAAATAGTCCTTTAATACAATTTACAACAATTCAGCAAGATTTAACTTTTGGCTTAGGAGATATAAAAAAGGGTGAGACAGTAGAAATAGATTTGCCTCAAATTGTAAAAGATGCATTTGACTCAAGTAGTAGTTTTTATATGGAAGATGCCTATATGTATAAAACTAAAGAAGAGGAAAATGGTGCTTATGTATCTGATGATAATTCTAAAATAATAGTTAATACTGAGAAAATTAGTTTAGGTGATAAAAATGAAAGATTTGAATTAAGTGGTAATGGAAAATTATCTGGAACAACAATATATTTAAATTATACTATAAGAGCTAATGGAGATAGTAATAAAGAAATTAATTTTGCAAGTGAAAAATTAAAAAACTACTTATTGGAAAATAATGATATAGATAATGATGGAAAAATTACTGAATATGATATGACTCAAATAACAGAGTTGTATCTACCATATTTAGATGAAACAATAGACTTACAAGGATTAGAATATGCAACATCATTAGAAAGATTGTATGTTAGTTATGCTGAAAATTTACAAGTGTTAACTAATTTAGACAAATTAGAACATTTAGAAGTACAGGAGATATTTTCAGATGAAGATTTTCAAGCATTAAATAATATTCCTAATTTGAAAAATCTATCATTATCTAGTGTGGATTTTAATAAATATAAACTATCAGACTTACCAAAAAACATTGAAATATTATATTTAAATTCATGCTATATTGATAATATAGAGGAAATAAAAGAATTTTCTAATCTAAAAGAGTTAAACATATATGGAAGACAATATAGTGAAAATGAATTAACAGGATTAAATAGTATTAATGAATTAAGTAATTTAAGAAATCTTACAATAAATAATTTAGAATTAAAAAATATAGATTTCTTAGAAAATAATAATTATATAGAAAACTTAAATGTATATTCAAATGAAATAACAGATATTTCTGTTGTTAATACAATGAAAAACTTAAAGCAAATATCTATAAGTAATAACAATATTCAAGATGTTTCTATATTAGAAGATTCCAGTTTAATAGATAATGAGCAAATTAATCAAAAAATAGTTTTTGATAATCTAGAAGCTATTCAAGGTCAAACTCTAGAAATAGATTTGCCACAGACTGTAAAAAGTATGTTTAATCCAGATAGTAGATTTTATGCAGAGGGTGCTTATATAGTAAGAGATTGGAACATGACAGGAGAAGAAGGAGTAAACATAAATGTAGATGACTTGAAAATTATAATTGATGCTAGTAACTTAAATATGGGAGAAAAAGAAGAAAACTTTACTATATATGGAGATGGAGCTTTATCAGGAACAGAAATAAAAGTTAGATATAATGTAAGAGCTCCTGGAGACAATAAAAAAGAAGTTTCTTTTAAGAGTGAAAGTTTAAAAAATTATTTATTAGAAAATTACGATATAGATAATGATGATTTAATTACTCAATATGACATGGCTCAAATTACAGAATTATATATTCCTTACAGTGAAAATAATGAAAAAACTGATTTACAAGGTTTAGAATATGCTACTTCATTAAAATATTTATCTGTTCCAAACGGTGTCAATTATGAAGTATTAACAGGTTTACAAAACTTAGAACATTTAGAAATAGATAATATATATGCACAAGAAGATTATAAAGCTATAAAAAATATTCCAAATTTAAAATCCTTAAGTTTAAGCTATATTAATATGCAAGAATATGCATTAACAGATTTACCAATGAATTTAACAAAATTAAGACTAAACAATTGTGATTTAAATGATATAAGTAAAATTAACCAATTTACAAATTTAGAAAGTTTAGAAATAAATGGCACATATTCTAATCAAAAAGTAACAGGACTAGATGCAATAAATTCTTTAACAAATTTGAAAAATCTATCATTAACTTATATGGATTTAACAGATATAGAATTTCTTAGAAATAATAATTATTTAGAAACTTTAGATGTTTCAGGCAATGATTTAACTGATATATCTGTTATAAAAACAATGAAAAATTTAAATAATGCTTATTTTCAATATAATAACATTCAAGATGTAACTTCTTTAAAAGGAACGAAATTTATAAATCAAGATAATAATATTGCACAAAATATTAACTTTAATGTAGAGGGAATTTCTGGAGAACAAATAGAAATAGACTTACCTCAAACAATAAAAAGTGCATTAAATGAAAATGATGAAATTTTTGGAATTAAAGATTTAAGAATAGAATATAGTGGATATTCAAATAATGGAGAAAATAAGTCAATAGCTAGAATTAGTGATGATAAAACAAAAATAATATTAGACACATCAGATATAGATTTAGGAAGCGGAAATCAATATATTTATTTTTATGGATCTGGAATTTTAAGTTCTAGTTCAATATACATCTCTTATAAAATATATGCTGACGGTGATAAAACTAAGGAAGTAGAGTTTGAAGATGAAGATTTAAAAAATTATTTATTACAAAATTATGATATAGATGCAGATGGAAAAATAACAGAATTTGATATGGCTCAGATTCAAAGTTTATCAATTAACAATATTTACTTAGATAGTGTAAAAGGATTAGGAAAAGCAAAAAATTTAAAGTATTTAGATCTTTCTATAAATACTAATTATGATAGTAATAATAAAGCTATTCCAGTAGATTTGTCAGAAATAGCAGAATTAAAAAAACTAGAATCTTTATATTTATATGGAAATACAAGAAATATAGAATTCTTGACTGAAATGAAAAATCTAAAAATTTTATATGTTGAAATACATTATGATAATCCAGAAAATATCCATATATTAGAAAACCTAAAAAATTTAGAGAATTTAACTATAACAGGAGAAATTGAAACTCTTGAGCCATTAAGCAATTTGGTAAATTTGGATAGTCTTACAATAGACAGTAGTAGTAATGGTATAAAAGATTTAACATATTTGAAAAAATTAACAAATTTAACTTCTTTAACTTTAAGAGGAAATTTTGAAAAGTGGGAGAATTTTGATGAAATTGGTAAATTAAAGAATTTAGTCTCATTACACATTTATAGATATGATGGAAACGAAAACTTACCAATTGATTATTCATTTATTAATGAGTTATCAAATTTATGGAGTTTAGATATTAAAGATAGTTATACGAATTTTGATTGTAGCCTTATAAAGCCTAATAACTTATCTCATTTATATTTAAAAGTAAATTCTTTACTAAATATTGATCAATTAGGAAATCTATCAAAATTATACTCTTTGGATATAGAAAGTAGTAAATTATCTGATATTGAATTTGTAAGAAATTTAGATTTAGATTCATTAACATTAAGAAACAATTATGTAACAGATTTAACTCCATTAGAAAACATGAATGTTAATTATGTAGATTTAATAAATAATCCTATTAATCCTGAAGAATATGATAATTCTAGAATAATAGAATTATATGGAGACAAATTACAACTTACAGAATATGAAAAAACTAAAAAATTAGAATTTAAAGATAAGGATTTTAAAGAAGAACTTTTAAAACAGTATGACTTAAATAGGGATGAGGAAATTTCTATTTATGAAATGGAACAAATAAAATATTTATCTGCTAATAATTTAGAACATGCTGAATATTTAACAAATTTGGAATCTCTTTCAATTTCTTCTATTTCATTAGATAGAGATGGACAACTTGCATTAATAGAAGAAATTAATAAATTGAAACCAGAAGTACAAATATCTAATTCTTATATGGCTATAAATATTGACATAGGAGATCTACATCAATCTAAAGAAGAATATGTATTTAATGTGGATGAAGAAGTTCCTATTTTAAAAGAATTTGAAGATGTTAATAGTCGTTTATATATTGGAAAATTAAATTTAGAAGAATCTTATATAGATAAAAACATTGCTACATTTGATGGAAAAAAATTATCTATGAATTTAGATAGAGTTGGAGAGCAGAATTATTATATAAGTTATAGAATAGATGGAACTTATTCTAATGTTAGCATATCTGTTAATTGGAGAGTTATAACAGATGGAGATAATAGTAAAGTAATAACTTTCAAAGATAGTAATTTAAATAAAAAATTAGTAGAATATTACGATTTAGATAATGATAAAAAATTTACAGAGTATGATGCTAATAATATTGCAGCATTGAATATAGACAGCTCTGAAATAGAGAGCTTAGAAGGAATAGAAAAACTAAAGAATTTAAGAGAATTATATGCAAGCTATAATAATATTTCAAATTTAGAGCCATTAAGGAATATGCAAACATTAGAAATTATGAATCTAATGTATAATGATATAACAAATATAGAACCTATTATGGGATTAGAAAATTTAAATTGGATTGATGTTTATTATAATAAAATAACAGACATAAGTTGCTTAAAAAATAGAAAATTTGAATTAACTAGATATTTAGGATTTGGTGGAAATTTTGTAGATTTTTCAAATGATAGTAAGCAATTAGAAATCTATATAAGTGAATTGAAAAAAGATGTAGATAAAGAGGGAGGAAATTATATAGATGAATCTTTAGTTTGTAGTTTTGCTTCTAGTCAAAAATATGGAAACCCAGCAGATTTTGGAAAAGAAGTAAAAATGAATTCTAAAATAAAAGATAAATTGATTAAGGCAGGAGCAGATTTAAATAATGATAAAAAGCTTACCGCAGAAGAGTTATATAAAGCTACTAATTCATATTATGATGATAGTAATGATGAATATTATGATGCAGTAGTTAAAAGTTTAGATTTATCTAATATGGGATTAACAGATATAACTGGATTAGAATATTTAACAGGACTTAAAAGCTTAAATTTAAGTCATAATAACATTTCTAATATTAAGCCATTAGCATACCTAATGAATTTAACTAATTTAGACTTAAGCTATAATAAAATAACAGATATAAGCTGTTTACCATATTATGCTTATAATCAAATTGAAAGAACGATTAACCTAAGTCATAACAATATTTCAGATATGTCAAGTATTAATAATTGGGTAATTACATATAATACATATTATTCTGAGTGGCAAGCAGGGGAAGGAATAAATTCTAGATTATTAAACTTAGATTTATCATACAATAATATAGAAGACATATCAGGAGTTAAAGATTATAAGTGCTTGGGTAAGTTAAATTTAAGCAATAATAAAATAAAAGACATTTCAAGTTTAAGAGAATATGACTTTAAGATAAACGAACCTTGGGAAGACATGGATGAAACTGATGAAATTATAGAACTATTATCTGAATTTAAAGGAATAGACTTATCTTCAAATAATATAGATGTAAACTCTTCAGGTAATAAGGCAGTGATACAAGTATTTAAGAATAAAAAAGTTAATTTAAATGTAAGTAATCAAATTAGAGACTTACCATTTAAAGATGTAAGTAAAAATGTATGGTACTATAATTCAGTAAAATATTGCTATGAAAATGGAATAATAGTGGGAACAACAGATGAGACATTTTCACCAAATACAAATGTAACAAGGGGAAATTTAGTAACAATACTTTGGAGAATGGAAGGAAACCCAGTAGTATCAGGAAATTTATCATTCCCAGATGTAAAACAAAGTGACTACTACTATGAAGCAGTAAAATGGGCAGAAAAAACAGGAGTAGTACATGGATATGATACAGGAAAATTTGGACCAAATAACTATATTTCAAGAGAGCAATTAGCAACAATATTAAATAATTATGCAAAATACAAAAAGAAGGATACATCAAAAAAGGCAGATTTAAGTACATTTACAGATAACAAGAAAATATCAAGCTATGCGAAAGAAGGAGTAGCATGGGCAGTAGGAAACAAAGTAATGAGTGGAAAAAATGAAGGAACAAGAGTAGACCCACAAGGAAAAGCAACAAGAGCAGAAACTGCAGCTATGATACAAAATTATTGTAGTTATGTAGGAAGATAAATTTTAAAAAAGAATTTTAGACGTAAAAATCTAAAATTCTTTATTTTTTTTATATTGTATGATATAATTGCAAAGAATTAGACTCGAAAAAGTATATTAGAACTAATAAAAAACAAATATTAATTGAAAGGAAAATTAATTAAATGAAAAAAATTGTTTTAAAATTTTTTATTGTAGTTATTTTAAGCATGTTAATAATTAGTTTGATTAATCCAATAGTTTTTGCACAAACTAATTATAACCAGGTAGAAATTCCAGCTACTCAAACTAGAAAAAATGGAATAAATAATTTTCCTGATAGTTATAAAACATTATTACAAAAGTTAGTAAATAAAACAGGTCATTCAAATTGGAAATTTGTTGCATTATATACAGACATTGATTGGAATGAACTAGTTTCACAAGAAAGCACACATTTAAAAAATACATTAATAAAAAATGATGCTAATAATTATCCAGATTCTTGGTATTGCTCATGCAATCAAGAAGGAGATTCAGAATATTATTGTGCATCAAAAGATATAATTTCATATTATTTAGATCCTAGAAATTTTTTAACAGAAATAACAATATTTCAATTTTTAGATTTATCTAATAATATCAAAGCATCAGTTGCGAATATTGAAAAGTTAGTTGATGGAACATTTTTAGATGGTGAGTCAAATGGAATAAGATATGCGCAAATGATTTATGATGCTGCTGAAGCTTCAGGAGAAAGTGCATATAGTTTAGTAATAAAAATATTTCAAGAGTTAGGAAGAAATAATCAAGGTAATATGCCTTATGTTGTTTCTGGAAAAGATGAAAAATATCCTAATGTGTATAATTTCTATAATTATGGTGCAAAAGATGGGGATAATAATATTGAATTGGCACTAGAATATGCATATAATGCAGGTTGGACAACCCCATATAAAGCTATTGTAGAAGGAGCAAAATTAGTTTCAAGTAATTATTTAAGCCAAGGTCAAAATACAAAGTATACATATAAATTTGATGTTATAGGAAATAGTTTTGATAAACTATATAAAAATCAATATATGACTAATATACAAGATCCTAATAACCAAGCAAATATGTTATATGAAGCTTATAGCAGTAATGGATTATTAAATAATGATTTAACATTTATTATACCTGTATATAAAAATATGCCAACTTATGTTAAACTACCTTCAAACGAAACCGGTAATTTATATTATGTAAGTTCAAATTATACCTCAGTATTTTTAAGAAATGGTCCTGGTGGTGCAGGAAGTGGATATATTAATTTAGCAGCTTTATTAAAAGACACAGTAGTTAGTGTACTTCAAACTGGAATAAATGAATGGGCAAAAGTTAGATATAATGGTATAGTAGGATATATGTCAGAAGATTATTTAACACCTGTTAACACTAAAAAAGATACTTATAAAGTTCCATCAGTTACAGAATTACCATTTACAGATGTAGATGCTGATAATTGGTATTATAATTCAGTAAAATATTGTTATGATAATGGATTAATAATGGGCACGACAGATACAACATTTTCACCAAATACAAATGTGACAAGAGGAAATTTAGTAACAATATTATATAGAATGGAAGGTTATCCAAAAGTTGAAGGAACAGTATCATTTCCAGATGTAAAACAAAGTGATTATTATTATGATGCAGTAAAATGGGCAGAAAAAACGGGAGTAGTACATGGGTATGAAACTGGAAAATTCGGACCAAATAATAATATATCAAGAGAACAATTAGCAACAATATTAAATAACTATGCAAAATATAAAAGAAAAGATACGTCAGCAAGGACAGATTTAACTAGATTTACAGATAATGCAAAAATATCAAGTTATGCAAAAGAAGCAATATCATGGGCTGTTGCAAGTAAAGTAATGAGTGGAAAGAAAGAAGGAACTTTGGCAGATCCACAAGGAAGAGCAACAAGAGCAGAGGCTGCAGCTATGATACAAAATTATTGTAGCTATATTGGAAGATAAAAATATTTAGTTATAAAAACAAAAGTTAGGAGTAATATGATGAAAATTACAGTAGTAGGAACAGGTTACGTAGGATTAGTGGCAGGAGTTTGTTTTGCAGAAAAAGGTCATAATGTTATATGTTATGACATAAACAAAGAAAAAATAGAAACAATGAAAAAAGGTATAAGCCCTATTTATGAGACAGGACTTCAAGAATTAATGCAAAAAAATAACAAAGCAGGAAGAATACATTATACAACAGATTATAAAGAAGCTTATAAAGATTCAGATTTTATATTTATTGGAGTTGGAACTCCAGAAAGACCTGATGGTTCAGCAAATTTGGATTATGTGTATGAAGCTGCTCTTCAAATTGCACAAAATATACAAAAAGATTGCGTTGTTGTCGTTAAATCGACAGTACCTATAGGTACAAATGATGATATAGAGAAATATATTAGAAGTAATTTAAAAAATGATGTGCATATAGATGTAGCAAGTAATCCAGAATTTTTAGCACAAGGTCAAGCTGTTAAAGATACTTTAGAACCATCAAGAATAGTAATAGGAACGGAAAATAAAGAAACTGAACAGAAAATGTTAGATTTGTATTCAAACTTTGATGCACCTATTCTTACAACTGATAGAAAAAGTGCAGAAATGGTTAAATATGCATCAAATGACTTTTTAGCTTTAAAAATAAGTTACATAAATGATATTGCTAATCTTTGTGAAGTAGTAGGCGCAAATATAGAAGATGTTGCAAAAGGAATGAGTTATGATAACAGGATTGGAGATAAATTCCTAAAAGCAGGATGTGGGTATGGTGGAAGCTGTTTCCCCAAAGATACTAAAGCACTACATTATTTGGCATCACAAGGAGGATATGAACTAAAAACAGTTAAAGCAGCTATAGAAGTCAATAAAAATCAAAAATTAATATTAATACAAAAAGCTAGACAAAAATTTAGAAGTTTTAAAGGGGTAAATATAGCAGTATTAGGTTTAGCCTTTAAGCCAGGAACTGATGATTTAAGAGAAGCTCCATCATTAGATAATGTATCAGTATTTATTGATGAGGGAGCAAATATAAAAGCGTATGATCCAATTGCTGAAGATAATTATAAGAAGAAATATCCTACTCAAATAAAATATATGAAATCTCCAGAAGAAGCATTAAAAGACGCAGATGTATGTTTCATATTTACAGAGTGGGGAGAAATAAAAAATGTAAAGCCAGAAGAATATGCAAGATTAATGAAAACACCATTAGTATATGATGGTAGAAATATATATAACATTTCTGAAATGGAAGATGCAGATGTAGAGTATTATTCAGTTGGAAGAAAATGTAGTATAAAAACTATGAATTAAAAAATAAAACAAAATTTTACAAAAAAATAAAAGAAAGGAGACTTGCATAAAAATAAATTGCAAGGATAAAATAATGAAAATAGGAATTGTAGGTTTACCTAACGTAGGAAAAAGTACATTATTTAATAGTATAACAAATGCTGGAGCAGAATGTGCTAATTATCCATTCTGTACAATAGAACCAAATGTTGGCGTTGTACCAGTCCCAGATGAAAGACTTGATGTATTGGGAAAAATGTATGAAACAGAGAAAATTACACATGCAATAATAGAATTTGTAGATATAGCTGGGTTAGTAAAAGGAGCCAGTAAAGGAGAAGGATTAGGAAATAAATTTCTATCTCATATTAGAGAAACAGATTCTATAGTAGAAGTTGTTAGATGCTTTGATGATTCTAATATAGTACATGTTGATGGCAGTGTAGATCCAATAAGAGATATAGAAACAATTAATTTAGAATTAGTATTAGCTGATTTAGAAACAGTTAATAAAAGAATAGAGAGAGCAGCTAAACTTGCTAAAGGAGATAAAAAATATTTACAAGAAGAAGATTTATTCAAAAAAATTAGAACACATCTAGAAGATGGAAAGCCTGCTAGAACATTAGAATTAAATGATGATGAAAAAGAAATAATTAAAGATGCATTTTTACTTACAATGAAACCAATACTTTATGTGGCAAATGTATCAGAAGCGGATATTGGAAAAGAAAATGATTATGTAAAAAAAGTAAAAGAATATGCAAAAAATGAGAATTCAGATGTAGTTCCATTATGTGTAAAAATAGAAGAGGAACTTTCAAGCTTAGAAGGCGATGAAAAAAAAGAAATGCTTGAAGCAATGGGTTTAGATGAATCTGGTTTAGATAAGGTTATTAAAGCAAGTTATGATTTATTAGGACTTATGTCATTCTTAACAGCTGGTAAAAAAGAAGTAAGAGCATGGACAATAAAAAAAGGAACTAAAGCACCTCAAGCAGCTGGAAAAATACATACTGATTTTGAAAGAGGATTTATAAAGGCTGAAATAGTATCTTATGATGATTTAGTAAGACTTGGTTCATATCAAAAAGCTAAAGAAGCAGGTTTAGTTAGACTAGAAGGTAAAGATTATGTAATGCAAAATGGAGATATTGTCGAATTTAAATTTAATGTATAAAATTATGTTGACATATAGATTTTATGTTGATATAATAGTGTACAGATAGCTTAATAAAGATTAAGCTATAAAAAAAGGTTTTTTGATAGTTTTTAGATATGTATTTTCAAAAGATACATATCTAATTTTAACTAAATAAAAACAAAAATATAAGACTATAAAAAAATTCGACAAAATTCTAAAAAAATATTGACGAATTATAAAATTAAGTTTAGAATAAATATAGTTTAGAAAATGTAATAATTTTCTTGCTATAATTTGTTTTAAAAAACAAATAATAAAATTATAGTCTAAAGAAGAAAGGAAGAATACTATGAAAAATTCAATGAAGTATGTTGCAATTTCAATAGTTATGATTTTTGTAGTTTTATTTTTTACAATGGTAAGATCTAATGCATCAGGATCTCAAATTATTTTACAACCTCAAAATGGTGCAGCTAATAATGGAACAACTAATACTAACACAGCACCAACAAATACTAATACAAATGCAGCACCTGTTAATAGTGCTACAGAAAAAGAAAACATTGTTAGTGTAAATCAAATTAATGATGCAGACAAGGATTTACCTCAAACAGGTGAAACCGATGTTTATATTATAGCAGGTATAGCAGTTATAACAATAGCTGTTGGAGCATTTGCTTTTATAAAATCAAGAAAATATGAAGTATAATAAATAAAATTAAAAAATATAAAAAGTTGCAACTTAAAACACTAGTGAAAGCTAGTGTTTTTATTTTGCTTTTGATTAGTTAAATTATTGTAAAAATAATCAAATACCAAAATTATGTAAATGTACGAATTTCGACAAAAAAATCATTTTTATATTTACAAAATAAATTTTAAGTGGTAGAATTACTAATGACTGAAATTATGAAAGGAGAAATATAATTTGCTTTGAAGATAAGTAAGTTATGTGAAGTAATATGAGTGAACAAAGTGGAAGAAGAATGAAAGAAAATAATTCTAAAACTAAGAAAAACACAAGCCAAAAGAGTGGTAAGAAAAATAGAAAAGGTTTAAAGATTGCTTTAACTATTTTGGTAGTTTTAATAGTAATTATTCTCGCAATAGGTGCAGCAGCTTATACATATATATATAGTTTACTAGGTGAAATGAACCAAGAAGATATCAATTTAAATGCGATAAGTATAGATGAGGCAGTTGATGGAGAATTAAGTGAGTATAGAAATATTGCTTTATTTGGAATAGATTCAAGAGAAGATGATTATGGAAGAGGCAATAGAAGTGATTGCATAATTATAGCTTCAATAAATCAAAAAACAAATGAAGTAAAATTAGTTTCAGTATATAGAGATACATATTTATTGTTAACTGGTAGAGATTTGGATAAAGTAACACATGCATATTCTTATGGAGGAGCCGAGCTTGCAGTAAGCACTTTAAATGCAAATTTAGACTTAAATATAAAGGAGTATGTAACTGTAAACTTTGACGCTGTTGTAGATGCGGTTGATGCATTAGGCGGAATAACTATGCCTATAACTAGTGATGAAGTACAATATATAAATTTCTACATAGATGAAAATAATAGAGTAACAGGACATAATTCTAGTCATATAACAACTGCAGGAACATATAACTTAGATGGAGTGCAAGCACTTGCTTATTCAAGAATACGTTATACGGCAGGTGGCGATTACAAAAGAACTGAAAGAATGAGAGATGTACTAGAAGCAATGCTTAATAAAGCAAAGACACTAGGAGTTGGAGATTTAATAAATTTTGTTAATATAATGATGCCAAAAATTTCTACTAATATAGATAGTGGAGATATAATAAGTTTAGTACCAGCATTATTAAATATAAATATTTCCGAAAGCAATGGATGGCCAGAGAAAACTCAGGGATCAACTATTGGAGGAGTTTATTATGGAGTTCCAATTAATCTTTCTGAAAATGTAAAACAATTACATGCTGAATTATTTGATCAAGAAGATTATACACCTTCTGAAACAGTACAAAGCATAAGTAACAGAATTATAAATAGAACAGGAATTCAATAATACTATTAATTAGGGGGGGATAATAGTAATGGCAGACAATGAAGCCATATTGGTTAAAGATGGCGAAAATGAAGAAATTAAACCGATTATAATAGTAACTAAAAAGCAAAATATAGTTTACAAATTTGTTAAAAGATTAATTGATATTGTTGCTGGTGTAGTTGGAATTATTTTGCTAATTCCTTTAACCATAGTTGTTGAAATAATCAGGATAATTAAAAAAGAAAACCAAGGACCTATATTTTATGATCAACTAAGAATTGGAAAAAATGGTAAACAATTTAAAATGTATAAATTTAGGTCAATGTGCATGAATGCAGATGAAACATTAAAAGAATATTTGGAAAAAAATCCGGAAGCAAAAAAAGAATATAGAAAATATAAGAAACTTAAAGATGATCCAAGAGTTACTAAAGTTGGAAAGTTTTTAAGAGAAACAAGTTTGGATGAATTTCCACAATTAATAAATGTTTTATTAGGAAATATGAGTTTAGTTGGACCAAGACCATATCTTCCAAGGGAACAAAAGGACATGGGAGAATATTATTCTACTATAATTAAGGTTAAACCTGGTATAACAGGACCATGGCAGGTTAAAGGTAGAAGTAAAATTACATTTGAAGATAGATTAAAAATGGATTTGGAATATGTAAATAAATGTACTTTAAAGAATGATGTGAAGATTCTTTGGAAAACATTTACTAAAGTGTTAGATAAAGATGGAGCTATTTAGATACATATAAAAAACTAATGTTTAAGGGGTTTTAAGATGAAAATACTACTTGTTAATAAATTTCATTATTTAAAAGGCGGAAGTGAGAAGTATTATTTTGATTTGGCAAAATTATTACAGGAAAAAGGTCACGAAGTGGCCTTCTTTTCCATGGAAAATGAAAAAAATATAAAAACAGATTGTAAAGAATATTTTGTAAAAGAATCAGACATGAATAGTAAAAATATTTTAAAAGCTTTTGATGTTATATATTCTGGTAAAAACAAAAAAGAAATGGAAAAAGCTTTGGATGATTTTAAACCAGATGTTGTTCATTTGAATAATTTTCAAAGGCAGCTATCTGCATCAATAGTAAAACCAATAAAGAAAAGACATATCCCAATAGTATTTACAGCGCATGATTTACAAGCAATTTGTCCGGCAATTGTTATGTTAGATAATAATAAAAACATTTGCGAAAAATGTTTAAAAGGAAAATACTTAAATTGTGTTAAGGAAAAATGTGTAAAAAATTCTAGTCTAAAAAGTCTTTTGGGAGCTATTGAAGGAAAATATTATAGGTGGAATAAAATATATTCGAAAAAGATTGATAAGATAATAACTCCTAGTGAATTTTATAAGACAAAATTAGAAAAGGACGGAA
Source organism: uncultured Clostridia bacterium (assembly GCA_944391745.1). GTDB lineage: Bacteria > Bacillota > Clostridia > TANB77 > CAG-508 > CAG-793. Next base: position 105,982 of record CALXUS010000002.1, read on the forward strand.
TAGATGGCAATAAAATTGTAGCATTACATAATTTTATTGATATAGAAGATTATAATGTTGAAACCAAAGATGAAGGTTATGCATTGTATTATGGTAGGATAATTAAAGAAAAAGGTGTACTAAATTTAATAAAAGCTTTTAGAAATATTGAAAACCATAAGTTATATATTGCTGGTGATGGACCAGATATTGAAAAAGTAAAAAAATATATTAAAGATAATAAATTAGAAGAAAAAATAAAATTATTAGGTTTTTTAAGCTCTGACCAAGTAAAAGAGTATGTGCGAAAAGCAAGATTTATTGTTGTACCTTCAGTTTGGTATGAAAATTGTCCATATTCAGTATTAGAAACTTTGGCTATGGGTAAACCAATAATAGGAAGTAATTTAGGTGGAATACCTGAATTAGTAAAAAATAATGAAACAGGTTTAATATATAAATATAATAGTATTAAAGAATTAGAAGAAAGAATGAATGATTTGTTTAATAATAAAGCGAAAGCAAAAGAATTTGGTGACAGAGCTAAAGTAGTAGCAAAAGAGGATTTTTCTAAAGAAGCTTATTATGAAAAAATAATAAATATATATAAAGGAGTAATTAAAAATGTCAAATAAAAAATTAAACGGAACAGTTATAGTTACATACAGATGTAATGCAAGATGTAATATGTGTAGTAGATTTAAAAGACCTTCTAAACCAGAAGAAGAGATTAGTTTAGAAACAATAAAAAAATTGCCTAGAATGTATTTTACTAACATTACTGGTGGAGAACCTTTTATAAGAGAAGACTTAAAAGATATAGTTAGAGAATTATATAAGAAATCAGATAGAATAGTAATTTCTACTAATGGATTTTTTACAGATAGAATAATAGATTTATGTAAAGAGTTTCCTAATGTAGGTATTAGAATTTCTATTGAAGGATTAGAAGAAACAAATAATAAAATAAGAGGTTTACAAGATGGATTTAATAGAGGATATTCAACATTAAAAAAATTAGTTGAAATGAAACATCCTGATGTTGGTTTTGGAATGACAGTACAAGATGCAAATGCAAAAGATTTAGTACCATTGTATAAACTATCTGATGAATTAAACATGGAATTTGCGACAGCATCTTTACATAATTCTTTCTATTTTGTTGAAAACAAAAACATTATTCATGATAGAATGATGGTTGCAGGAGAATTTGAAAAATTAATTAATGAATTATTAAATACAAATCAACCAAAGAAATGGTTTAGAGCATATTTTAATCATGGATTAATTAATTACATATTTGGACAAAAAAGATTACTTCCTTGTGATATGGCTTTTGATACATTCTTTATTGATCCTTATGGAGATGTAATGCCATGTAATGGTACCAAAGAAAAGGAAGTAATGGGAAATTTAAATGAAGAATCTTGGGATGAACTATGGAATAGTGATCAAGCAGAAAAAGTAAGAAATAAGGTTAGACATTGTGATAGACAATGTTGGATGATAGGTTCAGTTTCACCAGCAATGCATAAATATATATGGAAACCAGCATGGTGGGTTATTAGACACAAATTCTTTAGGTTCTTTAAGAAAAAGAAATACTCAATGTATGAGAACAAAATTGTTAGAGATTTTAGAGATGGAAAAGTTACAAAGGAAGAACTAGATAAATGTTCAACATGTGATTTAAGTTGTCCTGTAAATGATGGATTATCAGACAGTTCAAGAGAAATATTAAAAGAAATGTCAGGAGAAGAATTTGTTAATCAAGATATAAAGAAGCAATTGGAGAAAAGATAATAAATATGAAAATAGCAATGATTGGTCACAAGCGTATACCATCTAGAGAAGGAGGAGTTGAAGTTGTTGTAGAAGAATTATCAACTCGCCTTGTAAAAGATGGTTACCAAGTTGATGTATATAATAGAAAAGGTAAAAATGTTCAGGATAAGAAAGCTGATAAAAGCAAAAAGAAACTAAAAGAATATAAAGGCGTTAGAATTATAACTATACCTACAATAAATAAAAAAGGATTAGATGCTCTTATTTATAGTATTTTAGCTACAATTAGAGCATTATTTGGACATTATGATGTAATTCATTTTCATGCAGAAGGACCTTGTGCAATGCTTTGGCTACCCCATTTGTTTGGAATACGTACAGTAGCAACAATCCATGGATTAGATTGGCAAAGGTCAAAATGGGGAGGCTTAGGAGCAAAATATATAAAATTTGGAGAAAAAGTAGCGGCAAAATATGCTGATGAAATAATTGTTCTTTCTAAAGGTGTGGAAAAATATTTTTTAAATACTTATAATAGAAAAACTCATTTTATACCAAATGGTGTTGAAAAGCCAACAATTAGAAATGCCAAGATAATAAAAGAAAAATATGGACTTGAAAAAAATAGTTATATATTATTCTTGGCTAGGATTGTTCCAGAAAAAGGATTACATTATTTAATAGAGGCATATAATCAGATAAAAACGGATAAAAAGCTAGTTATAGCTGGCGGAGCAAGCCATACAAATGATTATCTAAAAAAAATTAAAGAGATGGTTAAAAACAATCCAAATATAATTATGACAGGTTTTGTACAAGGAAAAGAATTGGAAGAATTATATAGTAATTGTTTCATGTATTGTTTACCTAGTGATATAGAGGGGATGCCATTATCTCTTTTAGAGGCTATGAGTTATGGTTGTCGATGTTTAGTAAGTGATATTGAAGAAAATATACAAGTTACCGGAAAATACGGACATACATTTAAGCATGGAGATATATCGTCTCTAAAAAATGAATTAGGAGAATTGATTGACAAGAAATCAGATTATAATCAATGCCAAATTAGCACATACATATTAACAAAATTTGATTGGGAAAGTGTGACATTACAGATTGAAAAAATTTATAGGGGAGAATAATGGAAATAGAAAAAAATAAAGAAAAGTATTCAAAAAAATATATTTTTTATATTTTAATACTGTATTTAATGACTTTTCAGAATTTAATACAAAATTATATATCGATATTTCAGTATATTGATGAAATTATAGCATTATTTGGTGTTGGTTTAGTTGTATATAAAATTATAAAAAATAACTTAAAGTTATATAAAAGTGATTTTATAATTTTATCTTGTTTGTTAATATTATTGATAATAGGCTTTATACCTATATTTATATATCATTATCAAAATATTAAGGCCGGAATAATTGATTATTTTCTGATTATTAAATTTTTCTTTGCGTATTTATTGAGTAAGATTTTCTTTAATTATGAGGAATTAAATAAAAAATCAAAAATTATATTGAAAAATATTAAAGCAATAGTTATAATATTATTCGTTTTTAGTATTGCTAATTATTTAATGGATTTATTTCCGAGTGAAGTAAGATTTGGCATAAAGACTAATCAGTTATTTTATGAACATCCAACATATTTAGTAGCCATTTGCATCTTTTTATTTTCTAATTATGTTATGTTTTCAAAAAAAATATTGGATGTGTTTAATTTTATTTTGTTAATAATTATGATTACAACATTAAGAGTTAAAGCCATTGGTATAGTAGTTGTTACTCTTTTTCTAATGATATACGTTGCAAAAAGAAACAAAAAAATCTTACTTGGAAAACTTATTGTTATAGGGGTAATATGTGTAATAATAGCCTATCCTCAAATAAAATACTATTTTATAGAATTAGATGATAATGCTAGAAAAGCCTTGTTAGAAACATCTATTGAAATAGCTAATGATTATTTTCCATTAGGAACAGGTTTTGGGACTTTTGGCTCTTTTGAATCAGCAGAATCCTATTCTAAAGTTTATGAATTATATGAAATTAATAATGTATGGGGACTTCAAAAGGGAAATGCTTTTTTTGTGTCAGATAGTTTTTGGCCAATGATATTAGGTCAGTTTGGATATATGGGATGCCTTATATATTGTATTTGTTTAATTGTTATTTTTGGAAAAGTGCAAGGAGAATATAATAAAAAAGGAAAGTTTGTCTATTTGGGAAAATTAATTTGTATAGCATATTTAATTATATCGAGTACTTCTGAATCTGCATTTGTGAATCCAATAGCTATTCCTCTAGCAATAGTTTTAGGAATGTAGGGAAGTAGTATTAATAAAAAAATATAAATATCAAGGCTATTTATAAATGAAAAAATATAGATTAGTATTTGAAAAAAGTATTAAATGTATATTATTTTTTAGACTTAGGCGATATAATAGTTTCAACTTTTTATGAGAGATTCAAGTACTATAAATTAAAATTTGATATTACTATAGGTTAAATAAAATTTATTATTTGCGATAAGTAAGTAGAAAAATAAAAAGAGAAGAATTATTTTTACAAAAAACCTTATTTACTAAACAATTATTGGTTTTGCTGAAACAGGAAAATATGTAATAGAGTAATAATTTCTTTGGGTTGCTAATTTAGTAACGAACGATAACTATATAATTTTTTACTGCTGATAGAAACTTAAATTATACAGTGATTTAAATATATAGTAATAGTGGACTTACCTTTGATATTCTTAGTCTCAATATATATTTAGTTAGATGATACTCAATACAATAAGTGCAAAAAATTTTTTTGTATTAATTAATATAAAATCTGTTTGACTTTTGTTAATGTTTTAAAAATTAAAATTATAAGGAGATTAAAATGAATGAGTTAATAAGTATAATTATACCAGTGTATAATACAGAAAAATATCTAAAAAAATGTTTAGATTCCGTTATATCACAATCATATACTAATATAGAGATTATTATAGTAAATGATGGTTCAACTGATAATAGCTATGAAATCTGTCAAGAATACAAAAAAAAAGATAAAAGAATTAAAGTTATTGATAAGTCAAATGGGGGGTTATCTGATGCTAGAAACGTTGGAATAAAAAATTCTAAAGGAAAATTTTTAGGATTTGTAGACAGTGACGATTTTATAGAAAAGGATATGTATGGAATCTTATATTCGGAAATAAAAAAAACAAAAGCTAATATAGCATGTTGTGAGATGACAAAAAAGAATGTAATAAAGAATAATAGGAAAATTGAAAAAAAAATATTAAAAAGAAATGAAGCTATACATGAACTATTATCTGATAAAAAAATCAATAATTATGTTTGCAATAAATTGTTTAGTAGGGAGTTGTTCACTGATATTAAATTTCCTTTGAATAGAAAGTTTGAAGATTTGGCAACTACTCATTTATTGATAGATAAATCGGACCTAATTGTTTATATTAATTATATAGGATATCATTATATTCAAAGAGAAGGAAGTATCACTAAAAGTTATAGCGAAAAATATTTAGAGGACTATACGTGGGCAATTCAAAAGTTTGTTAAAGATGTTTTGGAAAAACATTCTGATTTTCAAAAAGAAATAGAATTAATGTATACTAAAGGAATCGTAAATGTATTTTCGGCTTGTACCAAAGCACGTTTGTATGAATATTATAATCAGGAAAATATGAACAATCTGTATAAAGAATTTCGTAAACTTTGTAAAAAAAATGGAGTATTTGTATCTACTAGTAATCTTGATATTAAACATAAGTTATTTGCCATATTACTATTATTAAACAAAAAAATGGCTTATAAAGTGGGTGCTAACATATAAATGATAAAATAAAGGAGAATTTAAAGTGAATAATTTAATTTTATCTATTATAATCCCAGTATATAATACAGAAAATTATATAGAACAATGTCTAAATTCTATATTATGTCAAAAAGTAGAAAACTATGAAATTATCTGCATAAATGATGGATCAACGGATAGGAGTGAAGAAAAAGTAAAAAAAATACAAAATCAGCATAAAGATAAGATTAAGTATTTTTGCAAAGAAAATTCAGGAGTTAGTGAAACTAGAAATTTTGGATTAAAAATGGCAAAAGGAAAGTATATTTGGTTTGTAGATTCTGATGATTATATAGAAAAAGATAAACTAAAAGAAGTTTTTGATTCACTAATATCAGAAAAAAAGGATATTTTTATGCTAGGGTACAATTATGTAAATGAAAATGGAAAGGTCATAAAAAGAGTTAAACCCTATGATGATAAAAATAGATATGACGAGATTCTAAAAAACGGAAGGTTTAATAATGTATGGCAGTTGATTATATTAAAAGATTTTATTATAAACAATAATATAAAATTTAATTCTCATTATATAATTGCAGAGGATATGTTGTTTAATCTGGAAATGATAACTAAAAATCCTTCTATTGAATTTCTTAATAACTATATATATAATTATAGAGATAATAATGATAGTATTATGAATAATGTCTCTGAAAATAAGGTTTATAAAAAAATTGAAGATGTTATAAGTGCTTATTATAGATATTTTAATTATTTAAAAATATGGAATAAGGATGATAAGGTTAATAGAAATTTGGTTAGTATAAAATTTTTTAACATGCTAAATTCAGAAATGAAAAATATTGTAAAGCTGAATAAAAGTAAAAATGAAAAAATAGAAATAATTAAAAAATATTTAAATGAAAAAGAAGTAAAATTTGCTAAGAATAATCTTACGAAAAATAGTAAGCTAAACATTGAGTCTAAGCTATTAGTAAATTATCATATATATAGTTATTATTATTTGAGAAAAGTAAAAGACCAATTAAGGAAATTAATCTAATCAATTTTATTTATATTGATTAAAAAATTAAATTAAATATTAAAAAATTGTTGTTTCTCATTTGTTTATAAAGCTAAAAGTATATATTGGTTAGTTGTTTTTATATTGAAGATATTCTAGATAGTTTAATTTTTTTTATAAATATTCTTATGCTCAATTAAAAAAAATATTAATAAAAAGAAAATAATAAACGTTCCTGTAAATATAAATTAAATTAATTAGTAGATGGAAAAATCTTCGATAAAAGTCAAGCATAAAAAATTGTAAATAATAAAAATGGTCTTTGAATAAATTTATATAATATTTTTGTGATTAATTTTTTTTTGAAAAGGTCAGTATAAAAAAATAAATTAATTTGAAATGTAATAGAAATGTAATCTATAAATAATATTTTTGAAATAAAATTAATAAAATGGCATGCTATAATAATATATTATAGGATGCTATTTTATTAATAAAGAGGGAAGAATAATGAGACCTAGAAAAAGAAAAAAGATAGTACTTATTTTAATAATATTATTTACTTTGTTCATTATAGCTACCATAATAGTAGGACTATACTCAGAAAATAATATATATATATCACTTATTAAAAAAGTGACTGAGATGGAAAATTATAGTTCATTTAGCGGAAAAACATATTATATTTCTGTTTCGGGAAGTTCAAGTGATGGTACAGATATTAATAATCCAATGTCTCTTTCTGTTGCAAAATTAAAAACATATAATTCGGGCGACAAGATACTTTTAAAAAAAGGTGATATATTTTATGATAATTTAAATTTTAATATTAATGCTATGAAATCTAAACCGGTGTTGATTAGTTCTTATGGTCAAGGAGAAAATCCTATTATTAGTAATGCTAAGGTCATTTATGAAGCCAATGTTTGGGAAAAATATAATAACGATATTTATAGAGTAGATTTAACTGATACAAGTAATTTCTCGGGATTAAAACAAACAAATGACGATTCATGCAACGTTGGCTTCGTTTATGTTGATGATAATAAAATTTATGGTAATAGAAAAAAAAGTTTAAATGAATTAACCAATATATATGATTTTTATTGCGATGGAGTATATTTTTATATAAAGATTAATGATAATCCGTATAATGTATTAGGAAAAATTAGCTTATCTACTAAGGGAGATCTTTTGTCCGTTTCAAATAACACAGTAATTTCAAATATTACTTTTGAATTTTCGAGTTCACATGCAATTGTAAAAAAGGATTATCCATTATGTAATGTAAATATTAATAACTGTATTTTTAATAATATTGGTGGAGGATATCAAAATGGAAATTCTGATACAAATGCTATTAGATATGGTAATGCAATAGAACTATGGTTAGGTAGTTCAAATATTACTATAGAAAATAACTTAATAAGAAATGTTTACGATGCAGGAGTTACGTTACAAGGTGATGATGAAAAATGGGAAGATATAGTTATAAGGAATAATATAATTATTGAAACGTGCTACTCTTTCGAATTATGGGGTTCTGGAAAATCAAATGGAATGAAAAATGTTGATATATATAATAATATTTCTATAAATCAAGGCAAAGGATGGGGACAAAAAGTTAGGGATAATCAATATAATAGTGCAAATTATGTATTCTATTCATTTGGTGAAAATGCAAAAATGGGTATAACTATACATGATAATAGATATTATAATTCGGAAAGATTATTTTATGTATATGATTCTATAGCAGATCGTTTTAGTGAAGAAGTTAATGTGGATAAGAATTTTTATTATGTTGAAGAAAATACTTTTTCTGTAAATGATAATCAAAAGGATATGATTAAGGTTTTAAACGACCAATATAATATAGAAAAAAATTCAATATTTAATTTTATAAATTTATCTGAAATTAAAATGATATCAAATCCAGATATATTAAAATCTGATGACTATAACGAAATTAAAGAATACTATGATAATTTTGATAAAAAATATAATAGCAAAAAGGCAACTAAGAGTTTGATTGACTCAATCGATGCAGTTATGAACAGTGAAAAATATAAAGAATTATTAAATAACAATTCAATTAATAATTTATATTTATCACTAAGAAATGCGATAAATAATTTAAGTGAATCTATTGACTTAACTACTAAGGATAGTGTATCATATAGTTATGAGTGTCTTTATGATTTAATGGAAACTGTATCAAATGAATATTATTCAAATAATTTATCTGAAGATTTAGATGAAACTTACCTAAGAGATTTTATTAAGGATTTAGATAGCTTATCTTCAGGATATAAAGAAATATATTCATATTTTGTAACAGATGATAATATTGATGTAAGTACCATTAAAAATATATTAAATAATGCTATTGAAAAATATAACAACAATCTTGATTTAAATATAGGATATTTAGAAGATATAATTTCTACTGCTAAAAAAATATATAACAATTATTTAACAACAGATAATGTATATGAAAATGTATTTAATAAAGAAAGAATTACGTATATTACAGATGTTGTTAATAACATATTAGATATACAAATTAATAAATCAGTTGAAAGTGAAAAATCTAAAATTAAAGTAGAATTTGATAAAGATACTACTCAACCAACAAGTGAAAATATCACAGCGACAATAACTGTTGGTGATGAAACTAAGATTAATAATAATAATGGAAGTAATAGGTATACATTTTATGAAAATGGAACATTTACATTTGATTTAGAAATTAGAGGAGTAAAGTTTACTCTAGGGGTTACAATTAATAATATTAGCAAGAACTATAAAATTGACGATGATTATATTACTAATATTACTAAAAATACTTTAGCTTCAACATTAAAAAATGAACTTAATATTTCTAACTATTCAATCATACGTAATGGGCAAGAAATTAATCTTAATACAAATGTAGTTTCAACAGGAGATATACTTACATATAATGATAAAAGTTATACTTTGATAGTTAATGGTGATATTAATAAAGATGGAAGTTGTGGAATACATGATTTAGTAAGCTTTAGAAAATATTTATTAAAGTACATTACTTATGATGATATAGAATCTATGGCTGCAGATACAAATCAAGATAAAGAATTAGATATTAAAGATTTAGTTGGTATAAGAAAAATTATATTAAACTAAGCTGTTGTTATATAAATTAAAAGTTTTATGTTTATGAAAGGAGAGTATGAATAAAATTATAAATCATACGTATTTATTATGAAATCAGATGATTTAATATCGATTATAGTTCCTATATATAATGTGAAAAAATATTTAAATCAATCAATAGAAAGCATTATAAATCAAACATATAAAAACTTAGAAATTATTTTAGTTGATGATGGATCTAATGATGGATGTTATCAAATTTGTGAAGAATTTGGTAAAAAAGACAAAAGAATAAAAATTATACATAAGGAAAATGGTGGATTATCAGATGCTAGAAATGTAGGGATAGATAATTCAAAAGGAAAATATTTAGCCTTTGTAGATTCAGATGATTATATTGATTGTAGTTATATTGATAAATTATATACAATATTAAAAGAAAAAAAGGTACATATAGCTCAGTGTGGTTTTTATAAAGTTGATGAGTTTGGAAACATTATTGATCAAATGAGTAGTTCAAAGTTCGAATGTGTTTCTGGTAGGGATTTTATTATTAATATGATGGAAAACAGATGGGAAAATGTTGTAGTTTGGAATAAACTCTATGATAGGAACTTGTTTGACAATATTAGATTTCCTAAAGGAAAAATACATGAAGACGAATTCACAACATATAAATTAGTAAATAATAACAGTGTTGCTATACTACCAATATGTTTATATTATTATAGGCAAAATAATTCTGGAATAACGAGAAGTGAATATACAATAAAGAGATTAGATAAGCTAAAAGCATTATATGAAAGATATTTATTTTTTAAAGAAAGTAATGATAAATATTTAGAAAATCTATCACTTTTAAGATTGACAGAAATTTGTAGATTTATGTATATATATGTATATGGCAATGATGTTAAAGATAAAGAGGAAAGTAAAAAATATATAATAAATATGTATAGAAGAGTTTATTTAAAATTGCTTCTAAAAAGAAGAATATCATTAAAAATAAAAATAAAAAGCGTATTATTTGGTGTTTTACCTAATGTTTATTCTAATATAAAAAATACATTAAGAGGTGTAAAAGATGCAAAATGAAATAGTATTAAAAAGAATAATAAAAAAAAACAATACAGTAAGATACATATATGTAGCAAATGGAGAATGGAAAGAAATTTTTAAAAAAGAATTATCAATTGAATATGATCAAAATATTGAGATCGTACCAGATAGTGTTTTAGTTGTGCCATTTCTTTGTAATATTCTTCCTATTAGTTGGATATATGATGCAACAATAAAGGTAAAGGAATGTGATGCCGATTTTTTTAAATCGATAGATGAATTTAAAAATGGATATATTAATATGTATAAAAGAATAAAATTTTTAGGAAAATTAGATTCAGAAAAATTGGTAAATAATAAAAAAAATAGTCAAAAAGGAGCAATTACTTTTTTTAGTGGCGGCGTAGATGCTTTTAATACTCTGTTAAACCATATAGATGAAAAACCTTCTTTAGTAACAGTATTAGGTGCTGATGTAGAATTAAACAATGAAGAAGCATGGAAAAATATATTAAATCATATAAAATTGGTTGCTGAAGAGTATAGATTAAATTATAATACTATAAAATCAAATTTTAGAGATTTTATTGATTACAATATAATAAATGAATATATATCTAAATTTACTAATGAGGATTGGTGGCATGGTTTTCAACATGGTATAGGAGTTATTAGCTTAGCTGCTCCTATTGCGTTTTTAGAAAAAAAGAATATTATTTATTTTGCTTCAACTTTTAGATACGTTGATAAGAATGTTACATGTGCATCACATTATACAATAGACAATTATTTGAAATTTTGTGGGGTAGATGTTATTCATGATGGCGCTGAATTCGATAGACAAGAAAAAGTACATAATATTGTAGAATTTTGCAAAAAAAATAAAAAAAAGGTGCACTTAAGGGTTTGTTGGAAAGAAAAAAATGGAAATAATTGTTGCCAATGTGAGAAATGTTGGAGAACAATTTTTGAGTTAATTGCTGAGAAAGCAAATCCTATTGATTATGGTTTTGAAATTTCTAAAAATCAATTAAAAAATAGTAAAAGAGTATATTATGAAGAAGTTCCTAAATTTAGGAGGGATAATTATTATAAGCCTACTCAGAGTTTGATGAAGGAAAATATAAGTATAAAAGATTTGCCAAAAGAACTTAGGTGGTTTTATAAAATAGATATCGATAAATTAGGTTATCATCCTTATTATAAATATTATCAAAGAATAAAAAGAAAAATAGGCAGGATATTAAAGGGAGGATAAGAGGTGAGTTCTAGTAAGAAGACAATAATAAATGTTGTTTGTAGCTTAATGGTTTTGGTTACAAATGCAATTATTAGTTTTTGGTTATCTCCATATATAGTTTCTAATATAGGTGTAGAAGCTAATGGCTTTGTTACTTTGGCAAATAATTTCGTTACTTATGCACAATTAATTGTTACTGCTTTAAATAGCATGGCAGCTAGATTTATATCTATAGAGTATGTAAAGAAAAATTATAAAAGAGCTAACTTATATTATAATTCAGTTTTTTGGGGAAATTTAATTATTGTTGCAGTATTAATTGTTCCAGCTATAGTTTGTATTGCAATGTTAGAGAATATTATAAATATTCCAATAGATATAGTTTGGGATGTAAAGCTTTTATTTGCATTTGTTTTTTTTAACTTTTTTATTACAACAGGTTTACCAAATTGGGATTGCGGAACATTTGTTACTAATAGATTAGATAAATCTTATATTCCACAAATGATAACTTCAGTCTTAAGGTGCTTTGTTATTTTTGCGACTATGACTTTATTAGTGCCAAAAGTATATTATGTTGGAGTAGCAGCCACTATATCCACAATAGTACTTCTAATTTTTAATTGGAGAAATACTAAAATATTGACTCCAGAATTAAAAGTGAGGCTAAATAAAAAAAACATACAGTGTTCAACTGTAGTCATAAAAAAATTAGTGGGGGCAGGGCTATGGAATTCGATTTCTAATGTTGGTAATATGCTTTTATCAGGTTTAGACTTAATAATATGTAACCTTTTTTTAGGTGCTACAGAAATGGGAATCTTATCGTTGGCAAAGACCTTGCCTAATTATTTACAACAATTATCAGCTTCAATTAAAGATGCCTTTTCTCCAGAATTGACTATTAATTATGCAAAACATGACAGGGACGCAATGTTAAAGGATATTAATAGAGCTTCGAAAATTAGTTCTATAATTCTAACTATACCTATGGCAATGATAGTAGTATTAGGAAAAGAATTTTTTAGTTTGTGGGTGCCTAATCAGGATGCACAACTATTACAAATACTTTCAGTATTATCTATTTTAGGTTATATGTTTACTAGTGGAGTACAAATATTATATAATGTATTTCAAACAGTAAATAAGGTAAAAGTAAATTCTATAGCTATGGTGGTTACTGGTGTACTATCATCAATTATTACAATTTTATTTGCTAAATATACTGATTATGGAATTTTTGCAGTTGCTGGAGTAAGTACATTTTGTAATATGATAAGAAATTTTACTTTTACAATCCCAATGAGTGCAAAGTATTTAGGATTTAAATGGAATACATTTTATAAGCAAATGTTTCAATCATTCTTTATATCCGTTATATTAATATTTATTGGTTATTTAATAAAGAATTTTTTTGTTATAAACTCATGGTTAGGTCTTATTACTTTTGGAATAATTTATGGAATTGTAGGTTTAGGTATAAATATTCGTTGCTTATTGAGTAATGACGAAATAAAGTATTTACTAATGAAGATTAAAAGTAAAGTAAAACGTTCTAAGAAGGAGAAAAATAGATGAAAGAGCTAATTTCAATAATCGTTCCTATATACAATATAGAGGATTATATTGAAAGATGTATAAAATCATTAATAAATCAAACGTATAGAAATATAGAAATATTATTAGTGAATGATGGTTCTACTGATAATAGTGAAGAAATTTGTAAAAGTTTTTTAGCATTAGATAATAGAATTAAATTGCTTAATAAAAAAAATGGAGGTCTTTCTGATGCACGAAATTATGCTATAAAAGAAGCCAACGGAGATTATATTACAACTGTGGATGGTGATGATTTTGTTAGTAAAGAATATATTGAGGTATTATATGATTTAATTAAAGATAGAGATGCTGATATTTCTTCAATTAACAGATATAATTTTTATGACGGAGTAGCCAATGGAATTGTAGAAAAAGAAGAGTATTATAATAATTTTAAGGATACTATCGTATTTAATAGTAAAGATTATACAAAATATATATTAGAAGATAAGGTACCTCATGAGGCTTGGGCAAAATTATATAAAAGAAAATTATTTGAAAATTGTTTATATAATAAAGAAATTAGTGTATTTGAAGATATAGAATTTTTATTAAGACTTTTAAGAGAAAAAGAAATAAAAATTGTTTGTAATACAAATGTATATGCTTATTATTATCGTAGAAGAGAAAATAGTATAATGAACAATAGGTATAATGAGCTTTTTAATAAAGAATTAGATTTCTACGGAGAACTTTTAAAAAATCAATATTACAAAGATAACAGCGAATCTATAGAAAGATTATTATATTTACGAATTAATAGAAATTGGAATAAACAAAAAAACGAGAATATTACATTTAGTGAATTTAAAAATTTTCAAGAGCATGTAAGAAATATTAAAATTAATTTTAATTATGGAAAAAAAATAAGTATAAAAATAATTTTGATAAAATATTTTCCTATTTTTGCATATATGTTAATTAAAAAATTTAATATAAAAGGAAAAATATTTATAAGAAGATTAAAAAAATATATAAAAGAATCTAATCGATGTAAATTTGAACAAAATTATATTTTTAATGGGCCTGTAACAGGAAATATAGGAGATCATGCTATTTTAATAGCAGAAAATTTTGTACTTGAAAGTTGTGGAAAGAAAGTTTTTAATATATCTGCGAAAGAAATGGAGTATTTTTTTAAAAATAAATGTGAAAATATAATAAGCCCAAAATCAAAAATTTATATTACTGGTGGAGGAAATACAGGGACACTATGGAGAAATGAACAAAATAGAATCAATATTGTATTAAAGGTTTTTTGTAACTATAGTATAATAATATTTCCTCAAACTATTTTTTACGAAAAAAGTGATTTTGGAGAGGAATGTTTTAAAATAGACAAAAAATATTTGGAAAATTGTAAAGATATAGAGTTTCAATGTAGAGATAAAAAGTCATATAATTTTGTTAAGGAAAACTTTAATATAAAAGTTTCTTTAAAAAAGGATATGGCATTAAATTTGAACTTTACTAATTTCAATTATGATAGAAAGGGTATTTTATTATGCTTTAGAAATGATATAGAAAAAAATATTGATGAAAGCAAAAAAAATAAGATAGTATTAGAAATAAAGAAAAAATATCCGGAAGATAAAATTACATATATTGATACAGTAATAAAAAACAAAAAAGAATATAGTTATAAAGATGGAAAAAGAGAATTTTATAAAATGATAAAAAAATTTGCTAAATCAAAATTAGTAGTAACTGATAGATTGCATGGAATGATTATATCATATATTACAAATACTCCTTGCATAGCATTTAATAATAAATCTGGAAAAGTAAAAGGTGTTTACGAAACAATAGATGAAAGGAAAAATCTGATAAAATTTGTTGAATAAATTTATTAATTTAATACAATTGATATATTGACTTTGTTTATGTATTTATTGTATTATATTCTTAGATTTTTATTTAAAATATTGTTATTTTATAGTTGGTATAAGAAAATCATATTAAATTAAAGGAGAAACTGATGAAAAAGGTAAATTTAAAATTTAGTGTAAGTTTAATTGTTTTATTGTTAATTGTTTTTATTTCGACAATAACTTTAGCAGCAAGTGGATCATTAACAGTTAGAATTAACCCTGATGCTTCAAAAGCAATCTCTGACAAAGAAGTTTATGTTACTTTAAGTTTAACAGACTTTAATAATGTAGAAACAGATTGGCCAATGGCAGCAGAAGGAACATTAGAGTATGATAAAACAATATTTGATAGTGTAAGTATTGAAGGACTAAATGGTTGGTCTGCTAGTATAAATACAGATGGAACTATGGTATTAGATACAAATACTGTAACAGATGGTGAAGAAATTGCAAGAATTACTTTAAAAGTTAATGATAATGCAGGTTCTTATGAAACTGAAATAAAAGTTAATTCTTTTTCATTAACCAATGGTGAAGATGCAGAAGGTAATGGAAATGTTAATATTGAAAATATGAATTTGACAGCAAAAGTTACTGTAAATAACCCAGCTGCTGATGACAATGATGAAAATAATAATGATAATAGCGATAATAACAATGAAAATCCTGGTTCAACTGACGACGAAGAGCAACCAAATGATGATACAAATCAACCGGATGATAATACTAATAATCCTGGTAATACAAATGATGAAGAAAATGGAAATGATACTAATACTCCAGGTAATACAGATGACAATAGCAACAATTCAAGCAATAATGGCTCTAATGACGAGAACAAAGGTAATACAATAGAAAAAGTAGAGGATTTAACAGTAAGTAAAAATCCAATACCTCAAACTGGTGTTAGTTATGCAATTTTTGGAATTATAACATTAGTTGTAGTTATAGGCGTAATAGCTTTTATAAGATATAAGAAATTTTATGATTAATTAAAGCATATAAAGGGGTTTTACCATTTATGGAAGAGGAAATAGATTTAAAAAGTATTTTACAATCTTTTTGGGATAGAAAAATTGGAATGGCAATAATAATATTAATTTGCATAATACTTGGATATATATATACTACATATTTTGTTAGTCCAGTATATACTGCAACTGCAACTGCTATTCTGACAAGTAATGGTACAGAAGAAAATGATGGAAGTCAGATAGCTGTTACTCAAAGTGAAGTAACTCTTAATAGCTCTTTACTATCTACTTATAGAGGAATCGCTACCAGTGATTCTGTAGTTGGAGCTGTAATAAGTAATTTAGGTTTAAATATGTCAGCAGAGGCATTAAAAAGTCAAATAAGTGTTACATCAGCGACAAATACTCAAATTATTAACATTTCAGTAGAAAATGCGGATCCAAGTTTAGCAGCTAAAATTGCAAATGAAATAAGAAGAGTATTTGCTGAAAGAGTTGCTGAATTATATGATATGAATAATATCAAGCCACTAGATGATGCAAAAGTTCCAACTGCTCCAAGTAATATAAACCATGTGAAAGATATTTTAATGTTTGCAGCAGGTGGCATAGTTCTTGCTATTATTTATGTGGTGGTAGCAAATTTATTAGACAACACAGTAAAAAGTAGTAGTGATATAGAAAAAGCCATTGGTATAAATGTTATAGCAGAAATACCAATTTATGAATATAGTAAGGGGAGGAAAAGATAAATGAAAAAAGAGATTATAACTCAGTCAGATCCTAAGTCTCCCATATCAGAAGTATTTAGAGCTTTAAGAACAAATATTCAGTTTATGAATAGAGCTTCAGATTGTCAGACAATATTAATTACAAGTACTGTACAAGCTGAAGGAAAAAGTTGGACATCAGCAAATCTTGCTACAACATTTGCTCAATCAGGTAGTAAAACTTTATTAATTGATGCAGATATGAGAAAGCCTAGACAACACAAAATATTTCAAATGAGTAATGTTCCAGGATTGTCTAATTACTTGTCTGAAATAAATGATGTGGGTAGAAGGCAAAAGATTGATGGAATGGATTGTGTTAAAAAAACAGAAGTTGAAAATTTATATTTATTACCTTCTGGAAATATTCCACCTAATCCATCAGAATTATTAATGTCAGATAAAATAATAGAATTAATAGATGAAGTAACTAAAAATTTTGATGTTGTCATATTTGATGGTGCACCATGTTTGTTAGTTACTGATTCAACTATAATTTCTAGATTAGTAGAGAGTACTATTTTAGTTACAAGCTATAAATATACAAAGATAGATGATTTAAAAGAAGCAAAAAAACGTATAAAGCGTGTTGGTGGTAATATAGCTGGTGTTGTATTAAATAGAGTAGAAATATCTAATAAAAAATATGAAGAAAAGTATTATTATGCTAGTACAAACACACCTACTTTAAAAGCAGATAAAAAATATAGACCTTCAAGTAGAGAAGTAGAAAAGTATAGAGAAAAAATCAAAAAAAATGAAGAAGACGATGATTTAGATTTTGACTTAAGGTCTAGAAAAGTAACTGAAAAAACAAGAAAAGAAGAAGACAATAAAAGAGAAGAAAGCGTTACAAAAGCAAAAAATGATGAAGATGTAAATAAATATATAAATGATAGAATAGAAGATACACAAAGACAAATTCAAGATGAAATTAAAAATACAAAATTTAAATCAAGAGTAGAAGTGCCATCTGACAAAGCAAAAGAAATACTTGATAGTATAAAAGGATACAAAGATTAGAATATTTTTGAAAGGATAAGCTTTATGATAGATATTCATACACATATATTACCTAGTGTAGATGACGGTTCAAGCGATATAGTTGAGACTTTTAAAATAATACATGAAGCCTGCAGGGCAGGCTTTTCTGATGTTTTTGCTACTTCGCATTATATTGAGGGTGAATATGAGTTCAATAAAACTGATAGAGAGTTTATTATTGAAGCTATAATGGAGAAAGTAAAAAAAGAAGGTATCGATATTAATATTCACATTGGTGCAGAAGGATATATATCTAATGAACTTCCAGATCTTATAGAAAATGGTATAGTTCCTACTTTGGGTGAAAGTAGATATATATTATTTGAACTACCTTTAAAGGCTAAAGTAATGTACACTGATGAGGTAATAAGCAAATTAATTAAAATGAAGTTAATCCCTATTATTGCTCATCCAGAAAGATATGAGCTTATTCAAGATGACCCTAATATAGTTATTGATTGGATTGAGCAAGGAGCTTTATTACAATGTAATTATGCTAGTATTATTGGTAGGTATGGAACTTCAGCAAAAGAGACTTTATTTAAATTATTGGATGCAGATGCAGTTCATTTTTTGGGAACTGATAATCATAGATCTGGTAGTATTTATACTAGAATGGATGATATTTTACATGAATTTAAAAAGAAAATTGGAAGAGATAAACTTCGAGAATTAAGTGAATTTAATCCAAGATATATTTTAAGTAATGAACAATTTGAGGCGGATGAGCCAAAAAAGATTAAGAAGAAAAAATTCTTTTAGAATGATGTATAGGAAACTATGAGTTAGTGCTCATAGTTTTTTTGTATCTAATTTAGTAAGATTAAGTGTCATACAATTTTTACTTTTATATTAGAATAATGTAATATAAAATAATATCTGACTTTTATTGACATATTTTACCTATTATGATAATATATCCGTAGTTAGTTAAGTTTAACAAAAATAGAAAGGAGGAAATCAATGGAATATTTTAATTTAAAAGTTTTAGTACAACCTAAGAAAGATATATTATATGAAGAAAACTATGAAAAACTTTCTCATTTAATAGCTCAGGCAATGCTTAAAGATTCTAATTTAAAAGAAATACATGAAAAGAATAAATATAAGCATTACGTTTTTTGTAATTTATATCCTATTGAACAAGATTTAATCTATAAAGCTAACCACAATTATTTTTTTGATTTACGTTCTATGAATAGAAATTTTATTGTTAAAGTAAAACAACTTTTATCTTCTATTAATAATGATGATTTTAAAGTAATTATGTCTAATATTGAAAACCACAGACAAAGATTAATTCATAAACTAAAAACACTAACACCTGTAATAATGACATCAGAAAAAGGATATTTAGTAGATAGTGTAGAGTTTGCTAAAAAGCGTATTTTAGATAATACAGAAAAGAAGTATAAAGATATTTATTCTCAAGATATTTCAACAAATTTTATAAAAGATATTAAACAGACAAATATAAAGCCTATTAAAATTAAATATAAGGGAATTTATTTACTTGGATATAAGTTTGAAATTGAAGTAAATGATGATCCTATTTCACAAAGTCTAGCTTATATAAATTTAGCTGAAGGTTGCGGTGAGAAAAATGCTATAGGATTTGGCTTTTGCAAAGCAGAATAAGTTAATTTAAATAAACTAGAAAGGAGTAAGATATGACAAGAGATTTAATAGAGGCTTATAGAACTTATTTTAAAGATGATAAGGTAGTATTAGATTCATATAAGCTGGCTAATGGATATTACTATTTATTTAATGAAGACAATTCATTTCAAAAATTAATAGTAAAAGATGGTGCTGGCGATAATCAAGATTTATATGATAATATAAAAGTTTTAGACTATTATAGTGTTTACCTAGATAGTAATAAGTCAATTGGAAGTAGCTATGTAGAGACTATTGATGGAGAAAAATACAACATGCTTAAAAAAATAGGTAGTACAAACATTTATACTTTATTCTTCAAAAATAAGAGTATTAAAGGAATTTGTTCTGAATCAGATGAAAAAAAAGCTTTACCAGTTAGCTTTTTTGAGACGGGTATAAAGAAATATTATGATTCGTTAAATGCTCTTGATGGATATAAAGTTGAAGAAATAAACGAATATGAAAGTATTATGGGAAAACTTTTTAAAATTGTTTATGAAGATTTAAAAAAAGAAGAATTACCAAAAGATGTTTGGATAAAAATTTATATAAATAAGCCTATTGAAGATTACGAAAAAGTTTCAAATTATTATGTATCTCAGAAAATATTTAATACTAATGACAATATGATAAAGAAGAATGAAGAACTATATGGGATTAATAATTACAATTATAACCAAAATTCAAAAAAGCCATTTTTAGAATTAAAAAGTACCAGTTACAAGGTTTCATCATTAATAAATTTACAAGATATAGCTGTGTTAAGAAGAATATATATATGGTTATATAATAATGCTTCTAAATTACCAGAAATAAAATTAACAACAGATTTTGATTTTAAGGGATACGATAATGAAGAAAATGAAATTAAAAATGAAAATTTATATACTTTAAAAGTTGCTAATGACAATGGTAGTGCTAGAATCGATAACTTTGAGTATGTACCAAATTACAATACAACAATAAAAGAATTTGAATTTAAAGATTATTTAAATAATAATGATGAAGTATTGTATTCTACTAAAAGTATTTATGGACTTGAATGGTTAATAAATAATGTGTGGATTACAAATAATATGGAAAGTAAAAGAAATCTTTTAAGAATGTCATATTATGATTTTGAAAATAGCGTGTCTAAGGATAAAGGAATTAGCAATTGGAAGAAGGATTTCTTACAAAATTATAAGGATTGTTTTAAAGATTTAATTCAAAAGCAAGATTCAAAGGCTTTTATTAAAGAATTAAATGAAATGGCTGAAGAGGTAATAGCTAATTCATTTGTAGAAGATGAAATGTATAAAAGAGGTAATAGATATAACAGTCATAGAGCTTTTAATTTATGGTTATCATTAAGTGATTACTTTTGCAGAAAGGAGAATAAGATAGTGAAAATAAATGATGTAATGAATAGATGTGCAAGAATAGTAAATGAAAATGAGAAAATAGAGAATGATGATGAGTTCTATTTCTTAATTGGACAAGTTGCATACTATTTAATAAATAAAAGTAAGGCTAGTAAGCTAACTCAAGATGTTGCAGAACCTTTTGTTAAAGCTAATAATTATAAAACTTTAATAAAAGAACTTAAATATCTATATGATAGATATGGATATGCTATTAATTTTAGAAATAAAAAATTTAACAATATTTACTCACAAATTTTGTTAATTAAGCCTGAAAGTAAAGTTAAAGATAACAAAGATATAATTCTTGCTGGATTACTTGCAAATAATTTATTTTATAGTAAAGATAATAAAGAAGATGGAGGTATTGTAAATGAAGAAGAATAATAGAGTTTATGGTGTAGTAGGAATAAAAAGTATTTTAGCGAATTGGAATGCTGATTTTAGTGGTAGACCAAAAACAACAACTAACGGTGATATTTTTGGAAGTGATAAAGCTTTTAAATATCCAATAAAGAAAATGTGGGAAGCTGAAGGTGATAAAGTTTTATATGTTAAATCATATAAATCAGACAGTAAAAAGGGTGCATTTCAAGCAAGAACTTTAGGAGAAAGATTTGAACAATTATTTGGAAAAAGTGTTAAAGATATAAAAGATAAAACAGAAATAATAAAAGATTTATTTTCTGCAATAGATGTTCAAAACTTTGGAGCAACATTCGCTGAGGAGAAAAATAACATAAGTATAACTGGGGCTGTACAAGTTGGGCAAGGATACAATAAATATGAAGATTCAAATGTAGAAGTAATAGATATATTATCACCATTTACAGATTCTACAAAAGAGGATGCTCAAAATACATCAATTGGTAAGAAAATAGTTTCAGATGAAGCTCATTACATGTATCCATTTTCTGTAAACCCTGAAAATTATGATATATATACTACAGAAATTGAAGGATTAGAAGGCTATACAGAGGAAGCATATAAAAAATTTAAAGATGGATGCTTACTTGCAGCTACAGCATATAACACAAACAGTAAAATGGGATGTGAAAATGAATTTGCATTATTTGTAGAATGTAAAGAAGAAAGTAAGTTATATTTAACAAATTTAGATCAATATATTTCTTTTGAGAAGGTAGATGGAGATAAAAATAATATAGATTTAACAAGGTTAATGGAAATTTTAAATAATGACGATGTAAAAAATGAAATTAGTAAAATAGAAATATATTATAACCCTTATACTACAAATCTAAAAGGAGATTTAAATAACTGTGAAGTTAAAAGTTTATTTTAATAGATTTTCTTTTAGAGGAGGTGTTTATGGAGACAATTAAATTTAATTTAAGTTCAGGCATGGCTATTATACGAAAACCAGATAGCAATAGTATTTATTATACATATAATATTCCTCATAAAATAATGCTTTATGGAATATTGGGTGCAATAATTGGGCTTAATGGATATAATTATAATCAATTTCAAAATTACTTAAAAAAAGCGAATAAAACTATGCCTGAATTTTATGAAAAACTTAACAGATTAAAAATTGCAATAGTACCTAACTTTGGAGAAAAGGGATTTTCAAAGAAAATACAATCATTTAACAATTCAGTAGGTTATGCTTCTCAGGAAGCGGGAAACAATTTAATTGTATCTGAACAAATTATTGAAAATCCTAGTTGGGATATTTATATTCTTGAGGATAATAGTGATGAATATTTAAAAATAAAAGATTATTTAGGTAATAAAAAATGTGAATATATTCCTTACATTGGTAAAAATGAACATTTTGCTAATATTAATGATGTAGAAATACTCAATGTAGAAAAGATAAATAATTGTGATTGTATAAATAGTATTTTTAATAAAAACATAGGAAAGATAAAACCTTATGATCCTGTTGATGCATTTTTTGACTTGGATAATTTGGAAAAAGAATATGAATTTTACGAAATATTACCAACAATGTTAGACGAGAAATTAGGTTATACAAACTATGAAAAATTTTGCTTTACAAATAAGAAAGTAGAAATTAATAATAGTGACGGCTTGTATACAACTGGAAAAAAAGTTATATATTATTTTTAATAAATGAAAGAGGTTAGTAATAATGATAAAAAATGAACAATTAGAAAAACTAATAAATAATACAAATTATACTTTTTATGCACATAAAGCAAATATTGAAAATGATTATCTTAACCTTAATTTAAATAATATTAAAGAAAGTAGCTCTGAAAAAGAGCTACTTTTTGACCATTTAAAACTTACTTATGAATATTATATGAAGTTAGAAAAACAAAAAGGATTAAAACAGATAGTAAAAAATCTAATTAAAGGTATATTCAAAGTAGATGACAATATTGTAGATATTGGATATGACTTATTTGAGTCTGCAATTTATTATCATGATATAGGTAAAATAAATCCACTTTTCCAAAAAGATAAAATGGGTAATGATTTGAATATAGAAACAGAATATAAGCAAAATAAACATTCTATATTATCTGCGAGAATATTTTTAGATACTTTTTTTAATATTTGTAAGGAGTATAAAAGTCCAGAGTTAGTATGTTTACTTATAATGTTTTCATATATTATTTCTAGACATCATAGCCAATTAGAAAATATATATGATTTTTCAGAAGAATTAAAAGGTGTAGAAGTACAAAATTTATATAAAAACACACTTAGCGATGAATTGGTAGATAAAATAATTACTGGAAGTCTAAAAGAATATTTGAAAAATAGTTTTTTAGATGAAATAGGTTTATACATACTTAATAAATTATTATATTCTTGTATAATTATTTCAGATTATTATGCAACTTATGAATATATGAATAAAGAAAAAGTACAATTTATTGAAAAAAATGAGCATTTGTTTGACAAATATGAAAATTCAAGTTTATACAAAACGATAACAAATTATAAAGAAGGTAAAGTTGATTTAAATGGTATAAATAAGACAAGAAGTGATTTGTTTATTGAAGTAAGTGAAAATGTAAAGGATAACATTAAAGAAAATTTATTTTATATTGAAGCTCCAACAGGTTCTGGTAAAACAAATATTGCAATAAATGTTACTAGAGAGTTGTATTTAAATAATAAAGATATTCAGTGCATAAATTATATATTTCCATTTAATACAATTGTTGATCAAACTGAAAATAAATTTGAAGAATATTTTACTAAGTTTAAAGATTTTATAACAATAAATTCTATTTCTGAAATGTCCAGTGACAGTGAAGAAAATGTAGATTATGAAAGTGCATACATGAAAAATGTTTTTAGAGATTATCCTCTAATTATTACATCTCATGTTAACATGTTTTCAAGTTTATTTGGAATTGGAAAAGAGATAAATTATAGTTTGCTAAATTATGTAAATAGTGTGGTTGTTTTAGATGAAATACAAGCTTATCCAAATAAAAAATGGAGAGAAATGATAGAAATGTTTAGCAAATATGCTAAATACTTAAATATAAAATTTGTAATAATGTCTGCAACTTTACCTAGAATTGACACATTATTAGATAATGAGAATAAAGTACATTTTATTTCTTTAGTAGGAGATGTAAAAAAATATTATCTAAATCCTATATTTAAAGATAGAGTTAGTATAGATTATTCACTATTGAATAAAAAAATAGATTTAAATGAGCTAGCAGATAAGATTTTAAAAAATGATAATAAAAAAATTCTTGTAGAATGTATAAAAAAGAAAACAGCTAATGAATTATATAAAATTTTAAAATCTAAAGAAAATGAAGTTTATATAATTACTGGAGATGACAATTCTTATCAAAGAATGAAAATTATAGATTTAATTAACAAATCTGAAAATAGAAAATTGATATTAGTATCTACTCAGACTATTGAAGCGGGAGTTGATATAGATATGGATATTGGCTATAAGGATATTTCTTTTTTAGATAATGAAGAGCAATTTTTGGGTAGAATAAATAGATCTTGTAAAAAAAGTAATTCTATTGCATATTTTTTTAATTTAGATAGTGCAGCAAATATATATAAGGAAGACAGAAGAGTAGGATATGATTTAAGAGATGATAATGTTAAGCAATTTTTAGTAGATAAAAATTTTTCAGAGTTTTATAAATTAGTTTTGAAAAAAGTAAAAGATAAATCCGAAGAATTTAATGAAAATAATATAGAAAATTTATATAAAGCATGTAGGAAAATTGATTTTAGTAAAGTTAATAAAATTATGACATTGTTAAAAGATAATACTATAAGTATTTTATTAAATTATAATATACAATTAGAAAATTGCTTGATTAGTGGTAAGAGTATATGGGAGCAGTACAAAGAAATATTAAAAAATAATGAGATAAGCTATGTTGAAAAAAAGGTTAGACTAGCTAATCTATCTAGAAAAATGAGCTTATTTACTTATTCTATATATCTGGATAAGATAAACATGATTCATGGAGAAAAATTTGGAGGTTATTATTATATAGAAGATGGAGAAAAGTATATAAAAAATGGAAGGTTTAATAGTGAAATGTTTTTTAGTGAAGGAGATAGTTTATTTTTATAGGAAGAAGGAGAAATAAGTAATGAATATAAATGGGACTTTAATAAACTATTATTTTCATTGTAAAAGACAATGTTACTTATTTGCAAATAGAATTAATTTAGAAGATAATAGCGAGGATGTTAGAGTTGGAAGAATTATACATCAAATAGAATCAGAAGATAAGAAAAATGCCGAGATTAAATATTCTAACATGTCTGTAGATAAAATAACTGAAAATTATATTGTTGAAATAAAAAAGAGTGATGCTGATGTGAAAGCAACAAGGATGCAATTATTATTTTATATGAAAAATTTAGAAGAAAAAGGTATAAAAAAAGAAGGTAAGATTATATATAAAGAAAAGAATAAAGTAGAAAAAAATGAGAAAGTAATTTTAAATGAAGAAACTAAAAAAGAATTAGAAAAATGTGAAAAAGAAATAGAGGAGCTGCTAAAATTGAGAAATCCACCACAACCAACTAAAAGTAAAAAATGTAATAAATGTGCATATTATGAATACTGCTACATTTAAAAAGTATAGGAGAAAAATATGAAATCTGAAACTAAGTACATATTTTCAAAAGGAAATTTAACAAGAGAAGATTATTCAATAAAATTAAAAAATGACAAAGGAAATATATATTTGCCAATAGAAAAAGTAAAGGAAATATATCTATTTAATGAAACTACTATTACAACAAAGTTATTAAATAGTATATCTGCCGCGGGGATAACTATACACTTTTTTGATTATTATGGACACTATACAGGAACTTTTTATCCAAAAGAAACCCTATTAAGTGGAAGGGTTGTTGTTAAGCAAGTAGAGTGCTACTTAAATAATAGAAATATTATAGCAAAATCTATAGTAAATGGTATTGCTTGTAATATTAGAAATGTTCTTTATCACTATTATCGACATGGTTGTAGTGAATTAAAAAGTACATTAGATTATTGCAATAAAGATGTCCCTAGCTTATTAAGTAAAGTGGAGGATATAAAGCAAATATTAATGATAGAGGGGAGTATTTGGGCTAAATTTTATAGTGATTTTAAATATTTTCTTCCTGAAGAATTTTTAATTAATAAAAGGGTAAAAAGACCACCGGATAATCCAATGAATGCAATGATTTCATTTGGAAATAGTTTATTATACACAAAAACAATAACAGAAATATATCAAACTCACTTGAACCAGACGATATCATATTTGCATGAACCAAGTGAAGCTAGATTTTCTCTTAGCCTAGACTTAAGCGAAGTTTTTAAACCAATAATAGTATATAAAACAATTTTTGATTTAGTAAATAATAAGAAAATAAAAGTTTCTAAACATTTTAATTCAGAATTAAATTATTCTCTATTAAATGATGAAGGAAAGAGAATATTTATTGAAGAATTTGAAGATAGAATTAATACTACATTTATGCATGCAAAGTTGAATAGACCAATTACATATAAGCATGCAATAAGATTAGATGGTTATAAGTTAATTAAGTACTTAGAAGAAGGGACAACGTTTATTCCATTTAATTTAGAAAAGAAAATATAATAAAGGTAATGAGATTATGAATAAAAATGTTAATTATAATTATGTTTTTTTATTTTATGATGTTGGGGTTAAGAGAGTAAATAAAGTGTTTAAAAAGTGTAAAAAATATCTTAATCACTGGCAAAAATCAGTATTTAGAGGACCATTAAATAATTCTGAAATTATTGAACTTAAACATGAGTTAAAAAAAATTATAAATGAGAAAGAAGATTTTATTTCAATTGTTAAAATAGTTAATTTTAATTATGTTGGAGAAGATAATTTGGGTAAGCCTAGAGAAAATAGTGAGGATATTTTTATTTAATTTTCCAGGGAGTGCTGGAAATGTGCTAATTTATAGTATATGCTTTGGAACCATCTAGCTGGAAAAATTTTTGCTAAATGTTGATAAAATCAACTTTTTATGGTATGATTTTATTTGTAAAGCCAGTTATGGTCTTAGTTTAACTTTAACAATAGTTGTATTTAAATTGTTATACTATTCATTTGTTATCACTCTCCTATTCTGTTTAACTTTAACAATAGTTGTATTTAAATGAAAAGATAATAATTGGAACAAAGTAAAATCTATAAGTTTAACTTTAACAATAGTTGTATTTAAATTCTTTTGTATCTATTGTATCAACACTAATATAAAGCGTTTAACTTTAACAATAGTTGTATTTAAATTCTTGTTGTACATATATTATCACTGTGCTTTTACTTGTTTAACTTTAACAATAGTTGTATTTAAATGCTCTAAAAAATAATTGCCTCTAATTAGTTCAATGTTTAACTTTAACAATAGTTGTATTTAAATTAGCATCAAATTAATGCGAATAGCTGAGGCATTAAGTTTAACTTTAACAATAGTTGTATTTAAATCCATTACCAATACTTTCATTTGTTCCTATTTCTATATGTTTAACTTTAACAATAGTTGTATTTAAATTTTGTTTTTTCTTCTGAAGTTACAATTTTATAATATGGTTTAACTTTAACAATAGTTGTATTTAAATTTATTAAAAAATGCAAAATAACTACTGTTTGCAATCGTTTAACTTTAACAATAGTTGTATTTAAATAAGTACAGCTACAGCTGAAATTGCAGACAGAGTTGTGTTTAACTTTAACAATAGTTGTATTTAAATTACGTAAGACCTGCTAAATAAGAAGCAGGAAGATTTGTTTAACTTTAACAATAGTTGTATTTAAATTTTACATTTGCTACATTAGCAGGAGTTAGTGGAATAGTTTAACTTTAACAATAGTTGTATTTAAATATCCCTTGTTTAGATTTATTTACAAAATCAAATCTTGTTTAACTTTAACAATAGTTGTATTTAAATTCTGTAACTAAACGTTCTTTCTTATCTATCATTATAGTTTAACTTTAACAATAGTTGTATTTAAATTCTGTAACTAAACGTTCTTTCTTATCTATCATTATAGTTTAACTTTA
>CALXUS010000003.1 GCA_944391745.1 uncultured Clostridia bacterium
AATAATATGATTATTTCAAACGAGGATGTCCAGAAACTTAAAAATTATACTAAAGACGTAAAAGATATTACTAAAACAGTTAGAAGTGTAAATGATTTAAATATGGCTATTAAAGATTTTGAACATAGTTCCTTTGAAATAGTGCAAGAAAATTCTTCACTAAAATATCAATTAGAGTTAAAAACTGATGAAATTGATAAATTGAAAAAAGATTTATCTGCAAAGGAAAAGATTATTAGCAAATTACAAGCTGAAAAAGAAAAAATAAAACAAGAATTAAAGAAATTTAAAGACTTCTGGTATATAATTATGGGACATTTTCATAAGAGAATTTGCTATGACAAAGATAATAACTATAAAATAGTAAGTGATGACTTATACAAAAATGGTATATTTACTGATGATGAAAATGAAATTGCAAATAATATTTATAGAAAAGTAACTATACCAAATGAAAACAAAACTGAAAAAAACAGAAAGAAAAACGATACAAGATTTTAATATGGAGGTAGCTTGAATATGGAAAATCAAAAAGTAAAATATTTGATAGATATTATAAATGATATGGATGTAAAAGATAAATTAAGATTAGCAATATGTATAAGTAGAAGCAAATGGTCAGGATTTATATACAATACTAAAGAAAACTATGAGAAATTCGATGCTATGCTAAAAGAAGTTGATGAAGAATATAGAACTACTTTAACAAACTTTGCCAAATATAAACTTGTAATATTTGCAATGGCTAAATTTATGGAAATGCCAAATGAAGAACAAAATCAAACTGCATTGTATCTTTTTAATTGCATTAACAATGCAGAGTAACGAGATTACCTTGATTTTTATGTTGATTTGTGGTAAAATTAAAGTAGTTACTTATGTGTAACCATTAAATTTAAGGAGGTTTACTTCATGAAAGTCAACAACGCAAAAATTAAGAATGTAACTGTAGGTTTGGATGATCGGGATCGGTTGTCCGCAAGAATGACTTTTGAAAGTCAGCTTGGCTGTTGCGACTGGGGTTTCACCCTGACCAATCCGACAGATGCTCAGCGTCTGGTCAAGCTTATGAACTACACAGGCGTATATGACGTCAAAAATCTGAACGGCAAAATCGTTCGTACAGTGATGCATGACTGCTTCTTCCGCGGATTCGGAGATCCTATCGAGGACAAGTTCATTCCTGCTTTTGGCGAAGAACTCAAGGAAGTCACTGAAGCTCAGTTTGAGGAACTTCTGAAAACCAAATAAAGTTTCATTTACTCCTTACAAGGACACCTCAATAAATTAAGGTGTCCTTGTTCCATTATTTTTTAATTTGAATTTTTTATAGATATTTCTTTTGATTTTATTGCAAAAAGTTAAAAATATGATATACTTTAGTAAATTGATTGATATTTGTATCAATCGTCAAGAGAGGCAAAAAAGTTGTAAATAACTACTTCGTTGGCACCAATGACGTTTCTGTTCGGACTAATAAAATAGAGTTGATAAAAAATCAATCAGAAAATAAAATCTGGTTGATTTTTTTGTAGTCTAAAGACAATATTAAAATCATCCAAAACGAAAGGATGGGGTGAGAAAATTTATTGCCTTGCAGAGCCACCGAGTTTTGTGATATTGGTCAAAACTCATAGGGGGTTAGGACTTATGACAGAGTCAAAGTCTTATGCTTTGAAGAAAGTTCAAGAAGGCGTTCCTAATGGAACTTGGAGATATGAACTTTGGGTATGATAAAGACCAAGAATATCGATTAAATAAGATATAAAAATAATACCCAATAAGTATTGAAAAAAAATATTAAAATAGTATATAATTAATTAAAGGAGGAAATAAAAATGAATGTATTAGAGTTAACTAAACTATTAAGAAAACACGTTACAGTTAGAGACGATAAAAGTCTTGCATATTATACAGGAGGAGAATATTGTCATATAATTCCAACTGTAGAAGATATCGTAAACATCGAAAAAGATTTAAATGTCGTTATAAGAGATTTAATGGAAAATGGAAAAGCTAGCTTATCTACTGAACCTGGTATTTTATTTTCCAAAACAGGAAAAGAATCTTTATTAGTTGATTATTCAAAAGATGCTGTAGAAAGAACTTATACTACGCTATTAGCTGAAATTGCAGATTTGAAATATGGTACTGAAAGAGGTTTCCTATTTGCAACGGATTACGAAGGAAATTTACGTTCACAAACAACCGCAGCTATTTTAGAAAAGATTAAGCATGACAGAACTGTTAATAATAGTTTAGATGAAGGAAGATAATATCACTGATTTTATATGTTTTATTTAGCGATTCATTTAGCTAATGTTTTTGTGTGAAAATTTGTAGATAACTACGTTGTTAGCACCAATACGTAGTAAAATAATGAAACTCCAAGGGGTTTCATTATTTTTTATTATCTTTTATTATTTAGTAATTTAAAGGGTTTCAGAGCAATTTCTAAAATCTCAAAAAATCATTATTTTTTATAGATTTTTCTATTTCCTGTTCAATAAAATCATCAAGAATGTGTGAGTAGGTTTTTCTTAAAACTTCAACCGAAGTTCCAACGATAGCATTAATATACTAAAATGGACTTTATTTTTAGCTTTATTAGACCAATCCAATGTTAAAGGATATGTTTATGGACATTATATAACAAATCTAGATATAAAAACAGGAAATTAGATAATGCTATAATTACACATAACTATCCTGAAATTAGGTCTTTTGGTAAAGATGATTTTGAATTATTAAAGAGTAATTCAAAAATAAAAGAGTTGAGGTCATTTGATAATGAATACTCAGATTCTTTAAATTTATTAAAGTTATTCATTAGATATTAGTCATATTGAAATATATGTAGATGGATTACACTTATGAAAGTGGTGAAGAAATACAACATTGTGTAATGCTTAAATTAAAAGAAAAGGGGATATAGATTATGACAGAAGACGAAAAAGAAAAGACTAAAGACTTGTTAGAAGAATGGAAAAAAATTTTTCAGTCATTTAGCCAGCAAGTTGCTGAAATTATACCAGATGGTGTTCCTATGGTATTTCATGGAAACAATGATATTGCAACAATATATGAAATATTAAAATCTGGCGGACTAAAAACGCCTGAAGAAAGAGGAGTGGATTTTAAATCATTTGCTACACAAGTTGATGTTGCTAATAAATATGATATCCATGTGCCTATTGAATTTGCTGAGCCAGGGATTGGATCGGCTAGACCTTATGGGGCGATATTCGTATTTTATCCAAAAAAAGATGAAATTTCTAAATGTTTAAAAAATTTTGGATCTCAAGTACCAGAGGGAGTCCAATCAATTGACTTTAAAAAAGAAGATGAACGATTTGTTGGAATAATTTCAACAGAAGAAAACAAAGAAAGAATTCATAAGTGGTTACAAGAGTTTGGAATGGACGATAAAAAGATTTTTACTCATTCAGAATTTATAGAGATGTGTAAAGAGAGATTTAAAGATAACCAATTAGTAAGCGGACAAAAATTAGGAGAACAAGTTATTAAAGAAGTATCTGATACTACTTTGATTGACGAAACCGAAAGAACAATTGAAAGTCAAGAAAAAAATTTAGATAAAGCAAAGGAAACTCAAGAAATATAGGGGGGGTAAAATGGTAAGTATTGAATATGCGAATGCTTATAGTGAAGTATTAGGAATTTTAAAATACATTTCAAAAGAAGATTATGAAAAAATACCAAATTCTAAAATAGAGCTTTTTGAGACAAATCAAAATAAAGATTATATATTTGAATATAATCCAAATAAAACTTTAGATGAGCAAAATGTATCCAAAAGAGCAAAAGCAATTATCGCAATTTTATTCAGAGACTACTGGGCTACTAAAATTCAAAAAGAAAAAATTATTAGCAAACAAAATTATGATAGAATGAAGTTAGAAGAAGAAAAGAAAGCAAAATATAATTCAGATAATCTCTTTAAG
This sequence comes from uncultured Clostridia bacterium, assembly GCA_944391745.1. GTDB lineage: Bacteria > Bacillota > Clostridia > TANB77 > CAG-508 > CAG-793. The sequence goes on from CALXUS010000003.1 coordinate 3,966, forward strand.
AATGATGATAAAAAAATCGTTATGGATAATACTGAAAAGGTGAAGAATTAGCTTTAATAGAAACAAAGGATATTAAATGGTATAAAAAAGTTTGGAGATTTTTTACAAAATTTTTTAGAAAATAATATCAGTTACGAAATTTTATTTTTCTTAATCAGCTGCTTACGGTAAATATAGAAAATGAATAATCGCAGTGAATGCGGTTTGCAATACATATAGTTAAAACAACACATTCGCAATATTGATATAGCGGAATGTGTTGTTATTTTATTATCCTTTACATTCTGTGAGCTTCTTTCACTAATTGGAATTTTTTACATTACATATAATAAAATGCAAAAGAATTGTAAAAAGCTACCTAATAATATAAAAAGGTGGAATACGGAATGAATATATTTATGCTTTTTTCCTATACCATATAAAATTGAGCCAATTGTATATGAAATTCCACCAGCTACTAATAGAATTATTCCAGGTGTAGCAACTGATTGCAATAATAAATCTAATCTAAATATTATGCACCATCCCATTAATAGATAGCAAATCATAGAGAATTTTTTAAATTTCTTTAAGTCAATAGCATTTAAAACTATACCAATTATAGCTAAAGTCCATATTATACCAAATATCAACCATCCTGCAGCTGTATTAACTTCTCTTATATTGCATAAAGCGAATGGGGTATAGCAACCAGCGATTAATAAAAATATGGTACAATGATCTAATACTTGAAATACTCTTTTAGAAAATAGTTTTGGACTTAGTCCATGATAGATACTAGACATGGTATATAAAATTATTAGAGAAACTCCGTAAATTGCACCACTTATAATTCCATAAGTATTTCCGTGAATACTTGCAAATATAACACATAGAACTGTGGCAACTATTCCTAATACTCCTCCAACTATATGTGAAGTCATATTAAATATTTCTTCTCCTTTTGTGTATGTAGGTAATACTCTATCAGCTAACTTAGTTCTAGTCATAGATGTAACTCCTTTCGTAATAAGAATATTTTTATTAATTATATCCACTTTTTTATATTTTTAATCAAAGTAATCGCTTATTTCTTGTAAATTATCAAAATTACATTGTCTTAATATATCATAAACGACAACACAAACAGAATTTGCTAGATTTAAAGATCTTAATGTTTTTCTCATAGGAATTCTAATTGTTTTATCAATATATTTTAAAAGTAAATCTTCTGGTAATCCTTTGGTTTCTTTACCAAATAAAACAAAAATCTCATCCATTTTTCCATAGTCAGGTTCACAATATATATGCTTACCCTTTGTTGTCGCAAAAAACATATTGTGGTTTTCTGGAGGATATTTTTCTAGAAATTTTTCTAATGATGAATGTTCTTCTATTTCTAATTTATCCCAGTAGTCTAAGCCTGCTCTTTTTACTGCTTTTTCTGAAATGCTAAAACCTAAAGGATATACTAGATGCAGTTTTGCACCAATTGCAGCACATGTTCTAGCTATATTTCCTGTATTTTGTGGTATTTCTGGTTCTACTAATACTACATTTAATTTCATAAAATGCCTCCTAATAATTTATGATGTATAATAATACTACAGATAGTTCAAAAAATCAAATAATATATGAAAAAGTTATTAAATAAAAAGCAAGGAGCATCGCTCCTTGCAAAAGATTTATTTTTCGTTCATTTAATTTTCTTTTATTAAGTTCTTTACATCATCAGCTTCTACATCGTTGAATAAGCTATCTTTAAAGAAATCTTTTAATTCTATGTTGGCACCTTCACATAAATGTAATAATGTAGTTAAAGTAAGACTATTGCTTTTTCCATTCATGAAACTGCTCAAAGTAGAATATGGAATACCAGAACTTAATGCTAATTTATGAAGTGTAATTTTCTTTTCATTTGCAATTTTTATTATTTTTTGTCTAACTGCTGTACAAAGTAACATATCACCATATCTCCTTTCAAAAAGAGTATAGCAAAGTTTACAAAATAATGATGACGATAAATCGCCTAATACAGCACTTTTTAGAAAATTTTAATAATAAAAACTATTAAAATATTATGTATAAGAAAATATATTGTTAAATACTAAAGAATATGTTATACTATTGAAAAATTAGAAAGAGGGGAAAAAATGGTCAGTATAATAGTTTTTAGCATTATATCTTTGATAATTTTTATATATACCTTTTTGAGAATGCTAAAAGATAATAACTCTAATTATTTATTTGCTCTTATACCTGAATTTTTAGGCATAGCTATAGATTTTTTATGCATATTTTTCTCTTATGAGCCTAATATTGCAGTTTTTATTGTGATGTATTTTTTAAGTGTAATTCTTCCTATTACAATAATCATATTAGAGAAAAATGATATTAGATTATTAGAAATATTAAATATATATAAATCTAAATACTTTGAAAAGAAAAATGATAAGGAACAGGCAAAAAGATATTTATTAAAAAATATTAAACAATTTCCTAATAGTTATTTGAGCCATAAATATTTAGGAGAATGGTATGAAAAAAATAATGAACTAGAAAAGGCAGAGGACGAATTTTTAAAATCTATAGAAATTAAGCCTAATAAATATGAAAATTACTTAAAATTAGCTAATGTGTATAATGAAGATAAGAAAGCTGAACAGGCAATATACATCTTAAGAGAAGTGTTAAAAAAGAAAAATGATTATCTAGATGCGAGTATTTGTTTAGGCAATATTTTGTATGATTCTGAGATGTTTAAAGAGGCTATTATAGTATTTCAAGATGCATTAAAATTTAATCCGGGTGAATATAAACTTTATTATTATATGGGTATGACGTATACAAGATTAAATGATTTTCCAAATGCTAAGGAGTGTTACCAAAAGGCTGCTACTATTAATTCTATTAGTAATATAGCTAATTTAAATTTAGGTCAAATTTCTTTAATTTTTAAAGATTATGATGAAGCAGAAAAGTATTTTATGGAATGTATAGAAAATGATGATGAAGAAGTACAAGCTAATGCATATTATTATTTAGCAAAAATCAAGCTTATAAATAATGAAATTCATTTAGGAATACAATATGCAAATATTGCTATTGAAATTGAACCAAAATTAATACACAGAATGGAAAAAGATACATATTTTGCTGCTATTTTGGGAAAATTAAAAAATAAAGAAGATAGAGAATTAAAAACGAATCTTTCGAAGAATGATGAAAAAATAATTGATTATTTAGATAAAACTTATGGAGTAGTTCAAACATTAACATCAAATAAAGAAAAAAGTGAAATAGTTAATGAGGAAAGAGAAAGAGAATAAAATTGTTAAACAAATATAATTGTAATTCATAATATTAATATAAGGAGGATTATTATGGATTACAATTTTTTTGTTGTTGGTGGAGATAATAGAATTAAATTACTTGCAGAAAAATTAAAAAAAGATGGAAATAAAGTTTATACTTTTGCTAATAAAGTGAATAATATTTATGAAATAGAGTCAATAGAAGAATTAAAAAATATTGATTATGATATTGTTATAAGTTCAGTACCATTATCAAGAGATGGAAAAAATGTTTTTACTCCTTTAAGTGATAAAAACATTACGATTGAAGATTTAAAAAAGATTATAAATGGAAAAAAATTTTTTGCTGGAAATATTCCATTAGAAATAGGAGGATATGATATTTTAAAAGATGAATCAACCACTATTTTAAATACAATACCTACAGCTGAAGGTGCTATACAAATTGCTTTAGAAAAAACGAATTCAATTATTGAAGGTAAAAAAGCTTTAGTTATAGGATTTGGAAGAGTAGGAAAGATTTTAGCAAATAAATTATATAATATAGGAATGGACGTATATTGCGAAGCGAGAAAAGATACAGATTTAGCCTGGATTAAAGCTTATGGATATAAACCTATTTATCTTGAAAAAATGAATAATATATTATGCAAGATGGACATAATTTTTAATACAGTACCTTATGAAATTATGGACAAAAAAAAATTGATACTTTTAAAAAGAGATACTTTAATTATAGATTTAGCTTCTGCTCCTGGAGGTATTGATTATGATACCGCAGAAAAATTAGGAATAAAAGCGATATTAGCATTGGGGCTTCCTGGAAAATATGCACCTGATACAGCATCTGACTACATTAAAGAATTTATTTACAAAACAATAGAAAAGAAATAAAAAAATTAATCATATTACAAATATTACAAATGTTACATTTGTTTTACAAAAACCTGCAAATTATTGACTTTTAGGTGAAAAATAATAAAATATAAGTGATAATTGTGCAAAAAAATTATATTTTGTATATTTATAAAAAAAATGTAAAAGATATTTAATATAATATTGAATCGAAAGAAGGAGAAAAAGGTGCAGGAAAGTTTAGGAATTAGTATATCTGACCAGGCAATTAAATATGCAAAAGTTACTAAGAATAATGACCAACTTGATGTTGCATCTTTTGGTATTAAATTTTATGATAATCTAGAGAGTGATATACAACAAATAATATTGGAAACAAATAGCAAGAACATTCCAATTTGCATAAATACAAAAGATGAAAGAGTGGATTATTTTAGTATTTTTAATTTGCTAAGTAAAAATGATACTAAAAAAACCATTGAAACTGAATTTGAATCACTTTGCGCTGAAAATCATTTAAATTTAAATGCTTATGAAGGCAGATATGTGATTGTTGGTGATATTACAAATAAAGATAGAAATAGAGTTTTATATTTTACTGTTAGTAAAACTGAATTAGAAGAAAGAAGTGCAATTTTTAGAGATAATAAAATTTACTCTATAACACCTTTAGCTACATCTATATGTAATATAGCTGATGCTAAAAAAGGTGAAAACATCATGATTGTTAATCTTAATGAAAATACTACAGTAACAACAATTATTAATCAAAGAGTCTATAGTGTTGATAGAATAAATGTTGGAATGAAAGATGTATTAGAAAAAATTAATGAAAGAGAAAACTCCTATTTAAAATCTTATGAAGCATGTAAAAATACAACAATTTATACAATGGAATCTAATGGCTCAGATGATCCTAATAATAAATATTTACCTTTTATAATGCCTACTTTATTCAATATTGCACAAGAGCTAAGAAAAATCAGAGATACTTATACTAAAATAGATAAAATATATTTAACTGGTTTAGGAACGGTAGTAAATAATGTTGATTTGTATTTCCAAGAATATTTTAGAGAATCTAAGTGCGAAATATTAAAACCATTTTTTGCTGCAAGTAATGTAAGAATTAATATTAAAGATTTTATAGAAGTGAATGATGCTATAGCTTTGGCAATGGAAGGACTAGGATATGGACTTAAAGATTTGAATTTTAGAGCGACAAATTGGAAGGAAGATTTAAGTACTTTACTTCATTCAGACGTGAAATCTTTAGGAAAAGGTTCGAAGAAGACTTCTAAGTCAATAAAGATAAATACTGATATGGGAGGACCTTTAAAACCAACAGAACGCTGGCTAATTAGAGGCTGTGTGACGGTTTTAATTGTTTTAATAGTATATGGAGTATGCTCAGTATTTTTAGAAAAGCAAATTAATAAAAAAATATCTCAAGCAGAAAACGTTATTAATGATACTAATAATCAATTAAGGTCGGTTCAATCAGATGAAAGAAAAATTAATGAAAAAGCTTCAGAGTATGAGGCAATTACTTCGAGATTGGAAAATGCAAGCTCTGAGATTGCTTCTAAACAAGGCAGGAAAAATGAGATTCCAACATTATTAAATCAAATAGTTTATATTATACCAAAAAATGTACAATTAACTAGTATTGAAAATAATGAAGTTACAAGTGGAAATGAAACAAAACAACATATTATTATTACTGCACAATCTGAGCAATATGAGCAATTAGCATATTTTAAAGCTAGATTAAGTAATAATGGTTATTTGACAAATGTTACATCATCTGAAGGATCAAAAGATGGGGAATATGTTGTTGTTACTATAGAGGGAGATTTACCATAATCTAGAGGAGAAGATGCAATGAGACAATTATTAATATCAGTTGTATTAATTTTATTAATAGTGATGACTGCACTTTGCATAAAAAATGGTGTAAATATTGGAAAACTGCATGTATTAGGCATTAGTCAAATTCAAGAAGAAAATGATGAATTAACAGAAGCTATTACTGAAGCGCAAACTGCAAATGCCGATTATTCTAACAGATTAACTATATTAAAAACAGAGATTTCTAAATTAATCTCAGCAAAAGAAGAATGTCTACAATTAATTAATGTTAGTAGTGAAAGTCAACTAGAACAAGCAACACAAACAAAGAATTATACGATTGAATATTTGTGGAGCAAACTAGGAAATCACGCTACACAGGAAGGTGTAGATATAAAAATTGATGTTGTAAATGGTACAATATCTAATTCAGATTACAGGAATCTTAAATTTACGGTTAATGGTAGTTATTTGGCAATTACAAATTTTATTACTGCAATAGAAAATGACTCGTCTTTACAATTTACAATCGATGATTTTTCTATGGTTCAAAACCAATGTACATTTACAGTTAAAAATGTAAAGATAAAAAGAGAGTCAACAACACAAAATTCATTAAATATGGAAAATAATTCATCAAATGAAAGTACTGATGATGAAGAAAACACTGTTAATACTGATACACCAGGTGGAGAATAAAAGGAGGCAATCATGGCTAAATCAATATTAAAAGAAGTCTTGATTATATTATTAGCTTGTGTAGCAATAGTCTTAATAATGGCTGTAATATTTTATAATTATATGCCTTCTAATAAGATTGTACCTGCAAAGGTTACTGCTTATGAAACTCCAGCTAATGTAGAAGCAGAAATAACGGAAGACACTATTGAAAGTTATAATACGACTTCGGAAAAAAATTATACAATAGAAAATTCAGATTTGTTAATGTATCAGGCTTCAAGTAGTTATGACCCAGGAAAACCTGATCCATTTCAAGCTTATACAGGAGAAACTGTTCCAAATACAAATAATGCAGAAGAAAGCAATGAAAATGTAGTTGACAAAAATGTTACAGATAATTATTATACTTCGCAGAATGTTGGGACAAGTGGAAAATAGATTTATTTAATTTTGGTAATATTTATTAAATATAAATATACACATTTTAACTAAGGAGGGAAAAATAATGATAAAAAAAGAAAATGGTATTACTTTAGTTGCATTAGTTGTAACAATTATAGTTTTATTAATACTTGCAGGTGTTGCAATAAGTTTAACATTAGGACCAGAAGGAATAATAGATAGGTCTAAAAATGCAGTTAATACTTATGGAAATTCTGCTAAAAATGAAGAAAAAGAAATGAATAGTTTTTATCAAGAATATGACAATACACTAGATGAATATTGGCCAGATTAATGATAAAATAAATTTTTTTGTATTAAATAAAATCTCTATTATTGTTAATAATAGTACTAAATATGGAGGTTACCTAAATTATTCGTATTTAGGTAGTCTCCTTTTTGAAAAGGAATAATGTTATGAATGTAATTTTTTATATAATAATTTTTATAATGGGAACTGTTTTTGGAAGTTTTTTAACATTAGCGACATATAGGATACCTCTTAATGAGAATATTACTCATAAACATTCTTATTGTCCAAAATGTAATCATAAATTAAATTTTTTTGATTTAATTCCAATATTAAGTTATATATTTTTAGGTGGAAAATGTAGATATTGTAAATCTAAAATAAGTCCTAGATATTTTATAATAGAACTTTTATGTGGACTTGCATTTGTATGTTTAGCTCTAATGCTACAAATAAACATAGAAACTATTACTATTGTTGGTATTTTAAATTTAGTTTTTGGAATATTATATATAGTATTTTTGTTCCTTATTGCTGGAATAGATAAGGAAAATCATTACATAGATAAAAGAGTATTTATCTATGGTATTGCAGTGGCTCTAATTTATTGGATCTATGAATTCTTATATTCTATAGATTTTAATGTAAATAGAATAGTTATATATTTAGCTATTGCAATAATTGTTTTATTAATAAATACTTATCAACTTAAGAAAAAGGGAAAAGATAATTATACACTTAATGTGGTTTTATTGTGTATAATTATGGCTTTATATACTAATGAAGTTGTAACTATTATATCAATTATTACAACTCTATTAATTATTGCTATAGACGAAATATTAACTCATATATTTAATAAAAACAAAAAGAAAAAAAGAAAAAGAATTACTGAACAACCTATAGCTTTTTATCTTTGCATAGCTAATTTTTTAGTTATGATGTTAGCTAATTTTATTATAGTTTAATAGGGGATAATATGAAAATAATTAAACCAAAACTTAGAAGCGAAAAAGCTGCAACTGGATTAGATATTACAACAGGTGCATTAGTGTTTGTGTTATTTACTACTTTAATTTTTACTTTATATTTGCAGATTTTTAAACAGTCTTCAATAGTAAAAATACATCAAGACGCGTTAGGATATATTATTCAAATTTGCGAGAATATAGATATGGAATCTTATGAAACTACTGAAAATATAGAGCAATATAAAGATAATATAATTGATGAAATCAATTTTCCAATTGATAGATATAATTTAGACTTAAGTGTTGAAAAATATACTGATATACATCCAGAAGCTCAAGATATTGTGAAAAGAATTAAAGTTAGTGTAAGTTATGTTTTTGATGGAGAAGAGAGGAAAATAGAGATAAATAAAATAAAAGTTAAAGAGTAGGTGAATAATATGAAAGAAGAACATGGTGTAACACTTGCTATATTAGCTATTTATATAATTGTATTCAGTGTGGTAATTGCTTTATTAGCTAGCTTAAGTAATTATATATATGGAAACCTGGATAATATAAGTGATAGTGCTATAGACTTAACTGAATTTAATAAATTTAATATGTATTTTATAGAGGATGTAAAAACAAATAAAGAAGCGATAGTTAGTACTGACCGTGATGAAAATAATAATTTAGTTTATCAAGTAGCTTTTGCAGATGGCGATATTTATTCTTATAATCAGGGTGATGACTCTATATACAAAAATAATCAAAAAATAGCAAGTGATATTTTGACTTTTGAGGCTGAAAAGTTAGAAAGAAATGAGAAATCTTATATAAAAGTTTATATTAGTGTAGGAACAAAAGATAATGCAAGTTACACAAAGTCAGTTGACTATGTTTTGAAATATTGGTAATTTGAAAGGAGAAGAACATGGCTACTAATCAGAGACAACCATTGGGAATAGAGCTTGTTAGAAGAGGGATTGTTAGACAAGAAGATATAACTCAATCAATTGAATATCAAAGGAGTCACCCAAAAGAAAAATTAGGTGATATTCTAAATGAATTGGAACTAGTAGACCCTAAAGTGTTATTAACAGCTATGGGGGAAATTTTAGGAGAAAAAACTATATATTTAACAGATAATGATATTACAATTGATGTTAGTAAATATATATCTTTAGATATTGCTAGAGAAACTGGTGCAGTACCTTTTGATGTAATTGATGGAACAATAAAAGTTTGTTTCGCTGATGTTAGCAATAAGCAACAAGTAGAAACGGTTAGATTATTAATGCTTAATAAAGGATTAGTAATGGATAGATATATAACTTTTAAATCTAATATTGAGAAAGTTATAAATACTTTATCTACAGTATCTACAGAAACTATTGATATTGATGCTACAGGAACAACTATTGTAGATAATATTATTAGAAGTGCAATGGCAAAAAGGGCTAGTGATATACACATAGAACCACTAGAAGATGGGATAAGAGTAAGATATAGGATTGATGGCAGATTATTTACTGTAGCAAAAATAGATAAAGAAAAACAAACACAAATTATTGGCAGATTAAAAGCTATTTCTAATATGCATCAAGAAAAACAGGAACCTCAAGATGGTAGAATAATAATGTATCCTGATTATAATATTCGTGTTTCTTCACAGAAAAATATTTATGGGGAAAAATTTGTACTAAGATTACTAAAAAAAGATACAGATATTAGAAGCTTGTTTGAACTAGGATTTCCGGAAGATGAAAAATTACTAAAAAAAGCTTTTGATAAAAGAAATAGTATTACAGTAATTGCAGCTCCTACTGGAGAAGGTAAAACAACAACATTATATAGTGTAATTAATTATTTAGATAGACCTGAAATTAACATTACAACAATAGAAGATCCCGTAGAAATACGTATACCAGGTTTAAACCAAATAGAAATTGATGCAAAAACTACATTTGCAGGTTCTCTTAGAACAGTTTTAAGACAAGACCCTGATATAATATTAGTTGGAGAAATAAGAGATGAAGAAACTGCAGAGATAGCTATGCAGGCTGGACAAACAGGGCATTATGTATTATCTACAATACACACTTTAAATGCTATAGAAGTTGTATCTAGATTAAGAAAAATGAATGTTTCAAATTATGATATATCTAGTACACTAGCAACTTCAATTTCACAAAGATTAATTAGAAAACTATGCCCTTATTGTAAAAAAGAAAGGGAATTTACTGAAGAAGAAAAAATGATTATTAATTCTATTGGACAAAAATACGGAGTTACCTTTGATTTGACAAATGCTAAAACTTATGATGCAGTGGGTTGTGATTATTGTAACAATAGTGGATATTATGATCGAATTGCTATTTTTGAAACTTTGTTAATTACTGATAAAATTAGAGAATTGATAATCAAAGACGCTTCTACTTTGGAAATAAGGGAGGAATCTTATAAAGAAGGCTATAAACCTATGATTGTGGAAGGTATAAAAAAGGTTATTAATGGAATAACAACATTACAAGAATTAAATAGCAAATTATTATTTTATTAGGAGGATTTTTGCAATATGGATGTAAATTCAATTTTATCAGAAGCTAAAAGACTAAAAGCTTCGGATGTTCATTTTATACCTGGAATAAAGCCAGAATTAAGAGTTAATAGAGATTTAATTGCATTAGAGCAATGTTCACCAATTACTAGGGAAGATATTTTAGAAGTATATGATTATTTTCTAAAAGGAAATGTAGATAAAGATGAATTCTATAAAGAGCATAAAGTACTAGACACTTCTGCAGAGTTTGGCGGAATTCGTTTAAGAGTAAATATTTCTTGCTCAGATGGATTACCTGTTATAATAACAAGACTTATTAGAAATGAATTACCAAGTTATGAAGAACTTGGAGTACCAGATATAGTTAGAAGAATGACTAATCAACCACAAGGATTAATTTTAGTTACTGGTAAAACTAATTCTGGAAAATCTACGACATTAAATGCTTTAATAAACTATATAAATGATAATGAAAACAAAAAAATACTTACACTTGAAAGTCCAGTTGAATATAAGCATAAATGTAAAAAGTCTATAATTGTACAAAAAGAAGTTGGAATAGGTGGTGATGTACCAAGCTATAGTATTGGTACAAAGAATTCTTTAAGAGAAGACTGTGATATACTTGTTATTGGAGAAATTAGAGATAAAGAAACCATGGAGGCAGCAATCGAAACAGCTGAATCAGGACATTTGGTAATTGGAACACTTCATACAAAATCATGTGCTGAAACAATAGATAGAATGATTAATTTTTATGAGGTTGGAGACCAGTCACAAGTAAAATATTTAATTGCTTCTTTATTAAAACTTGTTATTTCTCAGAGATTAATAAAAAATAAAAGAGGAACGTTGTCATTAGTACCAGAGGTTATGGTTGTTGATAATGTGGTTTCAGGACTAATAAGAAAAGAAAAATTGACAACTTCTGAAATAGAAGATGCTATACAAAGTGGTTCAAACAACGGAAGTATAGGCTTAATAAATGCGTTAGCTAAATTATTTACAGATGATGTAATAACATTAGATCAGGCAAAAGCCCAAGTTGAAGAAAAGAATATAGAGGTTCTTAATAGAACTATAATGCAAATGAAATTAAAGAAAGAAAGCGAAGAGAATCAGAATAATGTTTATGGCCAATATTAGAAGGAGGTAAAAGATGCCCGAGTATGTGTATAGAGCAGTAGATGAAAAAGGCGTAGTAGTAAAAAATAGAGTACAAGATAAAAGTAAACAGAATTTAATAAGAAAATTGAAAGTTAACGGACTAATGCCTATTACAGTTACACAAGTAAGCTTTGGCAAGTCGAAAACTTCAGGACTTAAAAAGAATTCTACAAATATTGACGAAATTATGCAGATGGCAAATACTGCAAATTTAGCAGCAAAAAAAGAAACAAGAAAATTTACTACAATTGAAAAAATAAATATGACTTTGTCTAAAACTAAAAAAGTTACTAGCAGAGACATTGTTGTATTTACACAAAATTTATATCTACTAAAAAAAGCCGGATTTAATAATGTACATGCTTTGGGAACAATAATACAATCAACGGAAAATCCAACACTAAAAGGAGTATTAGAGGATATATTAGCCGGAGTTGAATCTGGAGATTATATGTATACTACAATGGAATATTATTCAGATATTTTTCCTTATATATATATAAATTTAGTAAAAGTTGGGGAATTATCTGGTTCACTTGAAGAATCTTTAAAACAGGCAGTTGATTATTTGGATTCTTCTAATGATTTAACTAAAAAATTAAGAAGAATATTGATACCAAATATTGCTCAATTTGTAGTTCTTTTGATAATTTTGTTTTTTGGAAGTATGTACGTTGTACCTATAATACAAGATATATTTGAACAAGTTGGAACAACAGACCAATTACCTTGGTATACACTTGCTTTTTCGGATTTTTTAAGAAAAGTTCAACAAGTATGGTATATACCTACATCAATAATAGCTTTAATGATAGCCGGTATATTTTTATATACAAGAACGCCTAGAGGAAGATATCAATGGGATTATTTTAAATATAAAATGCCTATATTTGGACAACTTATATTTGCAATTGACTTTTCAAGACTTACAAAAGCTATGGTTCTTAATTTAAAAAATGGTATGAGAATTCAAGAAGCATTAGAGGTTAGTAAAAATGTGGTAAAGAACTTAGTTATGCTATCTATAATCGAAACGGCAATTAACAATATTATTGTTGGAGACTCTTGGGTAGAACCTTTTGAAAAATCGGGATTGGCAAAGCCGATGATAACGGAAATGCTAAGAATAGGTATGCAAACCGATTTATCTACTATGATGGAAAAATTAGTAGAATATATGGATATTGATATTGACCAAATTATTGATAGAATAGTAAAAATATTACCACAAATATTATATTCTGTTGTTGGTATATTATTAATTCTTGTTACTATAGTAGTTTTAGTGCCATGTATTGAAGTTTATATGGGTAATTTCTTATTTGATGCAGCAGGATTTTAGAAATAAAATCCTTGCAAAATTATTTAAAAGAGGAGTATAAGTTATGAAAATAGGAATTGATATTGGAGGAAGTCATGTTGCTTCCGGAATTGTAGGAAAAGATGGAAAACTAATAGCTAAAGAAACGAGAGATATTAATATAAATCAAATCAACGATGAAAAAAGAGTAGAATCTTTATTATTAGAGATAATAGAAGGTGAAATAAGATTATTATTAGATAAAAATGATTATACTATAGGAGATATAACTAAAATTGGTGTAGCTGTTCCAGGAAGTCCAAAAAATGGCGTAATTAGAAATTTAGTAAATTTACATATAAAAGAGTTTAATCTTGCAGAAGAACTTAATAAAATATATAAAACTACAGTAAAAATAAAGAATGATGGAAAGTGTGCTGGAATAGCTGAAAAAGAATATGGTTCATTAAAAAAATACTCAGATTGTGCATTTTTATGTATAGGTACAGGAGTAGGAAGTGCAGTTTTTCTAAATGATGAATTATTAGAACCAAAAAACAATCCAGGGTTTGAATTTGGACATATAATAATAGAAAAAAATGGTAGAAAATGTAATTGTGGAAAAAATGGATGCTTTGAAACTTATGCTTCAATGAAAAGATTTAAAGCGGAAGCTATAAGTAATTTTAACATGGATCCTAATACTGAAGCGGAAGAAGTTCAAAGATTTATTAGAAATAATATAGAAAAAAAATCTGTCAAGGAGTTTGTAGACGAATATTTAGATAATGTAAGTATTGGATTATCTAATATAATAAATATATTTGAAGTGGAAGCCATTAGTTTTGGTGGTAGTTTCTCGTATTATTGTGATATATTCATTCCTAAATTAAAGGAAAAACTTAAGCCTTTAATCTTTAACAAAGATACAAATCCAGATTTAGTTACTGCAAAATTAATGAATGATGCAGGAATAATTGGTGCTACTGAGATATAAGAAAATCCCTCTATTAATTTAGAGGGATTAGTTATTATTTTCATTAGAATTATCAGCTTGATTAATATTCTCAGGAATAATTATATTTTGTTTAATATTTTCTTCTGGACTTTCTAAAACTAAATTATCCTTAACTTCAGAAATATTTAAATCTTTTGAATTGCCTTTTACAATTTCAATTTTTTGTGGCTTTTTTTCATTATCTTTTTCTTCTAACATATTATCACCCCATAAATTTTAGTATTTAATTACTAATAAAAATATAACATAAAAAAATTTATAAATCAAGGAAATAGGCAATATTTAAAATTAGTGATAATTATATTTCCTTGCAATGCCTATAAAATGATGATATAATAAGCACATAAAAACATTTATAAAAGGAAAACAAAAATGGATAAAGAAAAATTAAAAGGAGTTATTGAAGCAATTTTATTTGCTTCAGGTAGAGTAGTTAAAATAAGAGAATTAATAGCTTTATTAGAGTTGAATTCTGATGAGATAATATCTGCAATCGGAGAGTTGCAAAAGGAATATGAGAAAGAAAATAGAGGACTAGAAATTATTAGAGTTGAAGATGGGTATCAATTAGCTTCAAAAAGTGAATATCATGAATATATTTATCCAATATTAAGTAAGCAAGCTAAACCGACTTTATCGCAAGCATCTTTAGAAGTATTAAGTATTATTGCTTATAATAATAGAGTTACCAAAGCAGATATTGATGCTATTAGAGGAGTAGATTCAACAGCTTCACTATACAGATTATTAGAGTATGATTTAGTTGCACAAGCTGGGAAAGCAGATTTGCCTGGAAAACCCATGACATATAAAGTTACTGATGAATTCCTTAAAATGTTTGGATTAAATAGTTTAAAGGACTTACCTGAACTTCCTAAATATAAATTAGATAGTAATAGACAAATTGTTATAGATGAAATAGAAGAAAATAAAGATGATGCGAAAGAAAAGCAAGAGAATGCAGATGAAGAAGGCAATAATGAAGAAATCAGTGTAGAAAATAATATTAATAATGCTGCTGATTCAGAGCCGAAAAATGATAATAAATGATTAAAATAATAAGGAAAGGAATGAATAAGATGAAATTGTCATTATTAGGTTTAGAAACAAAAAAAATTAATAAACTAGATGAAATGTATCCAGCACAAGATATGCTTTTACAAACTGGCCAATTAGTTCAATACGGTACAGGGATTTTTGGGTATAATAATATACCAATGCTTGTTAAAAGAAAAATAGAAAGAATTATTGAAGAATGTTTAAATGAAGTTGGATGTGTGGAAATACAATTACCAACTCTTCAAACAGATACAAGTTGGAAAAAATCAGGAAGATGGGATACTTATGTAAATGATGGGACAATGTTAGTTGTAAAATCAGATAGAGGAGATTTGTGTTTAGCTCCAACAGCTGAAGAAGCTTGTATTGAATTTATGGCAGATAAATTAAAATCATATAAAAATATGCCCGTAACTGTATACCAAATTGGAGAAAAATACAGAAATGAAATTAGAACAAGAGGGTATCTTCTTAGAGGAAGATCTTTTTTAATGATGGATGCTTATAGTTTTGATACTGATTTGCAAGGATTAGAAATATCATATAATAAAGTTAGAGAGGCATATTTGAAAATTGGAGAAAAATTAGGTATTGAACTAATTCCTGTTGTTGCAGATAATGGGGCAATGGGTGGCAAAAAAAGTGAAGAATTTATGCTTATTTCTCCAATAGGTGAAGACACAATTTTATTTGATGAGAAAAAAAGGATTGGATTAAATACAGAAGTTCTAGAAAAGGAAAATTATGAAGAATATTTAAAAGAAGAATATGGAATAGATGATATTTCAAATTTAAAACCTACAAAAGCTATAGAAATAGGCCATATATTTCAGTTAGGAACAAAATACTCAGATTCTATGGGAATAGGATTTACAAATAAAGATAATAACCAGAGTTCTTATTTTATGGGTTGTTATGGTATAGGTGTAAGTAGACTACTTGCTGCAATTTATGAAAATTCAGTAATTTATGATGAAAAGAAAAATGTAGTAGGTGTTTCATTACCAAAACAAATTGCACCTTATTTAATTCAAATTATTCCAAAATTAGATAATGAAGAAAAAATGATGGATGCAATGAAACTATATAATGAATTAAATGGTAAAGCTATTTTGGATGATAGAGAAAATATATCAATGGGAGCGAAAATAAAAGATTGCAAAATTTTAGGAACTCCATATATGGTTATATTAGGTGATAAAGTTGAAGCTGGAAAGGCAGAGTTGGAAAATACTAAATCTGGTGAGAAGCAAATTGTACCAATAGATGAAATAAAAAATATAATATTAAAAAATTAAATAAAAGTAGGACTTAAATATTTCAATTAAGTCCTACTTTTTATTTAATTTGAAGTTTCGTTATTTCCTTTTGTTAATAAACCTATTAGTTTAGGGTAAAGGTTTGTCGCATTTTTTTTCCAATTTTCTACTATATTTTGAGCTTGTTCTCTTGAATACGCAAATGTTTTTATTTCAAATATAATTTCATTATCTTCAACAATTTTACATTGAACTTCATACTCATTTTCGCTTTTAGGAGTATATTCAGATACTATAGACTGTGCGTTTTCAAACATTTCAACATTACTTTTTAAATTTGTATCTACTTTTAATTTTATTATACCGGGTAAAATATCAAGAGTTAAATCAAGAGTATTTTTACCTGCTTCTGTAAGTTCATATACATCTTGTGTTTCTTTTCTATAGCAAATAACATATTTTACTTCAATTAAATCTAATAAAAATTGTTGAAAATAAAAATAGTTTAAATCAATTGCGGAACTGACTATGCTATATAATGCATCATTTGTAATTGGCTTTTTTACGGTATCAAGAACATATAGGATTAAAACTTTGTTCTCTGCTAATGTTTCACTATCAGATGTAATCTTCACTTATTATTCACTCCTTAAATAATTTTGGCATAATTATAGCATAAAATATACTTAAATACAACACTTTGTTTGTATTTGGAATAAAATAATTTTAGATTTATATTTATTTTTCAATGTCGAATTTTGTCGAACGATTTTATAATAAAATGTATTGACATTTTATGGAAAACAGTATAATATATAGCTATCTTGAAAATAGCAATAAATTTATATTGCATAACTTACAAAATTGTTTTTAATTTTGTAGGGGAAACTTTTGAATGATTATTCCTTTCTAAATTTTTTTAGTTCAAAAAATTATTTTCTAATTATTTATTATATTTTAATGCCCCCCAAAAAATAAAATATATAAATTAAGTATGTTTCCTCTACAACTCCTATATATTATTTTATAAAAAGCTCTTCATGGTATTAAAATAACTGTGAAGAGTGCTTTTTGTTGAAAAAAATAATATTTTTTGGTAAAATATATTAGAAATTAAAAAAGAGAGGTATTTATGAGAATTAGATTTAAACCATGGGCTAGAGAGGAATTAGAGACAAGTCCATTTTATATAGATAATCCACAAGAGTATAAAAATAAGTGGAAAACTTTATTTAATAATGATTATCCGATATATGTGGAGCTAGGATGTGGAAAAGGTAATTTTATTGCAAAACTATCTTATGAAAATAGAGAAAAAAATATTAATTATATAGCAATAGATTTAGTTGATAGTATGTTAGGAATTGCTAAAAGAAATGTTGAAAAGGAATATGGAATAAGAACAACTATTGATAAAGAAGAAATAGAAGATGAAATTGAAAAGCAAAAAGTTGTAAAGAATTTAAAACTAACGAGATATGACATAGAATTAATTTCTAATATATTTGGTAATGAAGACAATATTAAAAGGATTTATATTAACTTCTGCAATCCTTGGCCTAGAGGAAAACATCATAAGAAGAGGCTTACACATATTAGACAATTAGAACAATATAAGAAGTTTTTAGCGGTAGATGGTTACATATTTTTTAAAACAGATGATGATTATTTGTTTCAAGATTCGTTAAGCTATTTTACACAAGCGGGTTTTGAAATAGAGAAAATGTCAAAAGATTTATCAAAAGAAAATAGCTTTTGGCTAGGGGAAGAGAATATAGAAACTGAACATGAAAGAATGTTCAAAAAAGAAGGTATTAAGATAAAAGCAATAATAGCTAAAAATAAAGTAAATCTATAAAGATTTACTTTATTTTTATAATGTTGTATTTTATAGATTATACATATTATCTTTTTTAATCCAAACAGAAACACTTCCACCATTAACGTAAAATATACCATTACCATCTTTATCAACATATACAGTTTCTTTTACATTTCCTGTACAATCATATAATATGCAATTAGCTAAATTTTTTCCGACATTCATCAGTTTACATCCACCACTACCATCACTTAAAAGTACTGCTAAACCTGAGTCTTGATGATAATAATCACCTTCTCTAACCCAACCAATTATATTTTCATCATCTAAGTAATCTCTTTGAGTTCCATAGGCTAGATATTTTCTAGCAAATAGCAAAACGTTCAAAAGTTCTTTCATTGGAGAAATATTTTTGTAAGGGATTCCATAATAGTCTCCATAAAAAATACAAGGAATACCATCTTCTCTAAGTAATATACAAGCGTATGCAAGAGGTTTAAACCAATCTTTTACCCAAGATTCTAAGCTTTGACCTGGTTCTGTATCATGGTTATCTACAAAAGTGACAGCTTTAGATGGTCTTTTGTCGACTAATGTATCTTCAAAAAGTTTTCGCATATCATAGTGACCAAAACTTTCAGAAGCAATTTTAAAGTGATCATGAAGTGGAACATCAAATAATGTAGTAATTTCATCATTTTCGTGTAAATAATTTATTAAGGCATCTACATTACAACTAAAATACTCACCAACAGTAAATAACTCTTTGTCTGATGCATCTTTTAAATCATGCAACCATCTTTTATAAAATGAGGAACGTATATGTTTTATAGCATCTAATCTAAATCCATCAACATGAGTTTCATTCAAAAACCATTTTCCCCATTTAAATAGGTCATCTACAACATCAAGATTATTAAAATCTACATCACAACCCATTAAGTAATCATAATTTCCAAGTTCTTTATCAACATCATTGCTCCAATGTTTACCATAAAATCTAAAAATACCATGCTCTTTTTTTATGTCGTCATAATCAATACCATTAAAATGAGACCAATCTAGATTAAAATCAGAATATGTGTTTTTTCTTCCACTAAAATTGAATTTTGTCCATGCAGAAATTGTTCTATAATTACCAATTACTTCATTTCTATTATTTGGATTAACTTTGTAAGCTATTATATCTTCTTTTTCATCAGCACCAAATCTATGATTTAAAACTATATCTGCCAGTACTTTTATACCAGATTTTTGAAGACTTTTAATAGCATCTAAGTATTCTTGCTTAGTTCCATATTTAGTACGAATAGTGCCTTTTTGCATAAATTCGCCCATATCATATAAATCATATACTCCATATCCAGTATCATTTATACCACCAGCAGACTTAAAAGCGGGTGGTAACCATAAATAGTTGATTCCAAGCTTTTTTAAATCTTTTCCAACATTTAATAAACTTTTCCAAAGCATGCAATCATTTGGTAAATACCATTCAAAATATTGCATCATTGTATCATTTGTTTCTTTCATTTTTTTCCTCTCTTATTATTAGTAAATTTATTATGGATTTATTATATCATTAATTATAAAAAATAAATATGAAATATTGGAAAAATATTATAAAAACGGATGAAAAAAAATTAAAAATATTGTATAATATCAATCAAGTTATATAGGAAGGATAATACTTATGGATAAAATTAATGAATTAGTACAATGGATTCAATCAATAGAATTATCTCAAATTATAAATGTTATTATTGCAATAGTTAGTATTATATTAACAATAGTAATAAGTCCATTAATAAGTTATGTTATTACAAAAATTTTTGAATGGAAGAAACCAAAAAAAGAGATAAAAAATGGAGTTTTATATAATACAATAAAATTATTATTAGTAGCTTCGGGAATATATTTATCTACAAGATTAATAGGTTTTAATGATGAATTATCTAATTTTATTAATAAAATATATAGAATTGCAATAATATGGATTATAGCAAAGTTAGTATCAGACATTATTTCAAATAAGAAAATTTTTTCAGCTAAATTAAAAGATAAAGCTAATGATCCAATGATAAATATAATTAATAAAACTATAAAGATAGTTATTTATATTTTAGCAGCATATTTGACATTAAAAGAATTTAATTATGATTTGGGTGGAATTTTAACAGGACTTGGATTAAGTACAGCAATTATTGCTTTAGCAGCACAAGACACTGTAAAGGATGTATTTTCAGGTTTATCAATATTTTGGGATAGACCATTTGCTATAGGAGATTGGGTAGAAATAGGTGATGTTTCTGGAACAGTTCAAAGTATAACATTTAGAAGTACAAAATTAAGAACAACAGAAGATACGATTGTAACATTAAAAAATTCTTCAATAAGCTCTGAAAAAATAGTGAATTGGGGAGTTATAAATAAAAGGCTATATAAAGCAAATTTAAAATTACCATTAGAAACAGAAGAAGTTACAGTTGAAAAGGTAATTAACAGGATTAGATTTATATTAAAGTATAATAAGGATATTATTAAAGATTCAGTGAGCGTACATTTTAATGAAATAAAAGATGATGGAATAAATGTGTATATATACTTAGAAACAACAATTACGGCTTATGGAGATTATTTGGATTTCTGCAATAAGCTAAATTTAACTATTTTAAATATTATTGAAACACAAGGAATTCAACTTGCATATCCTGGTCAAAACATTTATATAAAAGAAGATAAGTCAGGAAATTCTAATAAACAAAGTTTAAAGCATGTTAAATCTTCTAAAGTAAATGTTTCAAAAAACGAGAAATAGACCAAAAATTCACATAATAGACATAATACTATGCTAAAATTATTATATTCATAAATAATGGAGGTTAACAATGGAAGGTGTTACTATTTTAGTAGTTGATGATGAATATAGAATGAGAAAATTAGTTAAAGATTTTTTGCAGAAAGAAGATTATAATGTTATTGAAGCTGAAGATGGAGAGGAAGCAATAAAAATTTTTAATGAAAATAGTGAGAAGATAAATCTTATTTTATTAGACGTTATGATGCCTAAATTAGATGGTTGGTCAGTACTTAGACAGATTAGACAACAATCAAAAGTACCAGTTATAATGTTAACAGCAAGAGGTGAAGAGCAAGATGAATTATTTGGATTTGAACTTGGAGTTGATGAATATATAACTAAACCATTTAGCCCTAAAATATTGGTAGCTAGGGTTAAAGCAATTATAAATAGAGTAGATAATAAGCAAACTGAAAATAAAGACTTTGGTGGAATAGAAATTAATACTGAAGGAAGAACAGTAACA
Organism: uncultured Clostridia bacterium; assembly: GCA_944391745.1. GTDB lineage: Bacteria > Bacillota > Clostridia > TANB77 > CAG-508 > CAG-793. The sequence continues at coordinate 25,804 of CALXUS010000003.1, forward strand.
GTTGATGGAAAACCTATTGAACTTAGTCTTAGGGAATATGAATTACTTAAATATTTATTAGATAATGAAAATGTTGCTCTTTCAAGAGACAAAATATTGAATAATGTGTGGAATTATGACTATTATGGAGATTCAAGAACTATTGATAGTCATATAAAGAAAATAAGACATAAGCTAGGTAAAAAAGGAAAATATATAAAAACAATTAGAGGTGTAGGATATAAGTTTGAGGTAAAATAATGAAAATAAGTAATAAATTAAAATCAATAAGATTCAGACTTTTTTCAACATTATGCGTATCAATTATATTAATTATAATAACTTTAGTTATCATAAATAATGTCGTTTTAGAAACTTTCTACTTATATTCAAAAACACATATTGCTATAGGAATAAGCAAAAGTATTAATGAATATTATAATGGTGCTATTGAATATAATATAAATGATAAATTGAGAGAATTAGAAAGAAATAATAATATTGATATTTTAATATTAGATGAAGCATTAGATGTTGTTTATTGTAACAATTCAGAAATTATTGATACAATAAATTCAATGAGTCCGTTAAATAATTTTAAAAATGAAATTATTTTTTCAAAAGATAATATTATAGTACAAAATGTCGAGGCTAGCAGGAATAATCAATATTTATTACTAACATCTTATCTAGATAATGATTATATCATATATATAAAAATTCAAGTTGAACCTATTAAAGAAACTGTAAAGATATCAAACGATTTACTATTAATAATAGGAATTTTAATGATTATTATTGCAGCAATTATTGCTTCTATAATCTCTAATAAATTTACTAAACCTATAGTTCAGCTTAATAAAATTACAAAGAAGATGGCTAACTTAGATTTTAATGATAGATATAGAATTTCTGATACTGAAGATGAAATTAATACATTAGGTCAGAATATAAACGAAATGGCTGATAAGCTAGAACTTACAATAAAAAGGTTGAGGAGTAATAATAATAAATTAGAGCAAAATATTGAAGAAAAATCTAAAATAGATGAAATGAGAAGACAATTTATATCAGATGTTTCTCATGAACTAAAAACTCCAATAGCATTAATTCAAGGATATGCAGAAGGATTAATTGAAAATGTTAATACAGATGAGGAATCAAGAAAATTTTATGCTGAAGTAATATTAGATGAATCTAATAAAATGGATGCTATGGTTAAGAGATTACTTGAATTAATGAAATTAGAATATAGAGAAAGAAAGTTCAATGATTCAGAATTTGATCTGAGAGAATTAATAAAAGAAGAAATTAGAAGGCATACTGTTGTTATTAAAGAAAATAACATAAAAGTAGAATTTGATGATTCTAAAAAAATAATGGTGTATGCAGATCAAGAATATATAGAGCAAGTTGTAAATAATTATTTTACCAATGCTATAAAGCATGTTAAAGATGTTAATGGTACTAAAAAAATAATTATAAGAACAGAAAACAGAAATGATAAAGTAAGATTATATATATATAATACAGGTGATAAAATTCCAGAAGAATATATTAATAAAATTTGGGGTAGATTTTATAAAGTAGATTCTTCTAGAAATAGAAATGATGGAGGTACTGGAATAGGATTAGCATTAGTAAAAGCTATTATGAATAATTATAATAATGATTATGGTGTTATTAATCATGATAATGGTGTAGAATTTTATTGTGATATAAATAAGAAAAATAAAATGTCTAAAAATGTCGATGAAAAAAAGGGTAAGTAAACAAAAAAATATTTACAAAAATGACAAAAAATGGTATGATGAGTTTATGAAAATTAATCCTAATAAGAAAAACATAAACATCATATCATTTTTTATTTCTTTAATAATATTTATTTTTACAATTTCTATTCTTAATAAATTAAGTTCAAGAACATATCTTTCGCAAAATCAAATTTATAATGAAAATATAATACAAAATGAATTATTACTTAATGAGGTAAAAGATTTTCCTATTGATGATATATATTATTGGAAAATAAAAATTGATAAAATAAATCTCAGCGCTAATATTGCAGAAGGAACTTTAGATGAAATCTTAGAAAGTTCAATAGGCCATTATCCTCAAACAAATACAGGATATGGTATTATTGCATTAAAAGCATTTAATACAGGACATGAAAACAATTATTTTTCTAATTTAAAAGAATTGGAAATTGGTGAAGAAATAAATTACTATATAAATGATTTGCATTTTAAATATAAAGTAATTGAGAATACTATAATAAAAAGTGAAGAAGAAGAAAATATTATAAATAGTTATGAGGGTGACAAATTAATTTTAATGACCTATGTCAAAGATTTACCAAATACTTTGAGATGTGTTGTTAGTGAAAAATGCAATTCAAAATTGACATAATTTTATACTGATGTTATAATTATACTGCTTAAAATTTCTTAAAATGCACATTTGTGCCATGCAAAGAAAGGATGATTAAAGTGTTAAGAACAGAGAATTATGGAATAGGTTATTACAACTATAGTTGTGATAATGGTGAATTTTCTACAGCGGTGATTTCAAAAAACTACAAAACACTTCCATACCAACTGTGTAATAAAATTTCCAAAGAGTTCGGCATTTATAATATGAATCGGACAGATATTATTTCGATTGTAGTAAAAATCTTAAAAGAATACTATGACTTGTACAAAGATGAGATTGAGTGTAATTGGCTTGATTTTCTCGAAGTAGGAATCCTCATTGTTAAACATTATGAGAATCAAAAAGTTAATAATATTGTTTCTGTTCTGATTGGTGAAATGATTTATATGGAGCAAATTGACGAAAATGCCACTCCTACAATTATTCGTGGAAGTGCGGGAGTAAAATTTGCTAATAATCATCTAATGATTATCAATCAACGTAAAGTCACCGATAGCAAGCTGATTCACGTTATGCCCAATAGATACTACCAGACACTTTGCAGGAATAAAGTGTATAACTCCAATGAAGAGCTCATTGGTAGTATTATTGTTTCTCAAAAGGAATAAATCATCTGTAATTCTACATTGCTAAGTTGCAATAGTAGGTGGAGGAGAGCGTAAAAGTTCTTCTCCATTAATTAAATAATGAAGTTATTGTTATAAAAAATTCGTTGACATATTTTTACTTCAAATATATAATTATACTATATAAAAAAATGGAAATAATAATCGCTAGAAAGGAATAAAAATATGAGTAGAAAGAAGAAAAATAATAAAAATATATTAGCTATTATAATAATTTTAATAATCATAATAGCGGCAATAGTTGGAGTAGTTATTTTTGTAAATAACCAAAAATATAAATATGAACTTTCGGTTATTCAAAATAGTGAAATTCAATATTATAAATTAGAAAAAGATGGAAAATATGGCGTAATAGATAAGGACGGAAATCTAATAATTGAACCAATATATGCGTCTATAGATATACCAAATCCTACTAGAGATATTTTTATTAAATCTGATGATGGGCAAAATTATTCAGCAATAAATTCAAGTGGAACTGCTTTGTTTACAAATTATGATAATGTGGAAGCTATTAGTATTAATAGTATTACAAGTAACGTTCCTTATGAAAAGTCTGTTTTAAAATATAAACAAAATGGATTATATGGGCTTATTGATTTAGATGGAAATAAGATAACTGATAATGTATATAATTCAATAAGTAATATTGATTATAAAGAAGGAAACTTAAAAGTTGAGCAAAATGGTAAATATGGAGTAATTAATATAAAAGGAACAAAAATTCTTGATACAGAGTATGATGCTATAATGGCCGATGGTTATTATAATGATGAAACAAAATATGATGATGCTGGTTTTATAGTAAGAATAGTTACTGATGATGGCTATAGATTTGGTTATGCTGATAGAACTGGTAAAATGATTCTTGATACTCTTTATAGTGAAATTAATCGTATTATAGAAATAGATGGTAAAGATGTATATTTAATTACAGCAAGTAATGGTAGATATGGTCTATTTAAAAATGGAAAAGAAGTCTTGAAAAATGAATATACAGATATAGAATTTGATCCAAATAATAAATTATTAATTGTTCAAAAAGATCAAGCTCAAGGAGTTTTAGATTTAGAAGGAAATAATATTGTTCCAATTGATTATGATAGCATTATAGTTGGTGGAAAATATATTAATGCACAAAAAGGTGAAGAAACTGTAATATTTGATGCACAAGGCAATAATCTTAATACAGATATTATAAGCTATAATCAAGTAAATGATTTAGCTATAGTAATAGATAGAAATAATAATTATAATATTGTTGATTCTTCAGGTAATAAAAAATTAAGAGAAAATTATGCTTATATAGAGTATTTTAATAATAATTATTTTATAGTAGCAAAAGATGGAAAAACAGGTGTAATAGATGGAAATGGTAATATAGTAATTAATTTGGAATATGATGCCATTCAAGCTATAGAAGGAGCAGATGCACTTCAAGCTATTAGAACTAATGATAATAGAACTGATATAATAGATAATAACATGAAAGTTCATCAAGGTGTAGTTAATGCTAATATACAAGTAAAAGAAAGTTATATAAAGTTATATTCAGATGTAGATGTAAAATATTATGATTTATCAGGAAATGAAGTAGAATATAAAACTTTATTCCCAAATAATCAAATATATGCTAGACAAAACAATGGAAAATGGGGATTAGTTGATAAAAATGGTAATGTAGTTGTAGATTATATATATGATATGGTTACTGAACAAAATGGAAATGTAGCTGGAGTAAAGAAAGATGGAAAATGGCAAGTTGTTAATACTAATGGTCAATTTATTAGTAATAATACTTATACAATTCCTTGGCTAGATGTAACATTTTTAGGAGATTATTATAAAGTAAATAATTCAAATTCAGGTACAGTATATAGTGGTACAATACAAAATAATTAAATAATAAAAAAAATTCATTCAATTAATTTTATTAATTGAATGAATTTAAATATGTAAAGAATAAATTATTAGAGGGGAATTAATATGTTTGAAGAATATGGTATTAGTAATAAAGTATATGAACTAATTAACAAATGTGAAAAGGAAGTTCAAGAGGAATTTAGAAAAATAAACGAGATATGTGAATATAATTCATTAAAGGTGCTTAAAGCATTTCATGATAACAATCTATCAGAAGTTCATTTTAATGAAACTACAGGATATGGATATGATGATATTGGAAGAGAAACAATCGAGAAAATATATAGTCAAATATTTTCAGTTGAGGATAGTTTAGTTAGAGGGCAATTTATATCAGCTTCACATGCTCTAAATGTTACTCTATTTGGAATTTTACGTCCAGGAGATATATTACTTAGTATAAGTGGAAAACCTTATGATACTCTTGATGAAGTTATTGGTATTAGAGATAATCCAAGTTCTTTAAAATCTTTTGGTGTTAAATACGAGCAAATTGACTTAATTGACAATGATTTTGATTATGACAAAATAGCAAAAAGAGTAGAGAAAAAAGATATTAAGCTAATTGAAATACAACGTTCAAGAGGTTATGCCTTAAGAAATAGTATAACATTAGATAAAATAGAAAAGGTTATAAAATTAATAAAAAGTATTAATAATGAAGTTATAATAATGGTGGATAATTGCTATGGTGAATTCACAAATAAGGTTGAACCATCTAATTTTGGTGCAGACATAAGTGTTGGTTCATTAATAAAAAACCTAGGTGGAGGAATTTCACCTAATGGAGCTTATGTTGTTGGAAGAAAAGATTTAATTCATTTAATAGGTGAAAGACTTACTCTTCCAGGAGAAGGAAAAGAAGTAGGTCCTACACTAGGAATGAATAAAAAAATATTACAAGGTTTATTTTTTGCACCTAGTGTTGTAGCTAGTAGTTTAAAAACAGCAGTACTTACTAGTAAAGTAATGGAAGAATTAGGTTATAAGGTACAACCAAGATATAATGAACAAAGAACAGATATAGTTCAAACAATAGAATTTAATAATAGTGAAAAGCTAATAAAATATTGTCAAGGTATTCAGATGGGATCACCAGTAGATTCTGATTCGATTCCTGTACCAGGTGATATGCCAGGATATGATGATCAAATAATTATGGCGGCTGGTGCTTTTACTCAAGGTTCATCTATAGAATTAAGTTGTGATGCTCCTATAAGACCACCATATCTAGCTTTTCAACAAGGTGGATTAACTTATGAATATGGTAAATTAGGATTAATGAAAGCAATTCAAAATATTATAGAATAATATTAATACATAAAGAGGAATGGAAAAATATGAAAACAGTTATAATTGGTGGAGGACCAGCTGGTATGCTAGCTGCAATAGGAGCTAGTCAAAAAGGTGATGAAGTGACATTATTAGAAAAAATGAATCAATTAGGTAAAAAACTTTGCATAACAGGAAAAGGTAGATGTAATATTACTAGTAGTTTACCAATAGAGGATTTTATAAAAAATATTCCACGGAAATGGGAAATTTTTATATAGTGCTTTTAAAAATTTTACAAATGAAGATATTATTTCATTGCTAAAAAGAGAAGGGTTAGAAACTAAAGAAGAAAGAGGAAATAGAATTTTTCCAGTAACTGATAGAGCTGTTGATGTTAGAGATGCATTATTAAGAGAATTAAATAAATATAATGTTAAAATAATTACTAATTCAAAAGCTATAGATTTAATTGTTAATGACTCTAAAATAATTGGAGTAAAATATGAAAACCTTATAGATAATTCGGAAAACAAAATAGAAGCGGACAAAGTAATACTTGCTACAGGGGGGAAGAGTTATCCTTTAACTGGCTCATCCGGAGATGGATATGATTTAGCAAAAAAATATGGACATACTATAACTGAATTAAAGCCTTCATTAGTTGCTCTAAAATCTACAGATTCTGATCTTGATGCTTGTAAAAAAATGCAGGGATTAAGTTTAAAGAATGTTGGACTAAAAATAATAAAAGATAATAAAGTAATATATGAAGATTTTGGTGAAATGTTATTTACACATTTTGGTGTATCTGGACCAATAATATTAAGTGGTTCGGCACATTTAGTAAGGACTGAAATGAAAGGTGTTGAAATATCAATAGACCTTAAACCAGCTCTTGACGAAAAGAAATTGGATGAGAGGATTTTGAGGGATTTTTCTCAAGAAAAAAATAAAGAATTTAGAAACAGTCTAGACAAATTATTACCTCAAAAGATTATACCTGTTATATTAGATAAAATGAATATTGATAAACGTGTAAATGAGATTACTAAAGAGGAGAGACATAAATTAGTTTCCCTATTAAAAGATTTTAGAATAGGAATACAGGGATTTAGACCTATTGAAGAAGCCATTGTAACTTCTGGAGGAATAAATATAAAAGAAATAAATCCTAAAACAATGGAATCAAAATTAGTGAAAGGATTATATTTTGCAGGAGAAATAATAGATGTAGATGCATATACAGGAGGATTTAATTTACAAATTGCATATTCTACAGGATATACTGCAGGAATAAATTAGTTATATATGTTTAAATCAATAAAAGAAGAAGCGATTGCAGAAATAATTGAAAAAAAATCAAAATTTATTGCTGTAATAAAGCCAGTTAACACTAAAGAAGAGGCCGAAAAAGAATTAGAAAATGTTCGTAAAAAGTTTTATGATGCAAAACATAATTGCTATGCATATATTGTAGATAATTATGAAAAATACAGTGATGATGGTGAACCATCAGGAACTGCAGGAGCACCATTATTAAACTTATTAAAAAATGAAGAATTGAAAAATGTTATAGTTGTAGTAACAAGATACTTTGGCGGAATATTATTAGGAACAGGCGGATTAGTTAGAGCTTATACTGAAAGTGCTCAAAAAGCTCTAGAAAATGCTGAAATTGTAAAAAAAGATTATGGTAATAAATATATATTAGAATTAAATTATAATAATTTAAATGAATTTCAATATTTATGTAAAAAATTAAAAATTCGTATAATAGATATGAAGTATATGGAAAATATACAAATAATAATTGAAACGACAGATGAAGTAAAAAAATTACTAGATCAATCAAATATTGAATTCATTAAAAATCAAATATTTGAAAAAAATGTAATTATAGAAATAGAATAAATAAGAAAACTAAGCATATATTTAAGAAAATGTATGTTTAGTTTTTTATTTTACTAAAAAATAGAAAAATATGGTAAAAACTATTGCGCTTTTTTGTAAAATTGTATATAATCAAGTGGTAAAATTTTACAAATGAACAATTAGGAGGTATAAAGTAGTGAATGACAAGATTAAAATATTAATAGCTGATGATAACTATGATTTTGGAATGACTTTAAAAGAGTACTTAGTAAATGATGATGAGATGGAAATCGTTGGAATAGCGAGAGATGGAGAAGAGGCTTATTCTAGCGTTCTCAGATTAAAACCTGATGTGCTTTTACTTGATGTAATAATGCCACATTTAGATGGTATAGGAGTATTAGAAAAACTCAATAAATCTAAATTAGAAAAGAATCCAGTTAAAATAATGGTTTCCGCTGTTGGTCAAGATAAAATTACACAAAAAGCAATAGCATTAGGTGCAGATTATTATATAGTAAAGCCTTTTGACTTAGAACTATTAACACAAAGAATAAAAGAAATAAAAAATAATGATGTAGAAAAAATTAAGGATACAGTTATTAATCATGAGATAAAATCACCATATATTATGATTAATAAATATGAAGAAAATAATAAAAATGATTTGGAAGCTGCAGTTACAAATATAATTCATGAAGTAGGTGTGCCTGCACATATTAAAGGATATCAGTTTTTAAGAGAAGCAATTATTATGTCTGTAAAAAATATTGAGATGATTAATCAAGTCACAAAACTTTTATATCCAGATATTGCAAATAAGTATAATACAACTCCGAGTAGAGTAGAACGTGCAATACGACACGCAATAGAGGTAGCTTGGGGAAGAGGTGATCCTAAAGTTACTGAAAGTATATTTGGTTATACTGTATCTGCTGATAAAGGAAAGCCTACAAATAGTGAATTTATTGCTATGATTGCAGATAAACTAAGACTGGAATTAAAAAGTGCATAAAATTTATAAAAAATATTTAAATCCAAATGATAATAATTTAGTGAAACTTGAGTAATATTTTTATAATATTACTTAAGTTTCTTATTCTTTTTATGGGAAATAGACTTGAAAAATAGCAGAAATATAGTATAATATAAATACATTTTGACGAGGAGGAAATAATTGTGTTAGACTATGAACCAGTAAAGAGAACAAAAGACTTAATAAAAATAAAAGTAATAGGTGTAGGTGGCGGAGGCAATAATGCTGTAAACCAGATGATAGTATCAGATGTTGATGGAGTAGAATACATATTAGTAAATACAGAAAAAGGTATATTAGAAAGAGCTAATACTAATGGTTGTAAAACTTTACAAATAGGAAAAGAAGTTGCACAAGGATTAGGAGCTGGAGCAAATCCAGAAGTTGGAGAAAAGGCTGCTAAAGAAAGTATAGATGATATAGATAAAATTTTAGATGGAACAGATTTACTATTCCTTACTGCTGGAATGGGTGGAGGAACAGGAACTGGTGCTATTCCAGTTATTGCTGAAGAGGCAAGAAAAAAAGAAATTCTAACAATAGGTATAGTTACAAAACCATTTGCATTCGAAGGAAAATTAAGAGGTACAAGAGCAAATTTAGGAATAGATAAATTAAAGCCTAATGTTAATGCATTAATTGTCATCTCTAATGATAAACTATTACAAAATACAGAGAGTAATGTTTCAATATTAAATGCATTCAAAATGACAGATGATATACTAAAGCAAGGTATACAATCAATTACAGATATAATTAATTCAGTAGGAACTATTAATGTTGATTTTGCAGATGTAAAAACTATATTAGGATATCCTGGATTTTCTTATATGGGAATAGGAGAAGCAAGTGGAGAAAATAAAATAGTTGAAGCTACTATAAATGCTTTAAATAATCCTTTAACTGAAACTGGGATAGATGGTGCTAAGGGTGTTATTTTTAATATTAAAGGTAGCGAAGATATTAGTTTGGAAGATATAAATAAAAGTGCAGGATTAATTGGAGAAAAAGTAAGTCCAGATGCAAATGTTATTTTTGGAACAGTAATAGATGAAGATTTAGGAGATAATGTTGTAGTAACAGTAGTTGCAACTGGAGTTGAAGAAAAGGAAGTAAAGAATGACAATAAAAGAATTTAGATTATTGCATATTTCTGTTTATGATGGTGAAAATGAAGTGTATAATGGAATGTGTGAAGATGCACCAAAAGATTTACAAGATAAGCAAATAAAAATAGAAAAAATGGAAGATAAAATACTAAAAGTAAAGATAATATAATTTGAATAAATCTCCAATAAGTGGAAATAATTATAACCAAAGGAGAGAAACTATGGGAGATTTAAATAAAAAATATATTATTAATAAAGCAGAAACTATTTTAGAAAAATGTGAAGAAAAATATAGTAAAGAAAGTTTAAGTAAAAAGAAAATTAGGGAATTGGAATCTGAGAACAGAAAATTAAAAAAATTTAATTTAATGTGGAAAATAATCTTGACATTTTCTATTATTTGGATTGCAATACTTGTATTTTAAAATTTAATATAATATTCGAATAAAACTTTTAACTAAGTCATATAATTTAGAAGATTAGTTAAAGGTTTTATTTTTTTGTAGTTAATTAAATTTAAGTAAGGATATTGAGGTATGGAGAGAATAATAAGTGAACAAGATAGGATAAAACGTGCAGAAGAGGTTATTGCTAAAAGGAGAGGGACAATTCCCGTAAAGGATATTAATATAAACAGTAATGATAAGCATATAACAAAACTAACAAAGATTTTTATACAAACAGTTAGTTGTATGTGTATATTTGGAATTATATATTTATTAATGTTAAATAATAATCCGATTGTTGAAAATATTAGAAAAGTAATGTCTCAAGATACAGATTTAAAAAAATTATATGATTATAGTAATAGTCAAATAAATAATATAGTAGAGTGGATAAATAGTTTTAATGAGGATAGCAATTTAGAGGGGAAAATAGAAGATGTTAATAACGAAATAGTAGAAAATAATATTTTAGAAAATACGATTTCAAATGATATAGAAGAAAATAGTAGTGATACAGGAATTGGAGGAAGTGACGAAAATTTAAATTTAAGTCAAGATGAACAAGATATAGAATATATTAAATCTTATTGTTCTATTATAGTACCAGTATGTGGAACCGTGACATCTAGTTATGGAAAAAGAACTCCAACCGATATAATTTCTGAAAATCATGCCGGAGTGGATATAGGAGCAAATGAAGGAACGGAAATAATAGCAGCGATGGAGGGAACTGTAGAGTTGGTTTCTAGTTATGGAGATTACGGAAACCATGTAAAAATAACAAATGGAGAAGTTAGCACAATGTATGCACATTGTAAAGAAATATTTGTTAATCAAGGAGAGTATGTAGCACAAGGTCAAAAAATTGCAGAAGTTGGTAATACAGGAAGAACTACAGGGCCTCATTTACATTTTGAAATTAGTAGGAGCGGAAGAACAGTTAATCCAGAATCTATTATAGAAATTTAGGAAAGGAGAATCGTATTAATATATACGAGAAAAATATATGCAGATTAAAATAGATTTAAAAATATTTGCAATAATCATAATATTTATAATAACAAAAAATATTGGAATTTATGCATTGTTAATGCTGTTTGCACTGATACATGAAATAGGACACTTAGTTTCAGGATTAATATTAGGATTCAAACCTAAGTCTATAAGTATAGCACCTTATGGATTTAAACTTGGTTTTCAAATTAATTGCATAGATTACAATAAAAAAATAAAAAATGGAAATATGTTATCAATAAAAAAAATAATAATAGCCTTTGCAGGACCATTAACTAATATAATAAGTATATTTATTTTGTTTCTATTTAAAGATTATATAGATTGCTATCAAAAAGCAATTTATGCAAATATTTTATTAGCATTATTCAATTTAATTCCTATTTATCCTTTAGATGGCGGAAGAATTTTTCAAGAATGTATACATATTTTTATTGGGCTTAGAAGTAGCTATATTTATACAAAAACAATTTCAAATATTAATGTAATTATTTTGACGGTTATTTCTAGTATATTGATACTTTTATACAAAAATATTATTATTTTTGTAACAATTGTGTATTTGTGGCTTATTGTATTACAATGTAATAAAGAATTTAATATGAAAGAAATAATATATAAAAAAATTGATGAAAACATGTAATAACAAAAATTAGTGGATAGTAACAATAAATTAACATAAAACACTTGAAATTCTTAACAGAATATGGTATAATAAATTATACCAGTGATTAAAGAGAGGAGTCACAAATTAAATGAGTAAAAAAATTAGTTTAAAAGATAGAATAAAAGATGCACTAAAAAGTGTACCATCAATGTTTAAAGAAAGAGATGATGGGGAAGATGATGTAAGTTATCTAGATCCAGATTCTGAAGATGGAAAAAAATTAGCCGAAGAAATGGGAAAGGCTACAAAAAGAATAAATGAATTGGAAAAAGACCTTGCTAGTAGAATTAGAGTAGATACTAATCAATCAAAAAATACACCAAAAACTAATACTAAGGTAGAAGAACCAAATAAAACTCAAGGCAGAAACCAAGTTCAAACACAAAGTAAAGAAACAGAAAGAGAAATAGGAGATTAATCATAAAAAAGGACCAAATTTATTAATTAATTTGGTTCTTTTAGTTTATTTTTCTTAAATTAATATTGAAAAATAAATTAAATTATATTAGTATATTATTAACAAAAGAAAGAAGGAACAAAGAATGCATAAGATAAAAAATGAAAATGGAATTACTTTATTAATATTAGTACTTACAATAGTAATTTTGGCACTAGTAAGTGTACCTATAATTATAAATACAACCGATATACAAGAATTACAGAAATATACGTATTTTAAAGGAGATATAGATAAGTTACGAGAAGCAATAGAGGTAACTTATGCGGATATGAGTGATTTATCTACTATAGGTCCTGAATTTACAGGAAATTTGAGTTTCTTAGGTGAATATCAGGGCGAAGATATGGTTGGAAATCCAAATGATAGTAATAAATATTATGTAATAAGTTTAAAAAAATTAAATTCATATATAGAAACTCCAATAGATTTAAAATATGGTACAGGAAATAAAGAAGAAACTTATGAAAATAATGAATATAGTGGTACAGATGCATATATCATTAACGAAAGTACAAAAACTATCTATTATACAGATGGAATAAATTATAATGGTACAATATATTATAGATTACCAGAGACTTTTGTTAAACAATCAGAAAGTTGTGTTATATCTTATGATGCAAATGGAGGAGATAATGCTCCTAGTATGCAAACAGTTGATAGAAATGAAATTATAACAGTTGGAATTGCACCAGAAAGAGAAGGTTATAATTTTTTAGGATATTTAGAAAATAATACTAATACAATGTATGAACCAGGAGATAAAATAACTGTTACAGGAAATATGCAATTTATAGCTCAGTGGCAATAATTTTTTTAGGTTGTCAAGAAAAAAAGCATAACCCCTTGACAACCTTTTAATATTTATTGTATAATACATATTGTTGTTAACTATGGCGAAGTAGCTCAGTTGGCTAGAGCATCCGGTTCATACCCGGCAGGTCAAGAGTTCGAATCTCCTCTTCGCCACCAATTTTATAATAATTAAAAAACTAATATATTTCAGCAAGATTGAATATATTAGTTTTTTTGATTTATTTAAAAGATTGTGCTATAATATATTTACACTTAGAAGTATAAATAGTCCTTAACAAATATCATCAATGGAACGGAGGCAACATAATGGATTTATTGTTTAGAATTCTGGGTGACGCTATCAGCCTGACAGCGTATTTGTACGTAACTTTCATCATGAACTGCTTGGAGCTCGTAGGTCAAATCTTTGGAGGGTTTATTGCACACGTATCTTTTGAGAATTTTATAGCTGTTCTTTTGGCTGTATTTCTTATTTTTATGGTAGTGTGCATGCACGTGTTCGTGATTGTCTTTATCTGGCATGTTGTCAAGGGCATTGTGATGTTCTTCTTTGGGCTCGTAAAAAAATTATTCAACTTTATCACAGGCAGAAGGTGATATTTGGAGGGACCAAAAGAGGTCAAATATGGTTGTTGTTGCAACTATATTTGGCCTCACTTTTATGTTACAAGTTAAAATTAAACATTGGAATTTGTAATATTACAAATGTGTAAGCTATGGCAAAAATAGCTTGAAGAAATTTTCCTATTATATAAGGTCTTATGGATAGTTTTGCCTTAGATACTACACTTAGAATTTGGAGCATTACAGATAATCCACCAAAACCTAATAAAAATGCACAAATTAAAATATTTGTAGAAATATATTTAGTATGTATATTACAAACTGTGTTTAATCCATTTGTAAGTTCTATTGTTCCAGATAAAATCCCGGAGATAAAATTTTCATTTCCAAATATAGAACCTAATATAGTTGATAGTGCTTTTAAAATTCCGGAAGTTTTTAGTATAGAGATTATTACAGAAAATATTACTACAAATCCGCCAATCATTAAAAGAGTTCTAATACTATTTATTATGCTATTAGCTAAAATTTCTCCAAGGTTAGTGAAATTTATATTCTTAGTATTAATTTTTATATAATCATTATTTAAATTTTTATATTTATTTCCTATTTTTTTACCAAAAATAATTCCAACAGATAAAGATGCTAAAATATGTGTAAATAACAATATAAGACCAATAGTTGTACTTCCGAACATGGAAATACCAACAGTACCAATAATGAATAATGGGCCTGAATTATTTGTGTAAGCAAGCATAAGTTCGGCTTCTCTCTTACTGCATAAGCCTTCTTTATAAATCTGACATACTGTTTTAGCTCCTATAGGATATCCACTTATCATACCTAGTATTAATGGGTATGCTGTGCATCCAGGCATATTAAAAATTGGACGCATGAATTTATCTAATTTTCGGCTAATATAATTAACAATATTAGTATAGCTTAAAAGCTCCGTTGCAACTAAAAAAGGAAATAATGATGGAACAACTGAATTAGCCCATAAATTTAATCCTGCTTTAGTGGCTGATAAGTTGCTTGATGAAAAAATAAGTAGGCACAGCACAAATAGTAAAAATATTATAGGAAAGATATTCTTTTTTAAAGATATACAATAAAATTTTAAATTTCTCATAGAATAAATATATGCATGTACTAGTATAATATGCTAGAAAAGTTTAAGAGTTGATAATATTGCAAAATTGTGGTAAAATAGTAGGCATAAGAATACTATATGAGAAAGCCAATATAGTTTATAGAGGGAGACTTAAAATGAATTATATATTAAGAGATTTGGCTTCAACACAAAAATATAAAGAATTTAAAGAAAAGTTATTAGCTAAAAAATACCCGGTAGAATTATCGGGTTTAGTTTCAGTGGTAAAATCTGCAGTAATTGGAGCATTGTATGAAGAAGAAAAGTGCCCTATCTGTATAATTACTTATAATGAAATGCAAGCTAAAGAAATTGAAAAGAATTTAAGTGGATTTATAGATAAAGTAAAATATTTTCCAAAAAGGGAAATTGCATTATATGATTATGATGCTGAAAGTAATGATGTTGAATTTGAAAGAATTAAAATTTTAAATAGCATACATAGTAAAAAACTTAAAGTTGTTATAACAACAATAGAAGCAGTTATGCAAAAAATGATTGCTAAAGAAACTTTGTATAATACAGTACTTAAATTTAATATTACAGATACAATAAGCCATGAAGAAATGAAAAAAGATCTTATTCTTATGGGATATAAAAGAGTTGATTTAGTAGAGAATAAGGGAGAATTTAGTGTTAGAGGCGATATTGTAGATATTGGTTTAAATGACAATGAAGGTGTAAGGATTGAATTTTGGGGTGATGATATTGACTCTATAAGAAAATTTAAAATATCTTCACAAAGATCCACAGATATGTTAAAAACTGTGGAAATTTATCCTGCAACTGAAATGATTTTGGAAGACTCTGTTCAAAGTATTATAAAAAGAATAGAACAATTAAAAAATTATTCTGAAGAAGATATAGAGATTATTCAAAATGGAGATTACACTACAAGAATAGATAAATATTTTAACGAATTTTATACAAAACAAAATAGTTTTTTAGATTATATACCAGACTTTTATATATTTTTAGATGAGAAAGAAAAAATTGAACAAAGAATAGATGCAATACAAAAGGAAAATAAGAATTTAGAAAAAGCTTTAATTGAAAAAGAAAAGCCAGTTCCAGAGTCATTAGAAAATTTAAATGATTATAAATTTAATATAGATAATGCAATAAATTTATATGAACATAATACTTTAAAAGATGATTTAAATACAAAAGAAATTAATTTAGTAAAAGGTGATGTTAAAGATTTAGAAGAAAGAATTAAAGAATATATAAAAAACAATAAAAGGGTTATTATTTTAGCCGGAGATAAAGATAATAGTACAAAAATAAAGAATGCATTAGATGATACTGTTATTTATACAGATTCATTGGATAATATAAACCTAAGACCAGGCGAAACCGTTATAAGTGAAGGAGCACTAACTACCGGTTTTGAAAATTTAGATACAAATTTAGTTGTATTAAGTAGTGATGAGTTTTTCTACAAAAATGTAAAGAGAAAGAAAGTATCAGATACTTTTAAAAATGCTGAAAAAATTGTTTTTGCAGATTTAAAAGTGGGAGATTACATTGTACATAAAAATCATGGTATAGGAATTTTTACTGGTGTTAATACAATAAAGGTTGATGGAGTTACTAAAGATTTTATACAACTAAAGTATCGAGATGGAGATATGTTATATGTCCCAACAGAAGACTTAGATAATGTGCGTAAATATATTGGTGCTGAGGGAAATTTAAAATTAAATAAGCTTGGTACAAAAGATTGGGAAAAAACAAAAGCAAAAGTTAAAGGTAATTTAAGAGCTGTTGCAAAAGAGCTGATTGAGTTATATGCAAAAAGAGAACATGCTAAAGGATTTGCTTTTTCAAAAGATACAGTTTTTCAAAAACAGTTTGAAGATAGTTTTGAATATACAGAAACAAATGATCAGTTAAGATGTATTGAAGAAGTAAAAAAAGACATGGAAAATCCAAGACCTATGGATAGACTTCTTTGTGGGGATGTTGGTTATGGTAAAACCGAAGTCGCAATAAGAGCAGCATTTAAAGCTGTTATGGATAGTAAGCAAGTTGCTTATCTAGCACCAACTACTATTTTGGCAAGTCAACAGTATCAAGAGTTTAAGGAAAGAATGGCTGAATATCCAATAACAATAGAGTTATTAAATAGATTTAAAACGCAAAAACAACAAAAAGAAATTGTTGAAAAAATAAAACAAGGAAAAGTAGACATTATAATTGGAACACATAGAATTTTAAGTAAAGACGTTGAGTTTAAGGATTTAGGTCTTTTGATTATAGATGAAGAGCATAGATTTGGTGTTAAAGATAAAGAAAAAATTAAACAATATAAATCTACAATAGATGTACTTACAATGACTGCTACTCCTATTCCTAGAACTCTTCAAATGTCGGTAGTAGGAATTAGGGATATGTCAGTTATATATGAGCCACCACAAAATAGAAAACCTATTCAGACTTATGTATTGGAATATGATAAAGAAGTTATAAAAGAAGCAATTACAAAAGAGTTAGAAAGAAATGGCCAAGTATTTTATATTTATAATATAGTAGGAACTATAGCTACAAAGGCATTAGAGCTACAAAAATTAGTGCCTGAAGCGAGAATAGCTTTTGCTCACGGAAAAATGAGTGGTAGTGAAATTGAAGATATTATGCAAGATTTTATTGATGGAGAAACTAATGTATTAGTTTGTACAACAATATTAGAATCTGGTATAGATATTCCAAATGCTAATACAATTATA
Organism: uncultured Clostridia bacterium; assembly: GCA_944391745.1. Classification (GTDB taxonomy): domain Bacteria; phylum Bacillota; class Clostridia; order TANB77; family CAG-508; genus CAG-793. Next base: position 43,906 of record CALXUS010000003.1, read on the forward strand.
GTTGAAAATGCAGATAAATTTGGGTTAGCCCAACTTTATCAAATTAGAGGTAGAGTAGGAAGAAGTGATAAACAGGCTTATGCATATATAACATATAAAAGAGATAAAATGCTTTCAGAAGATGCAACGCAAAGGTTAAAAGCTATAAAAGAATTTACTGAATTTGGTTCAGGATTTAAAATAGCTACAAGAGATTTACAGATAAGAGGTGCTGGAAGTATATTTGGAGAAATGCAACATGGACATATAGAACAAATTGGTTATGATATGTATAATAAACTATTAAATGAAGTTGTAAAGGAAATGAAAGGTGAAAAAGTAGAAGAAGAGGAAGAAATTACAATAGATTTAAATATTTCTTCATATATACCAGAAGAATATATAGAAGATTCTAGTCAAAAAATAGAAGTTTATCAAGATATAGCAAGCGCTAAATCAGAAGAAGATGTTCAAAATATTATTGATGAAATAATAGATAGATATGGTGAAATGCCAGAAGAAGTATATAATTTATTGGAAATTGCTCGAATTAAGAATTTATGTAGAAAAGCAAATGTTTCTAAATTACAACAAAAACAAAAAGATGTAGTTATATTTTTTAAAACTCTTAGTGATGAAAATTTAAGAGATATTATATTGAAATATAAAACAAAAGTTAAATTTTCGCCAGGAGAAAAATCTTATGTTACATTAAAAATCGAAAAAAATGTAATTAAAGAATTAAAAGAGTTTTTAGATTGTATAAAATAAAAAGAATGCCGTGGAAGACCACGGCACTGAAATGGAATAAGACATTATTATTAATCAAAAGAAAGCTGTTCCCAATCTGGAGGAGTGACCACATAAGAATTGTTAAATTTTTTTATTCGTGCCTCCAGAATGTTTACTTTTTTACCTGAGATTGAATAATAAAAGTCTTCTTTTACAGAAATCTTTTTCTGTGGAAGTGTGCATGTATCTTTGACCGGACATGTATTGCATAGATTGCAATATACTGGTTTTGGTTGAGAATTATGTTGTACTGCACAATCGCTTGAAAAAGATTTTTGATGGCTATAGGGTGACGGCTTTTTGTAGTCCCTATTAAGAATCTTGCATGATTCCTTGTAGGTGCATTCCATACAAAAGCGTATATACTGTTCTGCACTGACCATTGTATCCCTCTCCTATACAAAATTATGTAATCTTAATTATACTATAAAACCAGCAAAAATGCAAATTTGAAAGGAAAAAAGATGATTATTTCAAGTAAAGATAATGAAATTATAAAAAAAATAAGAAAGTTAAAAGAAAAGAAATATAGAAAAGATAAATTTATAGTCGAAGGAATAAAAATGCTTAAAGAAGCAATAATTGAAAAAGTAAGTATTGATATGATTGTTATCAGAGAAGGGGTTGTCCTAGATGTAGATTTATCTGGATTTAATTGTATAACTGTAACAGAAAAAGTATTTAATACTTTAACTGATGTAGTGTCACCACAAGGAATTATTGCCATAATTAACAAAAGAACTAATAATGAAATAGATAAAAATGCAGAATATATACTTGCATTAGATGGAATTCAAGATCCAGGTAATTTAGGAACAATTATTAGAACAGTAGATTCTGCAAATTTAAAACAAATTATTGTATCAAGAAATACAGTAGATGCTTATAGTCCAAAAGTAATAAGATCAACTATGGGAGCTATTTACAGAGTAAATATAGTTGAAGTAGATGATTTAGCAAAAAAACTAACTGATATGAAAGAAAATGGCTTTAAAATAATAACAACTTCACTTGATACGAAAAATAATATTTATGATATATCTTATGATAAATCAATTGTTGTTATTGGAAATGAAGCCAATGGAGTTAGTAGTGAAGTTCAAAATGTTGCAGATTATAAAGTAAAAATACCAATGTTGGGGAAAACTGAAAGTTTAAATGCTTCTGTTGCAACAGGAATAATGATATATGAGTATGTTAGAAGAAAATTAAATGATTAATTCTATTGAATTTAATTATTAATTGTAGTGCATTTAAAAGTTTAGAAGATTCGAAAAATAAAAAATATATAAGAATAGATTTTTTAGAGGTTAAATTAAATAAAAAGTCAAAAGGTTTTTAAAAAATAATAAAATATATTTACTTTTTTTATTTACTTATATTATAATAAAATAAAATTAAAGAAGGGGATAAATTATGAAGCAACAAAAGAAAATTTTAGTGATAATATTATTGATAATAATGCTAGTACTAATAATAGGTCAAAAAGTATTAGCTAGTGATGAACAAAATAATTTGTATATGCAAGATTATACAGATGAGTTTAAAGAATGGTTAGAACTTTCAGATGAAGAAAAAGAGAAAGTAATAATGCCAAGAATGTATGAGGTTGAACCATCAGTTAGTTCAAGTCATTCAAATCTATTATTTTTAGCTAAAGCAATAAAAGCTAGTGTAAATCAAAGATTTAGCTTACAAGATGTAATTCCAGAGAATGTAACAATAAGAAATCAGCAGAGTACTAATTCTTGCTGGGCTTTTGCTACATTATCTTCATTGGAAACTAATTTAGCATTGTATAATTATAGAAATTCAATAAATTTGTCAAAAATATATAATTTTTCAGAAAGACATTTAGAATACGCAACTAGCCAATCATTTATTAATAATCAAATAAATAAAGATGGATATAATAGAGAAGTTGGAAGCGGCGGAAATTATTCTTATTCTCATGCATATTTAACTAATGGAAGTGGAGCAATACTTGAATCTGAAATGCCATTTGAAAATAATGAAGATGATATAGATATTAGCCAAATAGAAGGTAAAACAGTTTCAAGTGAAGTGTATGATACAACATTATTTCCAAATTATAATTCTTTAACAGGTACTCAAAGAGATGAAGTTATTAATCAAATAAAGCAGCATATTCAAAATTATGGTTCAGTGGAAGTTGCAATACATGGAAATTCTTCTGAGACTGTTGGGTATAGTTGTTATAATAATGAAACAGGTGCAAAGTACTGTAATAATACCATTCAACATCCAATAGACCATGCCGTATCAATTATTGGTTGGGACGATAATTATAGTGTTGATAATTTTGCAGAAGATTCAAGACCATCAGCAGATGGAGCATGGATTGCTAGAAATTCATGGGGTGAAAGGATAGAAGCTAATTTATTAGATATAAAAACTAGTATTTATAATCAAGCTATTGAACAAGGTGTGCAAACATGGACATCTCCTGAGGAAGTTCCAGATAGTTTAATTGAAAGTATGGGATATACAATAGAAGGAGATATCGCTTATGTAAAATATGGTGATAATGGAATTATTTATATATCTTATGAAGATGTAAATGTTGGTAAACAAATGGCAGGTATTGTAAAAGCTTCAGATACAGTAAATTATGATCATATATATCAATATGATAAATTATACCCAAATATAAGTATTCGTGCTACTACTTCTAGTGTAATGCTTAGTAATATATTTAAAAAACAATCATCAGGTTCAGAATATTTAAATGAAGTAATGATATATGCACCAATAGAACAAACTTGTAAAGTATATGTAAATCCTAATGGAACAAGTACTTCAGCAAGAGATTTACAATTAGTTCAACTAAAATCAGGTGAATCAGAAAGTATGGAAGTCGGATATCATACTTTAGAGTTTGCTAAACCAGTAAAGATAGTAGGAAATGAATTTGTAGTGGTTGTAGAAATTCAAAGTAATTCTAATAATGCAGTAATTGGGTTAGAAGGTCAAAGTGATGAAACACCTCAATGGAGTACTGCAGAAGTAGAAACTGGAAAATGCTTTATGGCTTTTGGAAATGATTTAAATAATTGTACATGGATTGATTTAGGAAAAATTCAAAATCAGTATCCTTCATTAGCAAATGGTGATAGTACAATTAAGGCTTTTACTACAAATCAGTTATATGATGAATCTTTAAATAGTATAGAAATAGCAACTCCACCAAATAAGACAACTTATTTTGAAGGTGAGAATTTTGATAAAACTGGAATGGTAATAAGGGCTAATTATAATAGCCGTACAAATCCTTCTGTAATATTAGATGATGCAAGCTATAGTATTGAAAATGGAAGTAATTTAAAAGCTGGACAAACTGATGTAACTATTACTTATGAGGATAAAAGCGTAAAACAACCAATTACTGTAGAAAAAAACAGTGTAACAAAGCTAGAAATAACTACACAGCCTAGTAAGGTAGAATACTATGAAGGTGAAAGCTTTGATAGTACAGGAATGGTAATAGAGGCAACTTATAAAGATGGCTCAATAAAGGTAATAGATGATTATACTATAGAAGATGGATATAATTTAAAGAATGGACAAACACAAGTAACAATTACTTATGATGATATAACTATTTATCAAGCAATTTCTGTTATACCAAATAGTTTATTAAGCATTAAAATTACAAAAGAACCTAATAAAACAAATTATGTTGTAGGTCAAGATTTTGATAAAACTGGTATGATAGTTACAGGAAATTTTGAAAATGGAGCAAATTATGAAATAGTAGAGTATACTATTGAAAATGGAACTAATTTAGTTTTAGGACAAACTGCAGTAATAATTAATTATGAAGGAATGACAGTAGAACAACCTATAACTGTTGAAGAAAAAGCAGCAACAGGAATATCTATTAGTAAAAATCCTTCAAAAATGCAATATATTCAAAACAAAGATGAACTAGACTTAAGTGGTGGAATATTAACAATAACATATAATGATAATACTAGTGAAACTTTAGATTTAGAATCTAACTTAATACAAGTTACAGGCTTTGATAATTCTAAACTAGGAAGGAATGTAATTACTTTAACATATTTATCTCAAACTACTACATTAGAAATTGAAATAGTAGCAGAAGAAAGCCAAGATGATGGTGGTTCAACAAATACAGATGAAAGACCTGAAAATTCAGATTTTAGTAATTCAATATTAAATATAAATAAAGCACAATTTTATACATTTTCAGATTCTTATGAAAGTAATTATTTAGTAATAGATGTTACAATAAGTGGAATAGATAGAAATATAGAAGCAAATGATAGCTATGAATATTATTACTATTTATCTCCTGATGCAAATCAAAGTAATATTCAAGATTGGATAAAAATAAATGAAAATCAATTATCACAAGATAAACTTGAATTTACAATAAATACAAATGATGTAAAAAATTTGGCAGAATTAGAAGATGCTGAAAGAATTTATGTATTTATTAGAGAAGTTGCAATAAAAGGAGGAAATCAATCAGTTGTGGTTTCAGTACCATTATATGTTGATTCTTCAGATATTGACGTAGAGGTATATCTAGATAATGAAAGAGTATATGAATCTGAACTAGATGATAATGATAAAGAAGATCAAACTACTGCACCAGGAAAATTACCACAAACAGGTGTTAGAAATTTTGTAATTATTATATTATTAGTATTAGTGGTAGGCGGAGCAATATTTTTTATAAGATATAAGAAATTGAGTAAGTATGTAAAATAATAATATAACTTATGATGAAAGATATTTATGAGTATTAAATACTTGTAAATATCTTTATATATTATAAAGAAAGGAAGAAAAAATGAGGCTAGTTGTACAAAGAGTAAAAAATGCAAAAGTAGAAGTAGAAAATAAAATTGTTGGAAAAATAGATAAAGGATATATGGTATTAGTGGGGGTAGGACCTAATGATACAGAGAAAGAAGCGGATTATTTAGTAAAAAAATTAATTAATTTAAGGGTATTTGAAGATGAAAACGGAAAAATGAATTTAAGTATAAAAGATGTTAATGGAGCTCTTTTATTAATATCGCAATTTACATTATATGCTGATTGTTCAGGAGGAAATAGACCATCGTTTATAAATGCTGCTAAACCTGAAAAAGCAAATGAATTATATGAGTATTTTTGTAAGAAATGTAGTGAAAATGTTCCTGTAGAAAAAGGAATATTTGGAGCAAAGATGGAAGTTACACTTCAAAATAGTGGACCAGTAACTATTTTATTAGAAAAATAATAAATAAAGCTACTTTTCTTACTTGAAAGTATTGAAATTACCATAAAAACTGAGTATAATAATGTATATTGAAAATAAATATGAAAGGGCAATAGAAATGTACAGAAATCATAATTGTGGAGAATTAAATATAAAAAATGTTGGAGAAATAGTAGAACTTGCAGGATGGGTACAAAGAATTAGAAATTTAGGTTCTATGCAATTTGTTGATTTAAGAGATGAAAAAGGTATTACTCAATTAGTAATTTCTGATGAAAAGCTTAAAGAACAAATGTCTGAAATTAATCCTGAATCAGTTATAAGCATAGAGGGAAAAGTAGTAGAGCGTTCAAATAAAAATCCCAAAATGCCAACAGGTGAAATTGAAATTGAAACTAGCAAAATTACTTTACTTGGTAAATGTAAAAGTTCATTACCATTTGAAATAAATTCAGAGAAAATAGATATAAATAACGTAAGAGAAGATTTGAGACTTCAATATAGATATTTAGATTTAAGAAATGATAAATTGCATAAAACTATTCTTTTACGTTCTAAGGTATTAAAATCAATAAGAAGTAAAATGGATGAATTAGGATTTACAGAAATTCAAACACCAATATTAGCTAATTCATCTCCAGAAGGTGCTAGAGACTATTTAGTTCCAAGTAGACTTCATGCAGGAAAATTTTACGCACTTCCACAAGCACCTCAACAATTTAAACAGCTTTTAATGGTTTCAGGTTTTGACAAATATTATCAAATAGCTCCATGCTTCAGAGATGAGGATCCTAGAGCTGATAGGGCACCAGGAGAATTCTATCAACTTGATTTTGAAATGGCATTTGCAACTCAAGAAGATGTATTCAAAGTTATAGAAGAAGTTGTTCCAAGTGTATTTGAAGAACATACAAGTTGGAAAGTTGATAAGGGTCCATTTGTAAGAATTCCTTATAAAGAAGCAATGGAAAAGTATGGTATAGATAAACCAGATTTAAGAAATCCACTTATTATACAAGATGCAACTAATTTGTTTAAGAAGACTGAATTTAATGCATTTAAGGACAAAACTATTAAAGCAATAGTTGTACCAAAAGGAGCCTCTCAAGGCAGAAAATTCTTTGATAATATGACAGAGTATGCAGTAAATGAAGCTGAAGCTAAAGGACTTGCTTGGGTTAAAGTAGATGAAGAAAATAATTTAACTGGCGGTATAGCAAAATTCATTACAGATGAAATCAAAACTGAATTAGGAGCTAAAGCTGGTGATAGCATATTCTTCATAGCAGATGAATTCCATAAAGCACAAAAAATAGCTGGTTTAGTTAGAATTGAACTTGGAAAAAGATTAGATTTAATTGAAAAGAATGTATACAAATTCTGCTTTATTGTAGATTTTCCAATGTACGAATATAATGAAGATGAGCAGAAAGTTGATTTTAACCATAATCCATTCTCAATGCCACAAGGTGGAATGGAAGCATTACAAAATAAAGATCCATTAGATATTTTAGCTTATCAATTTGACTTGGTTTGCAATGGTTATGAAATGGCATCAGGAGCTGTTAGAAACCATGATCCAGAAATAATGACAAAAGCATTTGAAATAGCTGGATATACAGAGGATGATGTTAAGAAAAAATTTGGAGCTTTATATACAGCATTTCAATATGGTACGCCACCACATGCAGGTGCTGCACCTGGATTAGATAGAATGATTATGCTTATAGCAGATTCAACTAATATAAGAGATGTTATAGCATTTCCAAAGAACAAAAAGGCTAGAGATGTTATGATGAATGCTCCAAGTAAAGTTACAGATGAGCAATTAAAAGATGTTCATATAAAAGTAACTGAAATGGAAGATGAAGAGGAATAAAATATAACCTGGACTTAAAAATGTCCAGGTCATTTTTATTATTATATTATTACGATAATCAAAAAATATTTTTATCCTGTATTAATTAAATATTCTAAAAAATATTGAAATATAACGAATATTATGGTATAAAGTAATAGGAGAAATGTATGAAAAATATAAAAGACTACAATTTAGAAGAATTAAAAAACGAATTAATTGCTCTTGGTGAGAAACCTTTTAGAGCTGAGCAAATATTTAAATGGTTATATGTTGAAAAGGTTCATAGTTTTGATAAAATGACAAATTTGTCCATTGAACTTAGAAAAAAATTAAATGAAAACTATGATATTTGCAATTTTAGCATAGTAAAAAAGCTTGAATCAATTGATGGTACAAAGAAGTACTTATTTGGCTTAAATGATGGTAATGCTATAGAATCAGTTTTAATGCAATATCATTTTGGAAAAACAGTTTGTGTGTCATCACAAATAGGATGTAAAATGGGTTGCAAGTTTTGTGCATCTACAGGTATTCCATTTATTAGAAGTTTAACCTCTGGAGAGATAGTAGAGCAAATAATAGCAATAGAACAAGATATAGGAGAACATATATCAAATATTGTATTTATGGGAATAGGAGAACCTTTTGATAATTATGATAATGTTATGAATAGCATAAAAATTCTAAATAATCAAAAGGGATTAAATATAGGTGCTAGACATATAAGTATTTCTACAAGTGGAATAGTACCTAAAATATATCAGTTCGCAGATGAAAATATTCAATGTACATTATCAATTTCATTACATAGTGCAAATAATGAGACAAGAAGTAGTATGATGCCAGTAAATAATGCATATAATATACAAGAGTTAATAAAAGCTTGTAAATATTATATTAGTAAAACTAACAAAAGAATTTCATTTGAATATGCGTTAGCAAAGGACAATAATGATAATCAAAGATCAGCAGATGAATTAGTGGCATTATTACATGGTATGCTTTGTCATGTTAATTTAATTCCTATTAATAAAATTGAAAATGGAAAATACATAAAAAGCTCAAATGACAATATTATAAAGTTTAGGGATTATCTAAATAGTAAGGGGATAACAGCAACTATTCGAAGAGAATTGGGTTCTGATATTGATGCAGCATGTGGGCAATTGAGAAGAAAAAACCTTAATAAGAATAATGTTGAATGAAATTTGAAAGAATAAAATTATGCAATTTATAAAATAGGAGGAAATTATGATGCAAGCTTTTGCAACTTCAGATATAGGAAAATCTAGACATATAAATGAAGATTCCTATTTCGCTTCTAAGCCTGACGATCCAATAAAATTATTTATTGTCGCAGATGGCATGGGAGGTTATAAAGGCGGAGAAATTGCAAGTACAATGGCAGTTAATGCAGCTAGAAATTACATATTAAGTAATTTTGAAAAATCCAAAAGTGATAAAGAAACTTTGCTTAGCTTAGTGAAAAGTAGTAGTCAATATGCAAATATGGTTGTTTATGACAAATCTAGAGAAAACGAAGAACTTAAAAATATGGGAACAACTTTAGATGTATGCTTGATTTATGATAATAAAGCTTTTATATCGCATATTGGTGATAGTAGAATATATAGAATAAGAAAAGATTTTATGCGTAAACTTACTAAGGATCATAGTTATGTTCAGCAGTTGGTTGATGAAGGAAAAATCACTAAAGAAGAAAGTATGACTCATCCTAAAAAGAATATGTTAATTAAAGCATTAGGTTGTACAGAATTTATTGAACCAGATAACATGATAAAAGGATTTATAAAAGGTGATATAATTTTAATGTGTACTGATGGACTAACAAATATGGTAAGTGAAAAAGAAATTTTTGAAATAATAAAGTCAGATACAAAAGATCCATCAAAAGAATTAATTAATAAAGCTAATGAAAAGGGTGGACTTGATAATATTACAGCAGTAATCATAAAGTAAGGAGAAAGTGATTATGAATTTAATAGGTAAAATAATTGGTAACAGGTATGAAATCCTCGAAGAAGTAGGTCTTGGAGGAATGGCAACAGTTTATAAGGCAAAAGACCATGTTTTAAATAGATTAGTTGCGGTAAAGGTCCTAAAAGATGAATTTACAACAGATACAGATTTTATTAAGAGATTTAACACTGAAGCTCAATCAGCAGCAAGTCTTTCTCATCCAAATATTGTTTCAATATATGATGTAGGACATGAAGATGAAAATAATCTATACTATATTGTAATGGAACTAGTACAAGGAAAGACTTTAAAGGAAATTATAAATAGTGAAGGTGCATTATCTTGGAAGTGGGCAGTTAATATTGCTATGCAAATAGCATCTGCATTAGAATTAGCTCATAAAAATGGAATTGTCCATAGAGATATCAAACCACACAATATAATTATTACAGAAGATGGAATAGCTAAGGTAACAGATTTTGGTATAGCAAAAGCTGTATCAAATTCAACAATAACAGCTTTTGGAACAACAATAGGGTCAGTACATTATTTTTCGCCAGAACAAGCAAAAGGTGGTTTCACTGATGCAAAATCTGACTTATATTCGTTAGGTGTAGTAATGTATGAAATGCTTACTGGAAAAGTACCTTTTGATGCAGACACACCTGTTTCTGTGGCATTAAAACACATGCAAGAGGATCCTAAAGAGCCAATTGAGTTAAACCCAGAAATTCCTACAGCAGTTAATCAAATTGTAATAAAAGCAATGCAAAAAGAACCATCAGCTCGATACCAATCTGCAACAGAAATGATACACGATTTAAGTAAAGCTCTAAAAGACCCAGATGGTGATTTTGTTATAATTGAAAATAAAGATGGTGGTTATACAAGAGTAATGCAAGCCATTAAAGATGATCAAGTAAAAACAAATAATGGTGAAGAAGTTAAAACAAAAACAAATTTCTTCACTGAACATCCAAAAGCTAAAATATTAATAATAATTTTAGGTTTAATATTATTATTTGTAGTAGTATTCTTAATTACTAAATTAATTATTGATGGTGGTATAAATTCAAAAGTAGATATGCCTAACTTAGTTGGTAAGACTAGGGATGAAGCACAGCAGATTGCTGATGATTTAGGTGTTAGACTTGAAGTACTAGAAGTTGCAAGTAGTGATGTAGAAGAGGGAAAAGTTATATCTCAAGATCCTGAATATTCAGAAACAAAGATAGATAAAGATACTGTTATAAAAATTAATGTAAGTAAGGGACCAGAAGAATCTGAATTACCTAAGTTAGAAGGATTGAAGATAGATGATGCTAGAAAAACTGCTGAAACTTTAGGTATAACATTGGATGAGCAAAAACAAACTAGTGACACAGTAGAAAAGGATGTAATAATTAAACAAGATACAGCTGTAGGTACACTTGTAAAACCTGGAGATACAGTTGTAGTTCATATTAGCTCAGGTGTAGAGCAAGTTAAGGTACCAACAGTTCTAGGTATGGATGAAGGAACTGCAGTTGCAACACTTAAAAATGCTAATTTAACTCCAAAAGTTACTTATGAAAGTAATGAAGAAGAGGAAGATGGAAAAGTCATTTCTCAAAGTAAAGAAGCTAATACTGAAACTGATAAAAATTCTGAGATAGAAATAGTTGTTAATAAAATTGTAAAACAAGAAAAAACAATTAATGTTATAGTTGATGTAGAGTCAATTATGGGAGCAAGTTCATCTCAAGTTGGAAATACAACTAATGAAGTTGGCGAAACTACGAATTCTGATAAGGTAAATGTTACAATTTTAATAGATGGTGTTGAAAGAGATCAAAAATCAGCTAGTGTAAATGATTCAGAGTTTGAAGCTTATTCATATAAATCTACTGGAACACATGATATTACAGTAAAAGTTGGATCTAATTATACAAGAACTAGAAGTATAAATTTTGATGAATCAGATGACAATAGAAATGTAATATTTGATAATAATACAGCTAGTGACTAATAGTTAGAAAAAAGGGCGTTTAATATTAAACGTTCTTTTTATTCTTTATAGTTTGAAGGATTATAAAAATGTGATATAATAATATTATTAGTTAAATAAAAGGAGTTTTAATGAAAGCAACAATTATACAAAATATTTCTAATCAATATAAAGTCGTAGATGAATTAGATAAAATACATATATGCACAGCAAGAGGTAGGTTAAAAAATACTACTCAAATATTAAATAAAAGAGAGCAAAGAGCTTTAAGAGTGGCAAGTAATTTTGGAAAAATAAATACCTTAACACCTGTTGCTGGTGATAAAGTAGAGATAGAAAATGATACCATTATAAAGATATATGAAAGAACTAATTATATAAAAAGACCCAAAATAGCTAATGTTACTCAAGTAGTATTTGTGGTATCTTTAAAAAATCCAGAGCCTGATTTGTTAATGCTTGATAAGCAATTAGCTTTTTCAGAAAATATGGGATTAAAAAGTATAATAGTACTTAATAAATGTGATTTAGAAGATGGTTCTGAGTTAAAAGAATTGTATGAAAAAGTTGGCTATAAAGTGTTAGAAATGCAAGCAAATAAAAACATTGGAATAGATGCGTTAAAGCAATATTTAATAGGTAATATTACTGTATTTTCAGGTAATTCGGGAGTAGGCAAATCAACAATTATAAATAGCCTATTTGGAAAGAACATTACAGACGAAGGCGTAGTTAGTGAAAAAAATAAAAGAGGAAAGAATACAACCACTGCAGTTACTTTATACGAATTAGAAAAAGATACTTATATAGCTGATACACCTGGATTTAGTACATTTGATATAAATGAAATAGACTATAAAAATTTAGATAAAGAGTTTAAAGAATTTATTCCTTATATTGGAGAATGCAAGTATGTAGGATGTAGTCATATTTATGAAGATGAAAAAGAATGTAACATAAAAAGAGCAGTGACTGAAGGAAAAATATCAAAGTTAAGATATGATAATTTTGTAAAAATATATAAAGAATTAGAAGAAAACTATAAAAAACGCTATAATTAAAAAGGAGTTAAGGTATGGAAATTTCAACATCTTTATTAAGTGTAAAAAAAGAAGATATTATACAAACAATATATAATTTAGAAGTAGCTCATACTGATTATTTTCATATAGATGTTATGGATGGAAGATTTGTTGAAAATGATACATCTGAAACAATGAGAATTTTTTGTGAATACTTAAATCAAATAACTAATGTACCAATAGATATACATTTAATGGTTACTAATATTAAGGAATATGTGGATAGTTATACTATTTTTAATCCTAATATTATAACTTTTCATTATGAGGCATGTAAAAATAAAGAAGAAGTAGATAATTATATAAAGTATGTAAAAGATAGAGAAACAAAAGTTGGTTTAGCCATTAAACCAGAAACTAAAATAGATGATATTATTGAATTCTTACCAAAAATAAATCTTTTATTAATAATGTCAGTAGAACCGGGAAAAGGTGGACAAAAGTTTATAGAATCTACATTAGAAAAAATCAAATATGCAAAAACTAAAATAGATGAAATGGGATTAGAAACAGAAATAGAAGTTGATGGTGGAATCAATTTAGAAAATTCAAAAAATATAAAAGAAAATGGTGCAACAATTGCAGTATGCGGTACAGCTCTTATTAAATCAAAGGATTATGAATATACTATAAGAAAATTAAAAGAGTAATTTAATAAAAACAAATAAAAGAGCCCTCTCAATAAAAGAGAGGGCTCTTCCTACACGAAATTAAAACTTCATGTAGACCCCAATGGAATTCTTGTCATGAGCATAGATGTCGTACATAGCATTTGCACTAGGTACCTTATTAAACAGAGACATAACGGATGTCAGGACGCTTTTGGCGTCTTCGTAAGAGAGATCGGAAATGATGATCGCGCGGATGTGTTCACCATCATTACTGATTGCAAAAGTTGAATCCTTATTGAGAGTTACTCTAGCGGTCTTTTCACAATTACCAGTGCGTACTGTTTCATGAAAAAGAATGTCGATAACTCTAAGAAAAATCTTGAGTTCCACTTTATCTTTTTCATTAGTAGTTAACCTCATTGTTTTGGCAACTTCACTGATTAAGGTTGCAGTTTGAACCAGTTTTTCGTTCGTTTCTTTTTCCATTGCAAATCTCCTTGTTGTATGGGGTTATGCTAAGAATAGCGCGTACAATCAAGATTATATCATAATTGACATAATCAATCAATAGTTGATTTAATATAAAAAAATATATATAATATATATGTTTAAAACGAATGCTGAAGAATATATAATAGAGAAATAAAAATAGAGGAATAAATATGAATAAAGAAAAAGCTGTAAAGATTATAAAAAAATTAAAAGAAATGTACCCAGATGCAACTTGTAGTTTAGACTTCAAAACACCATTTCAAATGCTTGTTGCAGTATGTTTATCTGCACAATGTACAGATGAAAGAGTGAACAAAACCACACCAGAGTTATTTGCAAAATATCCAACAGTTTACGACATCAACAATATGGATATAAAAGTATTAGAAGAAATAATACATCCTTGCGGATTTTATAAAAATAAAGCTAAAAATTTAAAAGCAGCAAGTAAAATGATTGTAGAAAAATTTAATGGCAAAGTACCTGACAATATGGAAGATTTAACAAGTATCCCTGGAGTGGGGAGAAAAAGTGCAAATGTAATAATGCTAGAAGCATTTCATAATCCACAAGGAATAGCTGTAGATACTCATGCAAAAAGAATATCTAATAGAATTGGATTTTCTAATGAAAGTGACCCACTAAAAATAGAACAAGATTTATTAAAAGTAATACCAAAAGAATACTATTATGATGTTAATCATCTTTTAGTATGGCATGGAAGAAAAACATGTATAGCAAGAAATCCAAAATGTGAAGAATGTGCATTAAAGGATTTATGTAAAGAATATAATGAAAAATGATGAATTAAGTTGAAAAACATCAATATTCATAGTATAATAAAATCGTAAAAAGGGTTGGAAATGACAAAATGCACTTGCTAAAAAATATCTTATAAAATAAAGTAAAAGCTATTCGATAAAATGTTTTGAAAATAAGGAGTGGTAATAATGAATATTGTTCCAAAGCCTGAAATGCATTCTAAAAAAACAATGAAAATCAATATCGATGCGATGAAAGTTAGAAATATAAACAAAGAGCTTCAAATGAAAATCGATGAAGCTAATCGCCGGCTTGTTAGAAGCGTAAATGATGCAAAAAAACAATATTTCAAATGAGAAATGTTATATCGAATAGCAATAACTTTAACAACCACTATGGAAATAATTATCCATGGTGGTTGTTTTTTAAAAAACTAGTTGACATATTATTTTTTCGTGCTATAATAGATATTGTAAAAGCAGTAAGAGACAAAGTAAAATAAAGGTTGCTTAAAGAGAGAATTAGTCATAGGCTGAAAGCTAATTCAAGTAAACATATTTGAAAAACTACCTCTTCAAGCTTCTAGCGAATAAGTTAGACGGTTGGTGCGTTATAGCCTAAAATGAAGTGAAATATCCGGGTGGAACCGTGCTTATATAAGTACCCCAGAACATAATTTAATTATGTTTTGGGGTTTTTTGTTACTCCAAAACATAGAAAGGAAGTATTTATGATTAAAGTAACTTTAAAAGATGGCTCTCAAAAAGAAGTAGAGCAAGGAATTTCAATTTATGACTTAGCTAAACAAATAAGTGAAGGATTAGCAAGAGTTGCTACTTGTGGAAGAGTTGACGGAAAAGTAGAAGATTTAAGATTTAAGCTAGAAAAAGATTGCAATGTTGAAATCTTAACATTTGACAGTGATTTAGACGGAAAAAAGGCTTATTGGCATACAACTTCACACATAATGGCTCAAGCTGTTAAAAGACTATTTCCAAATACAAAATTAGCAATCGGTCCAGCCATAGATGATGGATTTTATTATGATTTTGACGTAGAAAATAATTTCACAGATGAAGATAAAGAAAAAATAGAAGCAGAAATGAAAAAAATTATTAAAGAAGATTTACCAATTGAAAGATTTTCTTTACCTAAAAAAGAAGCTCTAGAATTAATGAAAGATGAGCCATACAAATGCGAGCTAATTAATGATTTAGCAGAAGGCGAAGAAATATCTTTTTATAAACAAGGCGAATTTACAGACCTTTGTGCAGGCCCTCATTTAATGAGTACTGGAAAAATAAAGGCAGTCAAGATATTAAATAATTCAGGAGCATATTGGAGAGGAAATGAGCATAACAAAATGCTACAAAGAATTTATGCTATATCTTTCCCTAAAGCATCTTTACTAGAGGAACATTTACAACTATTAGAAGAAGCAAAACAAAGAGACCACAGAAAAATAGGAAAAGACTTAAATTTATTTATGACACATAAATTAGTAGGTTCAGGACTTCCAATGTATTTGCCAGATGGAGCAACAGTTAGAAGATTGCTAGAAAGATATATTCAAGATAAAGAAATAAAACTTGGATATCAACATGTGTACACACCATGCTTAGCAAATACTGAATTATACAAAATAAGTGGTCACTGGGATCATTATAAAGAAGATATGTTCCCTGTAATGAAAATGGATAACGAAGAAATGGTGTTAAGACCAATGAACTGCCCACATCACATGCTTATTTATAAAAATAGCTTACATTCATATAAAGATTTACCAATTAGAATTGGTGAACTTGCTCATGATTTTAGATATGAAGCTAGTGGAAGTGTATGTGGACTAGAAAGAGTTCGTGAAATGTGTCAAAATGATGCTCACCTTTTTGTTAGACCAGACCAAATAAAAGAAGAAGTTGGTAGAGTTCTAAACTTAATAAAAGAAGTATATCAAAAAGACTTTGGATTCCCAGCATCAAACTTTAAATATAGATTATCTTTAAGAGATAAAGATAATAAAGAAAAATATATAGACAATGATGAAATGTGGGAAACAGCAGAAAGTCAATTACGTGAAATATTAACAGAATTAGGAATAGACTTCTATGAAGCAAAAGGTGAAGCTGCATTCTATGGACCAAAAATAGACATACAAATAAAAACAGCTTTAAATCATGATATTACAATACCAACTTGCCAATTAGACTTTGCACTTCCTGAAAGATTTGAATTAAGCTATATAGGTGAAGATGGAAAAGAACATAGACCAGTTGTTATACATAGAGCAATTCTAGGTTCATCAGATAGATTTATGGCATTCTTGATAGAAGAAACAAAAGGAGCTTTCCCAGTATGGCTTTCTCCAAAACAAGTTAAAATTTTGCCTATTACAGATAAACATGTAGAATATGCAAATAAAATAAAAGAAGAGCTACAAGAAAAAGGCATAAGAGTAGAAGTTGATGATAGAAATGAAAAGACAGGTTACAAAATTCGTGAAGCACAGCTTTCAAAAGTTCCATATATGCTTATAGTTGGAGATAAAGAAATGGAAAATGGTACAGTATCTGTAAGAGATAGAAAAGAAGGAGATTTGGGAAGCATTAAAACAGAGGACTTTATTAAGAGGATTGTAAAAGAAGTTGAAGAATATAAATAAAAATAAAGGGTTCACTTAAAAAGTGAGCTCTTTTAATTTGTCTAGTAGGAATAGTTTTAAGATAAAGATATAAATAAAATGTATATCTCCATAAAATACACAACTGACTAATTTATTAGATTTTGAAAAAAATATATATTGCAGTTACAAAACATAAAAAATAACTTTAATTGACTTTTTTCATAATTCGTAGTATTATGTAAATATAACCTTGCAACAATATTAAATATTTACTAGATATAAATAAAACTTAAAAATGAACTTCTTTCTTGGATTAAGGATATTTAAGGAGTATATAATGACATTAATAGAACGAATAAAAGGATTGTTTCATAGTAGAAAAATTACACATAATTTAGAGAGTACAGGTAAAGAAATAGAAACAACCGATGTGTCAATAATAGACACATCTAATCTAGAAATAGATAGAAATTTAACAAGAGAAGAAAATGAAAGTAGAAAAAAACTTTTTGAAGAGGTATCTTCAGGAAACTTTTCTACTTTTATTACTTATGGTAATGATATAGCTAAAAAAACAAACTATTATATGGATATTATAAGGAAAAGAATTAATCAAAATATAGAAGAAAATAAAATTTTAAGTAGAAATACGTCATTAGAACAAATAATTAGACAAAAAATAAAAATAATATTTAATAATGCAGAAATAGATAGTATATTAAAAGATTTAAGAAATCAAAAAAGGAATTGCGAATTAAGAATAATAGCATTAGAAGATGTAGGAAATATAGAATTAAAAAAATCGAAAAGAAGAATATTTTTTATGAGAGATAAAGTAGACTCAACAAAAATAAATGCAATAAATAATGCAATAGCAAGACTTTCAGCTCATATAAGAATAATAGATATGTTATGTCATAGTGTAAAAAATGAGCGATTAACATATTATAATGAAAATAATACATTAAATGAATTTTTAAGTAAAGAAAATGAAGAAGAAAGCAAGAAAATAGCAAAAGAAATATTAAATGAAACATATGAAGAATTAAAAACATCAATAAATGCAATAGCAACATTTTCAGATATACCATCATTAGTTATAGATGGAAAGACTTTAGATAAATTAGATATAGAGAAAATGACACTAGAGGAAAAAGTAGAAGTTGTAGCATTGTCTAAAAGATATTTAGATTTATATGTAGCAGAAAATAGAAAGAAATTGTTATCAACAGGAGGACTTTTAGATAGAGCAAAAGAATATCAAAATAAATTGTGGGAAGAAATAGAAAGTGATTATTTAGACGTACCATTATGGGCAAAAAAAGTATTGGACTATTTAGATACTGGCACATGGGAAACTATACAAGAAAAAAATAGATTATATTATATATATCATTCTAGAATAGAAATTTTCGAAAAGTTAAATCTTGTATTTGGAGAAGAAATTCCAGAAGATTTTAAAGAAAGGTTTTATAAAATTAAATTTTATTACTATGCACTATATAATGAAACTAATAATAATGATTCATTTAAAGATAAGCCATTTGAAATTAAAAGTGAAGAGGAAAAAAATTATTATTTAAAATTTATAACTGAAATAGTTGATAAAATACATAGAGAATCAAATGATGGTGAATTATTGAATTTTATGGATAAGTATTTATCTTTGAAAAATCCAGATGAAATATTAGAGCATTATAATAAATTAACTACATTATTAAGAATAGAAAAATTTGAGAGAGATGGATTATTTACTTTAATGTTTTATTTACATGATAATTTTGATTTACCTATTTGTCTTGACCAAATTTACACGGATAATTTAGAAAATTTAAAAATAATGCCTGATAATAATTCTTATAAAATGGCTAAAGATGTGTTAAAAATGTGGAAATCTACTACTAATTTAGAAAAAATGTATAATGGATTTTTTGGAGATTATAATGATGGATGGAAACTAGTTAAAAGATTAAATGATGGACTTTATCCACGTTCAAATCCTGGAATTTATAAGATGAATTTTCAGAGTGAATATATTGAATTTTTAGTGCAAACTATAAGACAATACAATAAATTTGCAAGAAAAGCAAACATAGCATTAGAAAATAAATTTTGTTTGAATCCAGAATTTAATGTTAAAATGCATATAGGACAATATATTGCAATGTTTTCATATTTAATCGAAAAAATGACAGGAAAAGGTATATTAAAAGAAAGTGTTTTAGCTAAAATATGTTCAGATATTGATGAAGAAAATGATGAAAAAAATAACGGTAACAATGTAAATTTAGATTCAATTGGTGTATTTGATTACAATAAATTTCTTGAAAAAATATTACCTGATTTAAAAGAATATATGCATAACAATTTATCGAAGAGAGATTCTAAAATACTTTATCAAATGATGAGTGAAGATTGCAAAGGATGTACATTAAATAGTGGAAAAGAATTAAGAAGTATTTGTTTTCAAGATGATAAAATAGACGAAAAATTTGATTTTGATAAATATAAACATTATAAATCTATTATAGATATTTGTAAAAGTTTTTATAAATTAGGAATAGATGGATGGACTGTAACTTTTATGTGCTTAAAACTTGACAAGGATTTTGGAATGGAAAATGTTAGAGATGAATTATTGACTAATTATCATATTAATCAAACTATTGATAAGTTTTATCAGTATGAAGATTACACATTAAATATGTATAATATAGTTAATGGATTAAGATGCTGTTGCTCTGATAGAGTATATGAAAAAGATGATATGACTTTAGAAAGTTTAAATGATTGTATAGAATTTTTTATACTTAATCGATTAACAGATAAAGATGTTTTGAAAAATGAAGAAGATTTTAGAATAGCATCTTATATAGCTCATTATTATAGAAAGGTGATTGAGCGGTTATGGAGATTACAAATCAATATTAGATGATGGATTTGCTTACTTTTATATGGGATGTATTAATTTAGTAGGACGATATAACAATGGTCCAAAAACTTCGGCAATGGATTTTAGATTTTTACCTCATGATGAAAAAAAGAGACAGTCTATACCGGAGGATTATCAAAAAATATATGAATTATATAAAAGAATAAAAGATGTTTTTGAAAGTACTGATAATATGAAAGAAATTTTATGTCCAGATTTAGTAAGAGTTATTAAATCAAAAGATTTTTATAAAAGATTAGGTAATAGTTTTAATAAAGATAGAAAAATAAATCCAAGTGTATTATTTGATATAAATAGAAAAAACATAAAAGAATAAAATAAATATTAAAAGGGGCACATAATGACATTAATAGAACGAATAAAAGGATTGTTTCATAGTAGAAAAATTATACATAATATAGAAAATTCAGGTAAAGAAATAGAAACAACCGATGTGTCAATAATAGACACATCTAATCTAGAAATTTAACAAGAGAAGAAAATGAAAGTAGAAAAAAACTTTTTGAAAAGGTATCTTCAGGAAACTTTTCTACTTTTATTACTTATGGAAATGATATAGCTAAAAAACAAACTACTATATGGATATTATAATGAAAAGAATTAATCAAAATATAGAAGAAAATAAAGTTTTAAGTATAAATACGTCATTAGAGCAAGCAATTAGACAAAAAGTTAAAATAATATTTAACAATGCAGAGATAGATAGTATATTAAATGATTTAAGTGAACTTAAAAGAAATTGTGAATTAAGAATAATTGCATTAGAAGATTTGGGAAATGTTGAATTAAAAAAATCTAAAAGAAGAATATTTTTTATGAGTGATAAAACAGATGCAAGTAAAATAAACTCAATAAATAATGCAATTTCAAGACTTTCAGCACATATAAAAATAATAAATATGTTATCTCATAGTGTAAGAAATGAGCAGTTAACATACTATAATGAAAATAATACTTTAAATACATTTTTAAGCAACACAGATGAAAAAGAAAGCAAGAAAATAGCAAATAAAGTATTAGATGAAACATTTAAAGAATTAAAATCATCCATAAAAGCAATAGCAACATTTTCAAATATACCAGCATTAATTATTGATGGTGAATCTTTAGACCAGTTAGACATGGACAAAATGCCATTAGATAAAAAAGTAGAAGTCATAGCACTATCTAAGAGATATTTAGATTTATATGTAGCAGAAAATAGAGAAAAGTTGCTATCACCAGGAGGACTTTTAGATAGAGCAAAAGAATATCAAAACAAGTTATCGGAAGAAATTGAAAGTGATTATTTAGATGTGCCTTTGTGGGCAAAAAAAGTATTTAAAGATATCATTACAAAAAGCGATAAAAGTATATATCCTAATGTTAAAAACAAAGTTTATCATAAATATTACGAAAGATTAAATAATATAGAAAGTCTAGTTTCAGTATTTGGAGAAGAAATACCAGAAGATTTTAAAGAAAAATTTTATAAAACAAAATTTTATTATTATGCTTTATATGAAGAAACTGATAGCTTTGACTCCCAAAAAAGTGAGCCATTAAAAATAAAAAGTGAAGAAGAAAGAAAATATTATTTAAAATTCATAACAGAAATAGTTGATAAAATACATAGAGAATCAGATGATGGTGAACTTTTAAAATTTATGGACAAGCATTTATCTTTAAAGAATGTAAATGATATATTAGACCACTACGATAAATTTGTTGCATTATTAAGAATAGAAAAACTTGGAAGAGATGGATTGTTTACTTTAATGTTGTACCTAGAGGAGGACTTTAATGGTTTTTGCTGTTTGGACCAAATAAATCCTAAATACTTATCCAAAGTTAATTTAGAAATATACAAATATAATCCAAGTACAATGGCGAGTGATATACTTGCAATGTGGAAGTCAACTAACAATCTTGAAAAAATGTATAATGGTTTTTGGGGAGATTATAATGATTGCTGGGAATTTGCAGAAAAAGTAAATCCAGCATTATACCATCGTTCAAATCCCTCAAATTCGAAATTTCTTGGTTACCATGGTATAGATTATTGGCCATTTGTGATTAAAACAATAAAAGAATATAACAAAAATGCAAGAGAAAAAGGTATTAATTTTGAAGAACAATTCAATTCTTTTATGAGGTATAAATTAAATAATGGACAATATTTAGCAATGTTTGCATATTTAATGCAAAATTATAGCCAAAATGAATTATCAAAAGAAGATGTATTGAAATATATTTATGGAAAAGGAAAAATTGCAGAATTTGATACAATGACAGTTAGTATTTTGAAAGATTATTTAAGAAAAAACTTAAGTGATGAAGATTTTGACTATATAAATGCAAAATTAGAAGCAAATGATGGATATAATAGAGGTGCAGAAAAAATTAATAGCTTATTATGGAAAAGGTCAGATGATAGCATAAATAATCAAAGAGAAAATTTAGGAGAGAATTTTGAATATTATAAATTTGTGGCGGAATCTTGTAGAAAATTTGAAAGGTTATCTTGGAAAAAAGATAGTGAAGTTTATAGCGATAAATATTCAAAAGATGATATATGGATGCTTATAGAAGCATGTTTTGAATTAGACAAAATCTTTGGAAAAGAAAATGTTAGAGATGAGTTATTAAAAAATTATAAAATTTATGAAGACAATATATCATATAAACATGGGCATGATTTTTGCTTTGGTGACTTTGTCATGACTAATAAGAAAAAAGATATAAGAACCGTTATTCATTCTGATTTAAGTAGAGGAATAGAGAATATAATTAGAAGTTATATATTTAATAAGTTAGTGGATAAACAAATAATTTCAGATGATAAATACTTAAAGGCAGCAATGTGGATGGCATATAATTTTATGAGTAATAGCTCACCGTATGCGTCACTTTTTCGTGACCCTATACTTAGTGAACCGTTTAGGGGTAATCTGATTGGATATTATTCAAATAGTATGGAAGTCTACATTTCAGGAAAAAAGAAGAAGGAATATATTAGTGAAGATGAGAAAAAATTTTTAAAAGAAACAGAAGTCGTAAGAATACCAATACTAATAAAAATACCAGAGAGTGTTCAAAATAAATTTGATATAAAAGAAAGAATGACAACATTATTAGAAAATTCTAATAATGTAAAGCAATTAATATGCCCAGATTTAGTAAGAGTTGTTCTAGCTGATAATTGTGACCAAAGGGTAAGAGTTGTTCTAGCTAATAATTTTGACCAAAGGGTTAGAAGAAGTTTAGACGAAAATAATAGAGTACGTCCAGAAATATTATTTGAAGGATATAGAAAGAATGCAGAAGTAGAAAATGGTATGGGAAATACGGCGAAATCTGATGAGGATTTAAATTTATAAAATTACTTAATTGAAAACATAAGAAATGAAATTGAGTATTATGATTGTATAGATGTCGAATTTTGTCGACAAAAAAGTAGGTTGAAACTTTACAAATCTATTGACATAATTAATAAAAATAGTATATAATGAATATACTAAAACAGTAATCATCTGATTACTTAAAAAGTTCTTATATAAAAGAACTACTTCAAATTAGGTAAGGTTCAAACCTTTAAATGAACTAATTTCAAATTAGGTAATGCTTAAGCCTTATAAATAAGCAGTTATAAATAGGGGGGTACATTTTAAAAGTGTACCTCTCTATAATTTTGGTATTTGGAGAATTAAATTTGAAAGAACTATTATTTTATATTGTAAAAAAAGAATATGTTGAATATTTAAGCAAATATGAAGAACATGTAAGTTATAATAAAGAAAATGTAGGACATAGTAGGCCTTATTTAGGAATAGTTTTAGAAATAGAAAACTATGATTATTTTGTGCCATTGTATTCGTACAAAGAACATTATAAAAAATATAAAAATAATCCAAGTTTTTTCTTTGTATATGACAGAAAAAATAATCCCTTAGCAATTATTAAATTCTCAGCAATGATACCTGTTCCAAAAACTATTGAAGTAACTTATCTATTAAATTATGAAAAACAAGATGATAAATATAAAAATTTAGTATCTGCAGAGTATAGATATATTAATTCCCATAAGAAAGAAATATATCTAAGAGCAAATAAAATGTATATTGCAGTTACAAAACATAAAAATAACTTTTTAAAAACAATTGCTTGTGATTTTAAATTGTTAGAAGAAAAGTCTTTAGATTTTAAGTAATGAGCTTTATTTCATAATTGACTTTTGATATAATTTGTAGTATTATGTAAATATGATTTGATAATATTATTATTCACTAGATAAGGAGTTAATCAATATTTTAGGAGCAATTAATGACACTAATAGAAAGAATAAAAAGATTGTTTCATATTGGAGAAAAAGCAGATAATGATATTGAATCAATAGAAACAACCGATGTGTCTATTATAGATACATCAAATCTAGAAATAGATAGAAATTTAACAGATGACGAAAATGAAAGTAGAAAAAAACTTTTTGAAGAGGTATCTTCAGGAAACTTTTCTACTTTTATTACTTATGGGAATGATATAGCTAGAAAAACTAATCATTACATGGATATTGTAAGAAAAAGACTTAATCAAAATATAGAAGAAAACAAAACTTTAAGCAAAAATGTATCATTAGAGCAAGCCATTAGACAAAAAGTTAAAATAATATTTAACAATGCAGAGATAGATAGTATATTAAATGATTTAAGTGAACTTAAAAGAAATTGTGAATTAAGAATAATTGCATTAGAAGATTTGGGAAATGTTGAATTAAAAAAATCTAAAAGAAGAATATTTTTTATGAGTGATAAAACAGATGCAAGTAAAATAAACTCAATAAATAATGCAATTTCAAGACTTTCAGCACATATAAGAATAATAAATATGTTATCTCATAGTGTAAGAAATGAGCAATTAACATACTATGATGAAAATAATACTTTAAATACATTTTTAAGTAACGAAGATGAACAAGAAAGCAAAAAAATAGCAAATAAGGTATTAGATGAAACATTTAAAGAATTAAAATCATCCATAAAAGCAATGGCATCTTTTTCAAATATACCAGCATTAGTTATTGATGGTGAGTCTTTAGATAAATTAGATATGGACAATATGTCATTAGATAAAAAAGTGGAAGTCATAGCACTATCTAAAAGATATTTAGATTTATATGTAGCAGAAAATAGAGATAAGTTGCTATCACCAGGAGGACTTTTAGATAGAGCAAAAGAATATCAAAGTAAGCTATGGGAAGAGATAGAAAGCGATTATTTAGATGTGCCATTGTGGGCGAAAAAAATATTTGATTTTAATACAATTGATACAGACGAATATAGTTATGTAGACAGAGTTTACTATAAATATTCTGAAAGATTAGATAATATAGAAAGGTTAGTTTCAGTATTTGGAGAAGAGATACAAGAAGATTTTAAAGAAAATTTTTATAAAACTAAATTTTACTATTATGCTTTATATACAGAAAACACTAATTCTGACGAAAAAACAAGTGAGCCATTTAAAATAAAAAGTAAAGAAGAAAGAAAATATTATTTAAAATTTATAACAGAAATAGTTGATAAAATACATAGAGAATCAGATGATGGCGAATTATTAAAATTTATGGATAAGCATTTATCTTTAAAAAATGCAAATGATATATTAGACCACAATGATAAATTTATTGCATTATTAAGGATAGAAAAGTATGGTCGAGATGGATTGTTTACTTTAAGTTTTTATATGGCAAAATTTAAGTATAATTATAATTGGTTTTGCTGTTTGGACCAAATAAATCCTAAAGAATTATCAGAGATGAATTTACGAATAATCGAAAGTTATCGAGGTACAATGGCAAAAGATATACTTAAAATGTGGAAGTCAACTAATAATTTTGAAAAAATGTATAATGTTTTTTGGGGAGATTATAATGATTGCTGGGAATTTGCAGAAAAAGTAAATCGAGCATTATACCCTCGCTCAAATCCTTCTAATAGGAATAAGTTTAGAAATTGGGTTTATATCTATGATTTAGATTATTGGTCATTTGTGATTAAAACAATAAAAAAATATAACAAAAATGCAAGAGAAAAAGGTGTTGATTTTGAAAAAAGATTTAATTCTTTTATGGGGTATAAATTAAATAATGGACAATATTTAGCAATGTTTGCATATTTAATGGAAAAATTTAGTCATAATGAATTATCAAAGGAAAGTATATTAAAAGATATTTTAAAAAAGGAAAATGTTTCAACTTATGAATCAATGACTTTTGATGTTTTAGTGAAATATTTAAGAAAAAATATACATGAAAATGTTTTTAAATACTTTCATGAAAAATTTATAAATCAAGGTGAATATAGTAAAAGTGCAAAATTACTTTCATTATGGAATAAGGAGTCAAAAAGTGGACTTCCATTTGATTATTATAGATTTATAGTTGATTCATATAAAAAATTTGAGATTTTATGTATCCATAGTTATGGAGATGGACTTATAGATAGATATTGGAATGATCATAGCTGGATACTTATAGAAGCGTGCTTAAAGTTAGATGAAATTTTTGGAAAAGAAAATGTTAGAGATGAGTTATCTAAAAAATATAAAATTAAAGAAGACATTAGAAGTATTGAATATGGGGGATATTATTATGATTTTATTATGATTAATGAGGTAAAAGATATAAAAATCGTTATGAGTCATGTTTTAAAAAATGGAATAGATTTTATAAGTAGAGCTTACATATTTGATAAGTTAATAGATAAACAAATAATCTCAGATGATAAATATTTTAATACTGCTATGTGGATGGCTTATGTATTAGAAAATTACAAAAATGATTCATCATTTTTAGGTGGGGATATACAAAGTCTACCATTTAAGTATAATTTGCGTAATTATCATTATTATTTAAATAATATAAAATTCTACATTTCAGGTAAGATGAGAGGAGAATATGATCATGAAGGTGAAGAAACTTTTTCTAGACAAATAGATAAACCACAAGAAAAAATACCAAAGAGTATTAAAAATAAGTTTGAAATAAAAGAAAAAATGAGAAAAATTTTAGAAAATTCTAATAATGTAAAACAATTAATATGTCCAGACTTAGTAAGAGTTGTTCTAGCTGATGATTTTGATCAAAGGTTTAAAAAAAGTTTAGACAAAAACCAAAAAGTCCGCCCAGAAATATTATTTGAAGGATATAGAAAGAATGCAGAAGTAGAAGATGATATGGGAAATACTGCGAAATCTGATGAGGATTTAAATTTATAACAATAGAGGTAAAAATGAAATAGCAACTCTAACCTTGCTATTTCATTTTTCTTATAGTAAAATTAAGCTAGTATTTAGGAGAATGTAATAAACTAAAAGCAAAAAAACTTGAAAAAAGCACAAATACAACTTGCAATTATATTCAAAAGAAAAGAGGAAAAGTCAAATGGAATACAGTAAATTGGGTAAAGAATTAGAAATATATACAACAGTAGATTATATAGGAAAAGGATTTCCAATCATACTTCCAAATGGTGCAAAAATGATGAAAATACTTCGTGAAATGGTGGAAAGTGCTGAAGAAAAAAGAGGGTATTCTGTTGTAAGAACACCTAGTGCGTCTAGAGCAGAAATATATATGATAGAAGATAGATGGGAACAGGAAAAAAACAATATTTTTACTATAGAAGATGAAGAAGAGCAAAATTCTATTGTTTTAAGACCTTATGTGAGACCATTTCATTGCAGTTTGTATGCTACAAAACAGCATAGTTATAAAGAGTTGCCTATAAAATATGGAGAAACTTCAACAGTTTTTAGAGATGAACCAACTAGCAAAATAAGAGGATTAACATGTATGAGACAATATTCATTTTCTGATGCTAGTATTTTCACTTCACCTGAATTACTTGAAAAGATGTTAGTTGAGTCTGTAGAATTAGAGCAATATTTTATGGAAAAATTAGATTTGAATGTCGAATATAAAATATCAACATGGAATACAAATGCAAAAGAAAATTACATTGGAACGATACAAGAATGGGATTTGTGTGAAGGGTTAATGGAAAAAGTCTTAAAAGATTTAAACATAAAATATGTGAAAAATCAAAATGCAATGATGTATGGTCCAAGTATCCAAGTATATTATAATGAAAAATTATTAGCAAAAATAGAAATAGATTTTGAAATTACACATAGATTTGATTTAAAATATACAGATAAAGATGGGCTAGAAAAAATTCCTATATATATTCATAGACAAGATTTAGGCTGCTACGAAAGTATGCTTGCAATATTAATAGAAAAATATCAAGGAGAATTTCCTACATGGATAGCTCCAGTGCAGTGCATTATAATTCCAGAATATGATGAATATATAGATTATGCTAATGAGTTAAAAGAAAAATTAAGAGACAGAAGAGTTAGGGTTTCGGTAGATTTTACAGATAAAGAAGTAGATGAAAAAATAGAAAAAGCTAAGAAATTTAAAATTCCTTATATAGTTTTAATAGGAAAAGAAGAGTATAATAGCAATAATGTTTTAGTTATGAGATATGGAAAAAAAGAAACAAGACATTACACTTTAGATGAAGTTATGCAAAGGTTTGAAAGGAGAAAATAAATTTGAAAAACGATGTTCTAGAATACATAGGACTAGATTTAGAAAATATACCTCAAGTTTTATTAAATTATAGTCCAATTCATTTTAGTGATTTTAGTAATTCCAATGAATATAGAGTTTATGATTATGTTTCTATTCATGATTTAGAAATACTTGTTACACCTTTAGATAGAACTGATGAATTAAGAGAAAGATATAAACAAGCAAAGCCTTTGTCCGAATATTTTCAAACTGATGATATGAAAATGAAATATATACTAGAAAAGGCTCTTGATTCAGCATCTGTAGAAGAAATAAAAAAGCTAGAAAGACTTCAAGAAAAACTTAATGATATTCCATATTTAGTTAAATATGATAAGAATTATTTATGGCAAATCTACTATTCTAAAACTGAAAATAAATATTTTATGCTTTTTCCAGCAAATGAAGGTGAATCATCAGTTTTATTTTACATTATTAAGAAAAAACTAGAAAAGGAAGACACAAAAATATTTGTACCAGTTAATAAAATGGATTATTCTGGATTTTTATTGGATTCATCTAAATTAAATGATTTAGAAAATTATATTTGGCTTTTTACAAATGAATGGCCCAATATATATGAAGTATGTAATAAATATTTGTATATTATAGGAAAAACAAAAGTAGATAAAATTTTTGGGACATATTTTAGAAATGTATATACTTCTAAAGAAGATGCCGAAAATTTTTATATGACATTAAAAGCATTATTTATTTTAACTACTGAAACTAATTATAAATATATATTTAATCCTTATGTTAATGAAAAAGGTGAGTTGGAACTTGAGTTTAAAAATGAAAATTCTAATTCTGAATTAATTACAGTTCAAAACTTGGCGGATTTTGTAGACAGGCAGTTTGAATTTCAAAGCTTAAGAAAAAAAGATTTAGAAGAAGAAATTGTACGTAATGAAGAAATTTTAAAAGAATTAAAAGAATATGTAAAAAAGCAAAATGATATATATGTAATGCAAGAAAAGCAAATTGTAATGTTTTTAGATTGCAAAAAGAGTTTCTTCAAAAAATTAACTTACTTTTTTAAATCTAAAAAGTTTGTAATGCCTAAATTAGATAATAAAATAGATAAAAAATTAAAAGATGAATTAGGAGCGAATTCTTTAGAGGATGAATTATCTAAAAAGAATGAAATAAATTTAAATGGTTCATATACAATAAAAGATTTAGTTTCAGCATTTAATAGAGCAAATGAAGAGGAAATAAAGGCAAGGGCTGTTCGTGGGGACATAAAAGCATTAAAATTAAAAAAAGAAAACTATGCTAGAAAAATAGAAAATGCAAAAAAATACATAGATGAAATAGAAAGCCATAAGAAAAGCATATTTGAATTTTGGAAATTTAGTAATAAAGATGAACTTCCTGCACTTAGTGATGGAGAAGGTAGCAACAGTAATGAAACCAAAACTAGTAATAACTTAGATAGAGATGTACTTGGAACAATGGCTGATAGTTTGCAAAGACAAAAGTTAAGTGATGAAGAAATAAATGCTTTATATTTATTTTATGTGATGCCAGAAACCTTTAACCGCATAAGTAAAACTTATGCGAAAAATAAAATTGAGGACACTAAAAAAATTGAAAATGATATATTAGAGGGCTTGAAAAATAAAACTTCCAAAAGGTCACTTGATAACCTTATAAATGATTATAGAATCGTAAAAAAGATAAATTCAAAAGAGCATAGAGAAAATGAAAGAAATGAAATAGCTATATTAAGAATAAATGAGAATACCACAGTAGAAGAATTTAAAGATAAAATAGTACATTTTCAAAACGAGCTTGAAAGTGCTTATAATAAAATTTATTCTATAACAAACATGCCAGTATATATCAAAAAAAGTGATGCCCCAAATGAGTTTATTTTAGGAGATATTAATCCAGAAAATTTGATTGGTGAAAATACTGAAGGACAAGAAATAGAGCTTGTAAAAATAGACTTAGGTAAAGAGGCACATGTTTTGTACTTATCTAATATTGTATTTTTTGATAATCAAAATAAAACTTTACCAATTGGAATGGACTTGTCTAGTAAGGTGGTAATAAAACTAAATGAAACTCCAAAAGATTACAAGTATAAAAAAGTAATTTACATTTTTAATAAAGAAAATAATTTTGATGTTAAGCAAAAGAAAATTGTTATATACTGATTGTAGGATAGAATATGAGTTATATAAAGCAACTTAGACAAAGTATAACAAAAGAAGGAGAATTAAACTCCTTCTTTTTAGACTCTTCTATAGTATAATGCAAATCAATCCGCCACCGCCTTCATTTACAATTCTTTCAAGAGTTTCTTGAAGTTTCATTTGAGCATCTTCAGGCATTCTTTCGAGTTTGTTTTGCAAACCTTCATTAACAAGTTCATGTAGATTTTTTCCAAAAATATTAGATTCCCATATTTTCTTAGGATCACTTTCAAATTCTTCTAATAGATATTTAACTAATTCTTCAGATTGTTTTTCACTGCCAACAATAGGAGATACCTCAGTTTCAACATTAGTCATTATTAAATGTATGCTTGGAGCTTTTGCACGTAATTTAATTCCAAATTTAGAACCTTGTTTAACCATTTCAGGTTCATCTAAAATAAGTTCATCCATTGAAGGTGTTATTATACCATAACCTTTTCGTTTTACATCATCTAATGCTGGAGCAATTCTGT
The DNA here is from genome assembly GCA_944391745.1 of uncultured Clostridia bacterium. GTDB lineage: Bacteria > Bacillota > Clostridia > TANB77 > CAG-508 > CAG-793. The sequence continues at coordinate 75,582 of CALXUS010000003.1, forward strand.
CATATTCTTTTTTTATTTTTGCAAAATTATAAAATGCGGAAAAAAGATCATATTCATTATTGATTTGAATATTGCAAATTTCAGTTAATACTTTATAAAACAAGTCATCTTTTAATTCTATTGTAATAGAAACACTACCATTACCAAGATTAATTTCATTAATTGTAGTTGACTTTATAATATCTGTACTTTGCAAGGAATTAGCAGCAAAATTTGCTTGTTTTATAATAGAAATTCCATTAAAAGTTTGCTTTATTTCTTTATTTAATTCTGATTTTAGCCAATGTGAATTTTCTAGTCCATCAACCCAATTAGGATAAGAAATATTTATTCGTTCTATAGGAAATTCATATAATACTTTGCTAAATATCTCATTTATATCATACAAAGATAAATTAGAGCAATCAGTTGGAATTACAGGGCAATCATATTTTTCCTCTAAAGATGTTGCTAATTCTTTTGTATAATCAGAATAAGGAGCAACTGTATTAAGTACAATTACAAAAGGTTTATTTATTTCTTTAAGTTCTTTAACAACTCTTTCCTCTGCCAAAATGTAATCATCTCTTGAAATTCCAGAAAAGCTGCCATCTGTAGTAACAAGAATACCGATGGTTGAATGGTCTTGTATAACCTTTTTGGTTCCAATTTCAGCTGCCTCGCCAAAAGGGATTTCCTCATCAGACCATGGTGTTTTTACCATTCTAGGAATATCATCTTCTAAATAACCAATTGCATTATTTACTAAGTACCCTACGCAGTCAACTAATCTGGCTTTAAATGTAATATTCCCATCAAGAGTGATTTGGACAGCTTCATTTGGTACGAATTTAGGTTCTGTAGTCATTATGGTTCTACCAGATGCACTTTGTGGAAGTTCATCTAAAGCTCTTTCTCTTTTGTATGAATTATCTATATTAGGTATTACTAATAAATCCATAAAATTTTTAATAAAAGTTGATTTACCTGTTCTAACGGGACCTACTACACCTATATAAATATCTCCATCAGTACGATTTGCTATATCCTGATATAATTTTAAATTGTCCTCCATTTTTACCTCCTAAAGAAGATTTGTACAAAACTTTATTAAAGTATATTAGATAGGTTTAAAACTTATGACTAAATAAATTATTTTTTACTTTCGAGACGGGTCCTTTCGTAAATTTATTTGCATATTATATACAAATGTGATAGAATAAGTGCTGATGACAATAAATACTATCAAATAACCTTATAGTACTGTTGAAAGGATTGAAAGACGATGGCAGATTATAAAGAAATTTTAAGAAAAAACAATCAAGAACATATTTTAAAGTATATTGATATGGCTAATGATAAGCAAAGAGAAGAACTAGTTAAAGAAATTGAAAACATCGATTTTAACGAATTATCAGAATTATATAAAATAAGTAATCGAGATAAAAATAAAGCTTTAGAGAGTCAATTAATAGAACATGTTAAATTTGTAGATAAGTATAAGATGGACAAAAATGATTATAAAAAATACGAATTAACAGGAGAAGAAATTATAAAAAATGGTGAATACGCTGTAGTTACTATGGCTGGTGGTCAAGGAACAAGATTAGGACATAATGGACCAAAGGGTACATTTTTACTTAATGTTAATCCAAAACCTAAATATTTATTTGAAATATTGGCTGATAATATAAAGTCTGCTAACAAAAAATATGGAGTTACATTAAATTGGTATATAATGACTAGTACTGAAAATGATCAGAAAACAGAAGAATTCTTTGAAAAGCATAATTATTTTGATTATCCAAAAGAAAAAATTAAATTTTTTAGACAGGGAAATTTGCCATTAATAAGTGAAGAAGGAAAATTATTAATTGATGAAGATTTTCATATAAAATATGCTGCTGATGGAAATGGTTGCATTTATAAATCTATGAGATTAGATGGAATATTAGATGATATGAAAAAGAATAATATCAAATGGATTTTTATTGGAGCTGTAGATAATGCATTACTTAATATGGTGGATCCAATTTTATTAGGATTAACTGTTTGTGAAAATAATCAAATAGGTTCTAAATCAGTTGTTAAAAGGAGCCCAGAAGAACCAGTAGGAGTATTCTGCAAAAAGGATGGAAAACCTGGGGTAATAGAATATACTGAATTACCTACCGAAATGGCTCATGAAACAGATGAGGAGGGTGAATTACTTTTTGGGGAATCACATATAATGTGCAATTTGTATAGCATAGATGCATTAGATAAAATAAGTAAGGAAAATTTACCTTATCATAGTGCTCATAAAAAGGCAGCCTACATAGATGAAGATGGAAAAGTAATAAAGCCAACTAAGCCTAATGCTTACAAATATGAAGCTTTTATATTTGATGGCTTTGCATATTTTGATAATATATCAATATTAAGAGGAAGAAGAAATGAAGATTTTGCACCAGTAAAAAATGCTGAAGGAAATGATAGTCCAGCAACTGCAATTGAACTTTATAATAATTATTGGAATGTTTAAAATAAATTAAAAATGGAGAATAGATAAATGGATGAGTGTAAAATAATAAATTTGTATGATTTGAACGAAACTATGGCAAAAGAATTGTTAGAAAAATATGAGTATCCATGGGAAGTATTACCTCATATAGAAGAGTTTATTAAAGAATTAGGAAAGAAACTAAATAAAGATGAATATGACCAAGTGGGGGAAAATGTGTGGATACATAAAACCGCAAAAGTTTTTAAGTCAGCATATATAGGAGAAAATTGCATTGTAGGTGAAGGTGCGGAAATTAGACATTGTGCTTTTATAAGAAAAAATGCGATTATAGGAAAAAATGCTACTGTTGGAAATTCAACAGAATTAAAGAATGTTATTTTATTTAATAATGTTCAAGTACCACATTATAATTATGTAGGAGATTCTATATTAGGATATAAAGCTCATTTGGGAGCTGGTTCTATAACTTCTAATGTAAAATCTGATAAAAAACTTATTGTGATAAAAAACGGAAAAGAAATAATAGAGACTGGAATGAAAAAAATTGGTGCTATGGTTGGAGATAATGTTGAAGTTGGTTGTGGAAGTGTATTAAATCCAGGAACAATAGTAGGAAAAAATACTAATATATATCCATTATCTTCAGTTAGAGGTGTTATAAAAGCTAATAGTATTTACAAAAATCAAAATGAAATAGTAGAGAAATATTAATAATTGCTTTTAGATTTTAAATTATAGGTTTGAAATGAGGAGTGATATAATGAAAGTTGCATTAATTAATGAAAATAGTCAAGCTAGCAAAAATGAAATAATATATAATGCATTGAAAAATACTAATAAAAATAACGAAATTATAAATTATAGTGATACAAATTCACAATTAACTTATGTGCAAGTAGGACTTTTAGCAGCTATATTAATAAACAGTAAAGCGGCTGACTTTATTGTAACAGGCTGTGGTACAGGTGAAGGTGCAATGCTAGCTTTAAATAGCTTTCCTAATGTTATTTGTGGCCACATTGAAGATCCGGAAGATGCATATATGTTTGGACAAATTAATAATGGTAATGCTGTTGCAATTCCTTTTGCTAAAGGATTTGGCTGGGGCGGAGAACTTACTCTTGAATATATTTTTGAAAAACTATTTAAAGATGAATTTGGTGGGGGATATCCAAAAGAAAGAGCTATCCCTGAGCAAAATAATAAAAAGATATTAGATAAAATTAAGCAAGTAACTTATAAAGACATGGTTACTATTTTAAAAGAAATAGATCAAGAGTTTTTATATAATACTGTTAATACTAAACAATTTAAAGAAAACTTCTTTAAGTATGCTGAGGATGGAGAGATTAAAGAAATTATAAAAAATATATTAAGTAAATAAAAATAAGAATCTACACAAAATATTTTTGTGTAGAAAATTTTATTTAAAATAAAAATAGTGGAGGTATGAATAATGAATGATTTGTTTGATTTAAAAGGAAAAGTAGCAATAGTAACTGGCGCAACTAGAGGTCTTGGACAAGGTATGGCAATAGCTTTAGCAAAAGCTGGAGCAAATATTGTTGGAGTAGGACAAAGTTCATTAGAACCAACAAAAAAAGAGGTTGAAGCAATAGGTGGAAAGTTTTTGCCTATAAATGCAAATTTAACTACATTAGACAAAGTACAAGAAATCGTTGATAAAACTAAAAGTGAATATGGAAAAATTGATATTTTAGTAAATAATGCTGGAACAATAAGAAGGGAAGATGCAATTAATTATACTGAACAAGACTGGGATGATATTCTAAATCTAAATTTAAAAACTTTATTTTTCTTATCACAAGCTGTAGCTAAAGAAATGATTAATCAAAAAAATGGAGGAAAAATAATAAATATTGCATCAATGCTTTCATATCAAGGTGGAATAAGAGTACCTGCTTATACTGCTAGTAAAAGTGGTGTAAAAGGATTGACTAAAGCTCTAGCTAATGAATGGGCAAAATACAATATAAATGTAAATGCAATAGCTCCAGGATATATGGCAACTGATAATACAAAGGCTATAAGAGAAGATGAGAAGAGAAATAAAGAAATATTAGATAGAATACCAGCAGGAAGATGGGGAACACCAGAAGATTTAGCTGGTGCGGTCATATTCTTATCATCTAAAGCTTCTAATTACGTTAATGGAGAATGTATAGCAGTAGATGGAGGATGGCTAGCTAGGTAAATAGCTGAATTTTCTAATCTAAATTGTTTTATATTTATGAAAGTAAACTTTATGTGCAACTTAAATTAAGAAAAATTAAAATCAAATTAAAAAAATTTTCTTTACTTATTTCTAAAAATGTGCTATAATAAGAATGTGGTACAAAGAGAGAATTAGGCTCTATTATACACAAATGTTGGAAAGGAGTTGACACAATTGTTTAATGTAGGAGATAATATAGTTTACCCAATGCATGGTGCTGGGACAATTTCATCAATTGAAGAAAAGATGATAGGCGGTAGAAAGGAACAATATTATATCATCAAAATGCCAGGAGAGGTAATGATAATGGTTCCAACTGCAAGAGCTGAATCAATGGGTGTTAGAAGCGTAATAGATAAAAATAGTGCAGATAGTGTACTTAAAGTTTTAGAAAAAGATGAAACTGAAATGTCTAATAATTGGAATAAACGTTATAGAGAGAATTTAGATAAAATGAAAACAGGAAATGTTTATGAAGTAGCTGATGTTGTTAGAAATTTAAGTTTCAAGCAAAAAGAAAAGGGAACTTTATCTACAGGAGAAAAGAAAATGTTACTTAATGCAAAACAAATTCTTGTTAGTGAATTAGTTTTAGCAGAGCATTCTTCTAAAGATGAAATAGAAAAATTAATAGATAATAAAATAGATATGTCATATAAGGAATATAGAGTTCCTACAGAGGCAAAAATTGACTTACAACAAAATGCTGTCAATAAATTTATACCTTTTAATGGAGCAGCTAATGCTTAATAAATAATTTAATTTATTATATGGGTGGACTTACACAAAATGGAAGTCCACTATATTTTAGACTATAAAATATTTTATGTAAATCAAGATAATTTTACATAAAGTGTAGACTTTTATCTAAAAAAGAAGGATTTAGTTTACATATGTCGAATAATATAAGTATGAGTAAAAAGAAGGATTGTTTAAAGTGAGATATAGTGATGAATTATTAGAAGAAATTAGAAGTCGAAATGATATAGTTGATGTTGTATCACAATATGTTATTTTAAAAAGAAGCGGTAGAAATTATTTTGGTTTATGTCCATTTCATAATGAAAAGTCACCATCTTTTTCTGTTTCACCTGATAAGCAAATTTTTCATTGTTTTGGTTGTGGTGTAGGTGGTAATGTTTTTCACTTTATAATGAAAATTGAAAATATTAGTTTTATAGAAAGTGTACAAATGCTAGCTGAAAGGGCAGGCATAAATTTACCATCATCTTCAAACTATGAGGATGAAAAAATTGCTAAGCTTAAAGCTAAGGTTTATGATGTTAATAAATTTACTGCAGAGTTTTATCATAAGAATTTATACAAGCCTGAGTCAAAATTAGGACAGGAATACATAAAAAAAAGAAAATTAGATAATAATACCTTAAAATCATTTATGATTGGTTATTCAGGGCAATTTGACGAATTGTATAAAGCACTTAGAAAAGAAGGTTTTGAAGATGAAGAAATTTTAGCTTCGGGCTTAGTTAACAAGAGTAAAAATGGAATGTACATTGACAGGTATAGAAATAGAGTAATTTTTCCAATACAAGATGTAAGAAATAGAGTAATTGCATTTGGTGGAAGAGTTTTGGATGATAGTAAGCCTAAGTACATAAATTCACCAGAAAATATCGTTTATAGTAAAGGACGAAATTTATTTGGATTAAATGTGGCAAGAAAAAATAATCCAGGAATAATGAAAAGATTACTTATTGTTGAAGGATATATGGATGCGATATCATTATTTCAAAGAGGCATAACAAATGTAGTTGCATCTTTAGGAACAGCACTTACTGATGCACAAGGAAGATTACTTAGAAAATCAACAGAGCAGGTAATTTTAGGATATGATGCAGATGGAGCAGGGCAAGAAGCTATTGTAAGAGGAATGGGAATATTACAAAGTTTAGGTTGTGATATAAGAGTTTTACAAATAAGTGGAGCCAAAGATCCAGATGAATATGTTATAAAATATGGACCTGATAGATTTAGAAAGTGTATGGATGATGCTATTTCTGTTGTTGAATATAAAGTTAAAAATTTAAAAAAAGAGCTTAATCTAGATAATGTAAGTGATAAAATTAAATTTTTGAATGCGATAGCGAAGATTCTTTCTGAAGTAAATAACAGTATGGAAAGAGAAGTATATGTCGATAAAATTGCAAATACTTATAATATATCTAAAGAAGCTATTTATGCAGAAGTTAATAAAAGATTATATTCTAACAAGGCAGCTAATCCGAAAGCTCTTGAGGCTAAACCAAATATAGTTAGACCAAAACAAGAAGAAAAAATTGATGAGCAGTCAGCTAGAAGAGAACAGATGGTAATATATTTATTAATCAACTATCCAAAAGAAAGCTTAGAAAGAATAAAAAAAATAGTAAGCATAGAAAACATTAAATCAGAGAAAAATAAAAATATAATAAAGGTTTTATATGAAAAACTATCACCAGATGAAACAGTAGAAAATGTGTTAAACTGGTTTGAAGATGATGAAACAATTAATTATATTAGTGGAATACTTGCTTATGATTTTGAAATTACAGATGTTGAAAAAGGAATAGAAGATATTGAAAAACTATATCAGAAACATAATTTAATTAATAAACGTAATGAAATAATTAATAAATTAAATGACAAAAATATATCTAAAGACGAATCAATCGCTTTAGGCAAAGAATTAAATGAAATCATAATTAGCTTAGCTAAAATTAAGTAAGGGGGAATTATGAATAAATCAGAAAATAAAAAAGAAGAAAATAAAACAGATTTAAAAGCAGCAATTAATTCAATAGATAATGCTAGAATGGCTCATAAAGTTCAACAAAAAGAAGAAAAAAAGGAAAATAAAAAAGAAGAAAGCACAACTAATTCTAAAGAAGGAAAATCTCGTGAAGATATCGAAAAAATTATTTCAGAAGTTAAATCAAAAGGGAAAATTACTTATGGTGAGCTTGCTTCAAAATTAGGTGATGCAAGTGCTGACCAAATCGATGAAGTTTTTAATGCTTTTGAAAATAATGGAATAGATGTATTAAAAGATGATATAGATGATATTGAACCAGATGCAGAAGATTTAGAAGATGTAGAAGATATATCTATAGAAGATTTAGATGTAGATAATCTTGATGGCGTAAGTATAGATGACCCTGTTAGAATGTATCTACGTGAAATTGGTAAAATACCACTTTTAACTTATGATCAAGAATTGGAATTGGCTAAAAAAGTACTAGAGGGAGATGAAGCTGCTAAGCAAAAATTGGCAGAATCAAACTTAAGATTGGTAGTTAGTATAGCTAAAAAATATGTTGGTAGAGGTATGCTTTTCTTAGACTTAATTCAAGAAGGTAATATGGGACTAATAAAAGCAGTTGAAAAATTTGACTATACAAAAGGTTATAAGTTCAGTACTTATGCAACATGGTGGATTAGACAAGCTATTACAAGAGCAATAGCAGATCAAGCGAGAACAATAAGAATACCAGTTCACATGGTTGAAACTATTAATAGATTAATTAGAACTTCAAGACAATTATTACAACAAAATGGTAGAGAGCCTACACCAGAAGAAATTGCTAAAGAAATGGATATATCTGTAGAAAGAGTACTTGAAATTCAAAAAATAGCTCAAGATCCAGTTTCTCTTGAAACACCTATAGGTGAAGAAGATGATAGCCATTTAGGTGATTTTATACAAGATGAAGATTCTCCTTCTCCACAAGAAGCAGCATCATATACAATGCTTAGAGAACAATTAGATGAAGTAATGGCAACACTTACTCCAAGAGAAGCAAAAGTATTAAGATTAAGATTTGGATTAGATGATGGAAAAGCTAGAACACTTGAAGAAGTAGGTAGAGAATTCCAAGTTACTAGAGAAAGAATAAGACAAATTGAAGCAAAAGCTTTAAGAAAATTGAGACATCCAAGTAGAAGTAAAAAACTTAAAGAATATATGTAAAATTTTCGATTGGGGATATTCCTCAATCGAAAATTTTTTATGTTTTTTTATTAAGGTTTAGGTAATTTTGATAAATCATCATTTATAGGGATAACTTTCCAACCTTCTAGTTCATCTTTATAAGGCGAATAAATATCTTTTAATAAATAAATGGGCTTTTTATTATAAAAAGCAATTGATATATCTGCAAAAGTATTTGGACCAATATAATTTTCAATACCATTTTTGGTATAATTGCAAACTAAGACAATATCTGTATCTTTTTTACATATTTCATTAAAATGTGTAATTGAAGCAAGACTTTTTTCCATATCTACAAAAAACTCTTTTGGAATTACTACATTGTAACCATTATTTTTAAGTATTTTAGCTATTTCAAAGATTTGTTCCTTTACTTTTGCACTTCCACTTAAAACTATTTTCATTTGTAATATCTCCTATGTTTTATAAATTATATAATAGTATTATAATAGTATAAAATTAATTATTCAAGATAAAAATTGATTATTGATAATTTCCCAAAAGTATGGTATAGTAACTCAAAATTGTAATAAAGATACTAGGGGAGATAAAAATGAAGAAATTTTTTACGGTAATAGGAATTACATTTTTAGGTATAGTTTTGTTATTAAATATTTTTTTAACAGCAAATTTAGATGCTTCAGAACATATAACTATTAATTTTAATAGTTTTTTTTATATTTTAGGATTGGCTATTGTAAGTTTAATAATATATTTTTTAACAAGTAAATTAAATAAATTTTTATACAAAGACGAAAAAAGAAAAAAATTAAGAATAAGTTTATTTATTATTGTATTAGGCATATATATTTTAGCAAGTATATTATGGTTTATATTCGTTAAACCTCCAATTGTAGGTGATCAAATTCATGTCGTCTCTATGGGACAACTTTTTGAAAGAGGGTATGACGAAGAAATATTAAATAGTATGACTTACGCTGGAATTCCTTTAGATGAATATATACAGGCTTATAATCAACAAGTTCCTCAAGCTTTTTTATATAGCTTATTTTTTAGAATTATTAATAATGATGGATATTCAACTCCAAGAATAATTAATATTATATCTATTTTAATTATAGTTTTAGCTATATATAAAATAGGAAATATGATTTCAAAAGAGCATAAAATAAATAAAGTATTATTATTAACTTTATTATTAACTTTTATTTCATTGCCAATGCTTTTGACATTTGTTTATGGAGATATACCTAGTTTAGCTTGTTCCTTAATTTCTGTATATAGTTTTATGAAATTTACAGATACTAAAAAGCTTAGATATGCTTTAATTGGAACTATAGCCTCGATGATTGCATATATGTTTAGAATGAATAGCTTAATATTTGTTATAGCAACTATCATTTATTTATTATTTAATTTATTTACTAAAATAAAAAGTAAAACTTTAAAAGAAAATATAATAAATTTTTTAGTAATAATTATATATATATTAGTGTCTATACTTCCAGCTCAAATAGTAGATAATTATTATATTAATAAATATGGTTTAGATAAAAGTAAAGAATATCCAAGTATTAGTTATATTTATATGGGAATGAGTGAAAGCTGGAGAGGTAATGGCTGGTACAATGAAGATATAGGTGAACCTGCTTTAAAGAATCCTATAGAAATAAAAGAAATTTATAAAAATAATATTATTGAAAGATTGTTATATTTTTCTAAAAATATAGGATATACATTTAGATTTTATACAATGAAATTGGCTTCAATGTGGGCAGAAAATACATATTCGGCAATAAGACTTAACTTATTAAATGAAAGTGAAGATGATTATTTAAATAAAATAAAAGCACCACTTACATTTTATCAAAAGGCTTTACTTATTCTTTCTTGTATATGTGCAATTATTGTTTTAATACAGAATAGAAAAAATATTTCAACTAATGTAATATATTTATTATTGATTTTTATGGGAGGATTTGCATTTCATATTATTTGGGAAGCTAAATCACGTTATATAATTCCTTACATAATAGTATTAATTCCTATTGCTAGTATACAAATAAATAAAATTATTGAAAAAAAGAAAAGAATAGAAGGCGTGAAGAAAGAGGTATAGAATAAATTACCAAAACACTTGCAATTATGTATATTTTATGATAAAATAGTACTGCTTGAAAAGAGAAATTATCACTTTTCAAATCCTTGCTTGCATTTTATAGCAGGCTATTATCCATAAGGAGGTGAATGTAATGAACAAATACGAAAGTGTAATCATTATTAATCCATCTGCAGATGAAGATAAGGTAAAAAGCCTTATTGATAGATTTTCAGATTTGATTAATAAACAAGGTAAAGTTGAAAAAGTAGATACTTTAGGAAAAAGAAAACTAGCTTATGAAGTAAAGAAAAACAAAGAAGGAATTTATGTTGTATTCTACTTTGAAGCAGAGCCAACTTTAATAGCTGAATTAGAAAGAAATTACAGAATTACTGATGAAGTTATTAAATTTATAGTAGTAAAAAATGAAGAATAATCAAAAGACAACCACAAATGTAGTGGGGGAGCCGAAAGGTAGGTTAAAATGAATAAAGTTATATTAATGGGTAGACTTACAAGAGACCCAGAAGTTAGATATACACAAACAAGTAATACACTAGTTGCATCATTTTCACTAGCAGTAAATAGAAGATTTACTAGAGAAGGAGATACTCAAACTGCAGATTTTATTAATATTGTAGCTTGGGGAAAAACTGGTGAATTTTGTAGTAAGTATTTCAAAAAAGGTCAACAAGTTGCTGTTGTAGGAAGATTACAAACAAGAACTTGGGAAGATCAACAAGGACAAAAAAGGTATGTAACAGAGGTTATAGCTGAGGAAACTTATTTTGCTGATAGTAAAAGAGATTCTCAAGGAACTGGAAGTTTTGATAATACCTTTGGAGGAGATAGTCAACAATCAAGTGGTGATACATCTGATTTTGAAGTATCATCAGGAGATGACTTACCATTTTAATTGACATAAAATAAGTGATATAAAATTTAGAAGAAAGGGGGCATAAATATAATGGCAGACAAGAAAAATAATAGAAATAGAAGAAATAACAAAGATTATGATGATGATTACAAAGTAAGAAAAATTAGAAAAAAGGCTTGTCCACTTTGCAGTGACAAAAATCTTGTTCTTGATTATAAAAACCCAGAACAATTAAAGAAATTTGTTAATGAAAGAGGAAAGATTCTTCCAAGAAGAACAACAGGTGCATGTGCAAAGCATCAAAGAGATATAACTACAGCAGTTAATAGATGCAGACATATTGCTATGTTACCATATAGCCAAAACTAATATAAAAAAGCAATAAAGTTAGAACTATTTATATCTCAGTTCTAACTTTATTTCGTAAATAAGGTTAAAAATAAGTAAAAGGAAATAAAAAAGTGAAAAAAAGAAATATAATTATTGCTATAGTTATTTTTATTATATTAATTATAATGATAGTAATTGGTAATTTAAATAGAAAAGATAATAAAGAGAGTGACAAATTGAAAATTGTTACGTCATTTTATCCAATTTATATTATGACAATTAATTTAACAAATGGCATAGAAAATGTTGAAGTAAGCAATATGGCAGAAAACTATGTTGGATGTATTCATGATTATACATTAACTACTACCGATTTAAAAAAGTTTGAGAATGCAGATATTTTTATAGAAAATGGTTATGGAATGGAGCAATTTTCTCAAAAGATAATAGATTCATATCCTAATGTAAAAATGATTGATTCTAGTACAAAAATAACTGATTTTGTGCAAGAAGGTGATGAAGTAAATCCTCATTTTTGGACAAGTATAGATAATTATATATTACAAGTTGAAAAAATTTCTGAAGGACTTCAAGAATTAGATCCCTTAAATAGTGAAAATTATAAGAAAAATGAAAGTATTTATGAGGAAAAATTAAAAGAATTAAAAGATAAATATAATGAGATTAATTTTTCAGGGAAATCTGTTGTATCATTAAATGAATCATTTTCATATTTATTTAAGTTTATAGGAGTTAATGAAACATTGATTGAAACTGATCATGAACAAAGTGCTTTATCAGCGGAAACTGTTAAAGAGGTAATTGAAGAGGTTAAAAATACAGGAATAAAGGCTATTGTAATAGCTGAAAATGATGATAATCAAAATGCAAATTTAATTGCAGAAGAAACAGGAGCGAAAGTTTATAAATTAAATGATGCAATGAACGGAGATAATTCTATAGATTCTTATATTAATATTATGAATGAAAATTTAGAAATTTTAAAAACTATGTTTAATTAAGAATTTTTGAATTTATAGGGAAGGATGAAGTTTTAAATGGAAAGTTGTGGTTTTCATTGTACAAAAATAGAAAATTTATCAGTGAAAATAGGAAAAGAATTTATTATAAAAGATATTAATATAGAAATTCATTGTGGTGAACTTTTGATGATTATTGGCAGAAATGGGGCAGGAAAGTCTACTCTATTAAAATCTATATTAGGTGAAATTAATCATACTGGTAAAGTTGAATTTTTCGATATGAAAGAAAATAAAAAGAAAAAAATAAAAATTGGTTATGTTCCTCAACATTTAAATATTGAAAGAGATATGCCTACAACAGTATATGATATGTTTGCCTCTTATGTATCTAATAAACCAGTGTGGCTTATGAAGGACAAAAAACTTTATAGAAAAATTAGAGAAAGTTTGAGAATGTTTGGGGCTGAAAAGTTGATAGATAAAAGAGTAGGAAACTTATCAGGAGGAGAGCTTCAAAGGGTATTACTTGCAATTGCTACTTCTCCGGTACCAAATTTATTAATTTTAGATGAGCCAGTATCTGGAGTTGATAGAAATGGAACTAAAGATTTTTATGAAATTTTATCTAATTTAAAAAAACAGTATGATATGTCTATAATATTAGTTTCACATGATTTAGATTTAGTAAAAAAATATGCTGATAGAGTAATTTTACTAGATAAAGAAGTTGTTAAAGAAGGAACTGCACAAGAAGTATATAATAGTGAAGAATTTAAAAATCGATTTGGAGAAATCGCATAATAAACTAATATAATGGGGAAGGATTTAATTAGGTAATGGAAGTAGTATACAATTTGTTAGAAATAATTTTACCTTTTGATTTTATGCAATATACGTTTATGAAAAATGCTTTTTTAGCAATACTATTAGTTTCGCCGATATTTGCAATAATAGGAACAATGATTGTAAATAAAAAAATGGCATTCTTTTCTGATGCATTAGGACATTCTGCACTTACAGGCATAGCAATAGGTATGCTATTAGGTATGACAAATATAAATATTTCAATGATAATATTTGCTATAATATTTGCAATTTTATTGAATTTAATAAAGAGTAAAACTACTTATGGAGCAGATACTATTATTAGTGTTTTCTCATCTATAGCTATTGCCATAGGACTAGCCATACTTGCACAAAGTGGAAGTTTTAACAAATATTCGAGTTATCTTGTAGGAGATATTTTAAGTATTTCTGAATCTGAGATATTATATTTGTTTGTTGCTTTTGTATTAACTCTTATTTTTTGGTATTATTTGTTTAATAAAATAAATGCTGTAAGTTTAAATAGTACTTTAGCTAAAAGTAAAGGTATTAATGTAAAGGCAATGGAAAATATTTTTGCTATTTTAATTGCAATTATGGTTATGATTTCTATAAGATGGGTTGGAATTTTGCTAATTAACTCTTTAATAATTTTACCAGCTGCATCAAGTAGAAATATTTCAATGAATATGAGAAGTTATCATTTATTTTCAATAATATTTGCTCTATTTTCTGGATTAGCAGGTTTGATTATTTCATATTATACAAATATTCCTACTGGTCCAATGATTGTAATTATTTCTGGAATAATTTATTTTATAACTTTTGGAATAAAGAAAATAGGAATATTAGATAAATAGTATCATACTTGACAAAAAATGGAATCAGTGATATAATCTAATAACAACATAATGTGAGGAGTGAAACCCAATGGAAAAAAAGTTGAATGAGTTATTGAATAATTATTTAGTAACTCTTGACAATGAAACTTTGGAGATGCTATGTGCATCACCAGAGATGGCAGATACACCTGCTGATGCACGCGTCTGCATTGATTTCTTGGATGAGATCTTTGGCGAAGAAGAAGCAAACAATGGGATGGATGTCTGAGGACATCCTCTCATTTTTTTTGTGCCTAATAAAAAATTTTCATTAAATAAAAATAAAAAAATTGCAGATAATATTTAAGAGAAATTTGTTGATAAAGATAATTTCTTATGATAATATAGATTAGGAAAAATAATTTAAGTAACATAATTATTTATTTAATAAAACAAAATAAAATAGAAAATAAATATGTTATAAAAAGGAGGGAATATATGGATTTTAAACAATGGGATAATTTTAATAAGCAAGGAGAATGGACTAAAGAAATAGATGTAAGAGGATTTATACAGGCTAATTATACACCTTATGATGGTGATGAAAGTTTTTTAGCAAATGTTACTGAAAAAAGTACTAAATTATGGAATAAAATACAAGATTTGTATAAAGCAGAAAGAGAAAAGGGAGTACTTGATGTAGATACTAAAACTCCTTCAGGCATAAATAGATATGAAGCTGGATATGTTGATAAAGATTTAGAAACAATAGTTGGTCTTCAAACCGATAGCCCATTAAAAAGAGCAATTATGCCAAATGGGGGAATAAGAATTGTAGAAAAATCTTGCGAAAGTTATGGTTATAAAGTAGATCCAGAAGTTGAATATGTTTATCATGAATTAAGAAAAACTCATAATGATGGTGTTTTTGCCGTATACACTCCAGATATAAGAAGAGCAAGAAGCTCACATTTATTAACAGGACTTCCAGATGGATATGGTCGTGGAAGAATTATAGGAGATTATAGAAGAGTAGCTTTATATGGTGTAGATGTATTAATTGCTGAAAAACAGGATGAGTTAAATATTTTAGATACAGATGAATTTACAGAGGAAGTAATTCGTGATAGAGAAGAGATTCATGATCAAATAGATG
Organism: uncultured Clostridia bacterium; assembly: GCA_944391745.1. GTDB lineage: Bacteria > Bacillota > Clostridia > TANB77 > CAG-508 > CAG-793. Next base: position 91,345 of record CALXUS010000003.1, read on the forward strand.
CATTAAATCAGTTAAAACTAATGGCTGAAAAATATAGATTTGATATATCTAAACCAGCTCAAAATGCTCATGAAGCATTTCAATGGACATATTTTGCATATTTAGGTGCCATAAAAGATCAAAATGGCGCAGCAATGAGCTTAGGTAGAGTATCCACATTTTTAGATATATATGTGGAAAGAGATTTAAAAAATGGTACAATTACAGAAGAATTTGCACAAGAATTGATGGACCAATTTGTATTAAAACTAAGAATGGTAAGATTTTTAAGAGCTCCTGAATACAACGCTTTATTTAGTGGTGATCCAGTATGGGTAACTGAAAGCATTGGAGGTATGGGCATAGATGGAAGAACTCTAGTTACAAAAAATTCATTCAGACTATTACACACTTTAGAAAACTTAGGACCAGCTCCAGAGCCAAATATAACAGTATTATGGTCAAAGAATTTACCTGAAGGTTTCAAAAAGTATTGTGCAAAAATATCTATAGCAACATCTTCAATTCAATATGAAAATGATGATTTAATGAGAATTACTTTAGGAGATGATTATGGAATTGCTTGTTGTGTATCTGCTATGAAAATAGGAAAACAAATGCAATTCTTTGGTGCAAGGGCAAATTTAGCTAAAACACTTTTATATGCAATTAATGGTGGAAGAGATGAGATGTCGGGCAAACAAGTGGCTCCAAAATTTGAACCTATAACTTCAGAGTATTTAAATTATGATGAGGTAATTGAAAAATTTGATCAGATGATGGACTATGTTGCAAAAATTTATATAAAAGCATTAAATGCAATTCATTATATGCATGATAAATATTCTTATGAAGCTTTAGAGATGGCTTTACATGATAGAAAAATAAGAAGAACAATGGCTTGTGGAATTGCAGGTTTCTCAGTAGCTGTTGATTCACTATCTGCTATTAAATATGCAAAAGTAAAGGTTATTAGAAATGATGACGGATTAGCAGTTGATTATGAAGTAGAAGGTGATTTTCCTAAATTCGGAAACGATGATGATAGAGTTGATGAAATTGCCGTAAACTTAGTAAAAACATTTATGAAGAAAATAGAAAGACATCAAATGTATAGAAATGCAGATCCAACATTATCTATTTTAACAATAACATCAAATGTTGTTTATGGTAAAAATACTGGAAGTACACCAGATGGAAGAAAAGCCGGAGTTGCCTTTGCTCCTGGAGCAAACCCAATGCATGGTAGAGATTCATCAGGAGCACTTGCTTCAATGAATTCAATAGCAAAACTTCCTTATGAATATTCAGAAGATGGTATTTCTTATACATTTGCTATAACACCATCTACACTTGGTCACAGTGAAGAAGAAAGAGTTAATAATTTAACAAGTATGTTAGATGGATACTTTATGCAAACAGGACACCACATAAATGTAAACGTATTTGATAGAAGTTTATTAATAGATGCAATGAATCATCCTGAAAATTATCCAAATTTAACAATACGTGTATCAGGATATGCAGTAAACTTCGTTAAACTTACTCGTGAACAACAAGAAGAAGTTATTGCTAGAACAATACAAGAAAAAATATAATTTGATTTTTTTGAAGCTGTTTTTGGGGACACCTTCCAAAAACAGCTAAAAAATCTTTAGAAGACGTTTTTAATAGAGAATATAAAAAAAGAAGAGAGCAGAAGGAGCAAGCAATGGATAACGAAAACGTGACAGGAAAAATTCACTCATTTGAAAGCTTAGGTGCAGTTGATGGACCAGGAATAAGATTTGTAGTATTTATGCAAGGATGCCATTTAAAATGCAAGTATTGCCAAAACAGAGATACCTGGGATATTAATTTAGGTGAGCAATATACAGTAAAACAAGTAGTAGAAAAAATAATGAGATACAAGAATTATATAGTTGCATCAAATGGAGGAGTTACTTTAAGTGGAGGAGAGCCACTTTTGCAACAAGATTTTGTAATAAGCTTATTTCAAGAGCTAAAAAAGCAAAATATTTCTACTTGTTTAGATACTTCTGGAATGTTTACAATTACTGATAAAATAAAGCAAATTGTTGATCTTACAGATATATTTTTGTTGGATATAAAATGTATAAACGATGAAACTTGCAAGTGGCTTACAGGTTCTTCGAATAAGTTAGAGTTAGAATTTGCAAAGTATATTAATGAGAAGAACAAAAGAATATGGATTAGGCAGGTTTTAGTTCCTGGAATTACAGATAAAGAAGAGGATTTGCTTAAATTAAAAGATTTTTTAAAAACAATTAAGGTAGAAAAATTCGAGTTTCTACCTTATCATGATTTAGGAAAGTATAAATGGGAAAAACTTGGAGTTCCTTATGAATTAGGGGATTTGAGAGTGGCTAGTAATGAAGATGTGAAAAGGGCAGAAGAAATTATGGAAATTAAATAGATGCATTTTGGATGCTTTTGGGGACACCTTCCGAAAACAGCTGTTTTTGGAAGGTGTCCCCAAAAACAGCTGTAAAAGTTTATCTTTCTTCAATGGAATGTGAAAATCTTTTATTTTCACTACGTAACTGTTGTTTAATTTTTTCTTTATCAAATATGACTAAAGGTACTTTTAATCCTGCTTTTTTCATTTGTTCTTTAATAGCATTAATATTTTCTTTTTCTGAATTTAAGTTGTCCGATTGAGAAATGTACATTACATAGGAAGGCTTTAATGTATATTCAGAAGTATTTCTAAAAAGTACAACTTCATTATTTCGTATATCACGATTTTCAGGATTTGTTAAATCAGCATAAGTTGCTGAAAAATCTTGAAATTGATTATCACTTTCCACATAGTCAATTCCTTTGTTTGAATGTATGTTTTTATTTGATACAGTTGCAATTAAATCTGGTGTTAAAGTTGCTTTAGAAAAGCCTAATGCTATATTTCCACGTGTACCATAGCCTTTTGCAATATCTTTTGCAGTAACAATCATTGCTGATTGTTGATTAGATGTGTTTGTGATATATTTAGTGTCAAACTCTCCAACTTGTCCGATTCCTGTCATATCTAAAGAATGGCTTGGAATATAATGGTCTTGGGATACTTCAAAGTTTGATTTTAATTTTTCTTTTTCGTCTTCGCTAAAATGAAAAACTCTTCCTAATTCTTGTGAACGTTTTTCTTCTAAATCTTTTATATAATCATTAAATGAATATGCACTTTGACCAGGGGTAAAGAAGTGGAGCATTGCACCAGTAGGCATTTGAGAGATATCTGATATTATAATCTCATTTTGATTTTGAGGGTTGTATACATTATTTATAACATCTTCTCTATTTGCTACTTCGTAATCTGTGTATATTGAATCCATGGTTTTAGCTATTTCTTGAGCATGGGCAGGTAACTCATAAGGTGTTAAAGCTAAAATTTTATTTATGATGTTAAGTTGTTGTTCATACTTGGATGATAAGCTAGAAAATCTTGATTTTAATAAAATTAAGTTTTGATATCTTTGTAAATCATCGCGATTCCAAATGTTAGATAGTGAAGCAAACATTTTTCTTTCTTCATTAGAATATTGATGATTATTAACAGCAATATCATTAAAAATTCCTATGCTTATTTCTGATTTTATATAATCTGGATTATTTAATAAGTGAGGAATTGTATATGTTGAAATTAAATCGCATTCCTTAATTAACAATCCCATAACAATAGCTTGCTCGGATTTTGAAAGTTGTTCGTTTCTTAAATATTTTTGAAAAATATTATCTAAATCTACTTCAGAATAATGGGTTACATGATCTTGTAAACCACCAGCTGCAAAAATTTGGGAATACTTATCATCTGAGACAATAATAGATTTGTTTCTTAAGTTGTCATCATTATAAAATTCGCTAATTATTTCTTTACCATAAATATCATATATTTGTTTTAAAGTATCTTTAGTTACATTATTTTCATAGAAAATATCAAGAACCTTTTTATTTTTATACGATTCTCTAGAAAAATATGCAGGATTAATACCGGATGTAATATCTGTTATAGTAAAACCTGTAGACTTATTTAACATAATAGCGATTTCCATTCTATAAACAACTGAATGTATTGGCGTTTCAGAGCGAAAATTGTCAAAATCTTTATTTTTAAATAGTATAGAAGCTATTTCCTGAGTGGTAGCTTGCTCGTTTTGCAATGCAGCTTCTAAGGTCTTTTTTCCAAAATAATCAAATAAGAATTCATATTCATCTGGGCTATTCATAATCTTAAAATGCTTATAGAGAAAATCACCATATTTTTTCTGAAAGTTTTTAAGCTGAACGAATTTGAAAAAATTTCTTCCTTTAGATTTAGTTAAGGTTAGAGAGCGCGAATTATTAGATTTAATGTAATCTTTATAATCTTTAAAAAAATCAATTAAACTCATATATTTCATTCCTTTGTTCTTTATTTATATTGTTTATTGTAGCATATAAAAAAATGTTTTTCAATAAGGAAAAGTATTGAGATGCATTCATGGTTTGGATGTTTTTGGGGACACCTTCCAAAAACAGCTCTCAAGGAACAAATTATTTTTAAAAAATTGATGGTCGACTTTATCTATCTTGCAAAAATAACTTATGTATTGTAAAATATGCATAAGTTATAAACAGCTGTTTTTGGAAGGTGTCCCCAAAAACATCCCCAAAAAACATCCAAGAAATAGCTATAGGAGTAGAGATGAGAAGAAAAGTATTAATTCTATTTTTAGTATTTTTTATAATAGCAGTTTTAGCAATTGTAATAGTTATATTTAATGCAAATAGGACTGAACCATCACTATGCTTAAAAGAATATTTTGAAAAATTAAGCAATAAAGATTATGAGGCTATGTATGACTATGTAGAAACTGACCTGGCAAAAGAGGATTTTATAACAAGAGTAAAAAATATTTATGAGGGAATAGAAGCTAGTGATATAAGTGTTACAGTTTTAAATAATACCAATGATGAGAATGATTCAAGTATAATAAATGTAACTTATAATAATTCAATGAGTACATTAGCAGGGAATATAAGTTTTTTGAATACAATAAAAGTGAAAAATACAGATAATGTTTATAAAATACAATGGGATTCAACAATTATTTTTCCGGATTTAAAGGATGAATATAAAGTAAGAGTTGACACTTTAGATAGTACTAGAGGAACTATTTATGACAGAAATAATAATGCTTTAGCACAAGATGGAGAAGCATATTCTATAGGATTAGTACCTGGAAAAATGGATGATACAACAGATTTAGCAAAAATTTCTGAATTATTAGGAATGTCTGTAGAAACAATTAATAATTCATTAAATGCTAGTTATGTTGGTGAAGATACTTTTGTTCCATTGAGAAAAATTTCTAAAGAAGAGCAAGATTTGAAAAATGAATTGCTTACTATTAAGGGAATTTTAGTAACAGATGTAAATGCTAGAGTGTATCCATATAAAGAGGCTACTTCATTACTTACTGGATATGCACAAAATGATGAAGGAAAAACTGGATTAGAATATGCTTATAATGATAGACTTAAAGGAACTGATGGAAAAGAAATTAATATAATTGATGAAAATGGTAAAAAGGTTAAAACGTTGGCAAAAAAAGACCTTGAAAATGGAGAAAATATAAAAACAACTATTGATGTAAATATACAGCAAAAGATTTATGAACAATTTAAAGAAGATAAGGGTGCTTCTGTTGCAATTAATTATAATACAGGAGAAGTATTAGCATTAGTTAGTACGCCGTCTTATGATGCGAATGATATTACATTGGGAGTAACAGATGAAGAGTGGCAAAAACTACAAAATGATGAAAATAAGCCAATGTATAATAGATATTTAGCATCTTATGTACCAGGCTCTTCATTAAAGCCTGTTATTGGTGCAATAGGATTAAAATATAATAGTTTTACAGCTGATGATGATTTTGAAACAAGCGGAACTAAATGGCAAAATAGTGATTCATGGGGAAATTTGTATGTAACGACTTTGGAAACTTATTCTGGACCAGCAAATTTAAGAAATGCACTTGTCTATTCAGATAATATTTATTTTGCAAAAGCTGCTTTAAAAATCGGAAAAAATAATTTACAACAAGGATTAAATGACTTTGGGTTTAATGAAAAAATTTCTTTTGTTCAAGATATAAGTAAATCTACTTATGGGGCAATGGATAGTGAATCAGCAATAGCTAATAGTGGTTATGGTCAAGATCAGCTTTTAGTTAATCCTATTCACTTAGCAATGATTTATTCAAGTTTCGCAAATGGTGGAAATATGGTAATGCCTATAATAGAATATGAAGAAACGGATGAGAAAGGTGATAATTTAATAAATAATGTAAATGCAAATGAAGAACAAGAAAAACAAAAGTATTTTAGAGAAAATGTCATTTCATCGGAAATAGCAAATATTATAAAAGAAGATTTAATACAAGTTGTAGAGGAGGGAACAGGAAAAGCTGCTAAAATTGAAGGAAAAACATTAGCTGGAAAAACTGGTACTGCTGAGATTAAAGATGACCAACAAGATGAGGATGGTACTGAAATAGGCTGGTTTAATGCTTTTGATGAAAATGGATTATTAATTATTTCTATGTGTGAAGATGTAAAAGATTTAGGAGGAAGCCATTATTTATTACCTAAAGTAAAGGAAGTATTTGAATAATTTGGTGCGGGCGGTTTTTATAGCCGTCCATGATTGTTAATAAAAAGATATTTGAAAGGAGATAAAATGAGTAAAATAAAATGGAAAGCTGGAACATTTGAATATCCAATCCCTGCTGTAATGGTTAGTTGTGGAGATATGGAAAAGTCTAATATAATAACTGTTGCATGGACAGGAATAATTAACACTAATCCAGCAATGGTGTATATATCTGTAAGACAGTCTAGATATTCTTATAATATTATCAAGGAGAATATGGAATTTGTAATAAATTTAACAACTGAAAAATTAGCAAATGCAACTGACTGGTGTGGAGTTAAATCTGGAGCAAATGTGGATAAGTTTAAGGAAATGAAATTAACTAAAGAGAAAGCTAATATGGTAAAAGCACCATTAATAAAAGAAAGTCCTGTTTCTATAGAATGCAGAGTAAAAAAAATAGTTCCACTAGGTAGTCATGATATGTTTATTGCTGAAGTTTTGTGTATAGATGCAGATGAAGAGTATATAGATGAAAATGGTGCTTTTGATATTTCAAAATGTAAATTATTAGCCTATGCTAATGGTGGATATTATTCTTTAGGAAAAAAGATTGGAAAATTTGGATATTCTGTTCAAAAAAAGAAAAACAATAAAAAAAGTAAATATATAAGGAGGAAAAAATAAAATGAGCAAATATATACATAAAGTTCAATATTATGAAACAGATAGAATGGGATTGACACATCATTCAAATTATATTAGATGGATGGAAGAGGCTAGAGTAGATTTCTTAGATAAAATTGGTTTTGGATTTGACAAATTAGAATCTATGGGTATTTCTTCACCTATTTTATCTGTAAATTGTAAGTATAAAAATGGAAGTACATTTGGTGATAGTGTTGAGATAGAAACAAAAATAACAAAATATAATAGTATTAAATTTACAATAGAATATGTAATGACGAAAGTTGGAACTAATGAATTAGTTGCAACAGGAAGCACAGATTTATGTTTTATTAATTTAAAAACAAGAAAACCAATTATTTTGAAAAAAGAATTACCAGAGTTTGATAATTTATTGAGAAAGTATTTAGTAGATGAATAAAAAAAGGGAGATATTATTTCTAATATCTCCAGAATTAGTTGGTATTTGGAATGCTTCCTAAATTTACTTTAGTAAATTTATTCCGCTGATATTAATTTATCATATTTTGTCGAATAATGCAATATATTATCTAAAAAAATATTAAAAATAAAAATTATTTTGAGTTTTGATGTAAATGACTATATTTTAGTTTTGTTGCTAATCCACCTCTAATATGTCTTTCTGCTTTATTTTCGTCTAATACTTTTCTAACTTCTAAAGCAAGAGTAGGGCTTATTTCTAGTAAACGTTCTGAAACATCTTTATGTACCGATGTTACTTTTCGTAACGGTAGAACTATTTTTAGAAGTATTAATATCTTCAAAATTAG
>CALXUS010000004.1 GCA_944391745.1 uncultured Clostridia bacterium
ATAAATAAAATAAAAGATGCAGCTTAATAGTAAAATATATATTAGGTTTTTGTTGCAATAGAATTTTGAATGGACATCTGCATTTTGGGTTGCTTTTGAGGCTGCTTTTGGAAGGTGTCCCCAAAAGCAGCCCTCTCGAAAAAAACAGCTTCTACTCTAAATATTAAGTATTATAAAAATATGTAGCTTCCAAATCTGCCTCATGTGTGAGCAGTGCAATTGGATATTTTTTATATGCCTCACCTATTGTTGAGTATAATTCTTTTGGTTCTGTATAGCCCATGTGCCATCTAATTGCATACTTTTCATCATTTGTTAATTTTATATATTCTGAAAGCATCATTACAGATTTTTCACCATGACCATAAGGAATTGTATCTTCTATAGTGTAGTAAGGTACTTTTTCCCAAACTCCTAATGCATTTTTTGCGTTTCTGTAGTCAGTTTTATAATAGTTAACTTTGCAAATATCATGAAGTAAACCAATTATGATTATAGATTCATTTGGTATTTTTATTTCTTTTACTGATGTTTCTACTTTATGTTTTAAAATTTCATACACCTTAAGACTATGTTTAGCTAATCCTCCTTCATAACTACCATGAAATCTTGTACTTGCTGGAGCTTTAAAAAAATCAGATTTTTGTAAAAAGCTTATTAAAAATTCAATTCCTGTTCTGTTTGTACTTTTTAGTAATTCTATTATCTCTTCTTCCATTTTGTTTTCCTTTCTTCTTATTCTAAATTTTCTTCTACTAAGTCAACGACTTTTTTACCTATATTAGCAATTAATGTTGGTGCATTATTTTTATTTCTTGTAAATACCCCCATTAAATATGTTTGTTTTCCATATATTATTCCATAATCATGAACATAACCATTATAGCTTCCATATTTATGTGCAACATCATATTCTAAATTTTCTTTTAAATATTTTCCATAAGATGATTTTTTCATATTTTCAATAAGTTCGGCGTATTCGTCTGAATGATTATATAAATACTTTACAACATCATAAGAAAAACCTGGACATGTTACATTTGAAGAATAGAACTGACTTGATAATTCTTTATCACTATATTTTGCAATTTCGTATCTATATTTATTAAATCCTATATTACCAATTAAAATATTGTTTGCTGTATTATCACTGTTAACAATTAGCTCTCTTAATAATACTGAGTAAGGTATATAAGAACCTGCTCTATATTTTGAGGTTACTTCACCTGCACCTGCCTCATAAGCATTTGATTTATATAATAAAGTACTCTCTTCTGTTATTTCACCATTATTTATTTTGTCATAATAAAGCATTGCAACAGGAACTTTCACTGTACTCGCTGCAGTAAAATATTTATTTTCATTATAAAAATAATATTCTCTAGTATCAATATTGTAGAAAAAGAATCCAAAATTAGATGAATTAAGTCCATTAGCACTCATTATATCAGTAATTAAGTTCTTAACCTCTTCACTTTCGGTTTCTTCAATATATACTGAATCTTCCACAATTATATTAGGTGATATACTCGCCCAAGTTTGAATTGGTATAAATACTTCTTTTGTTATACTCCTTTTATCAATATAAAATGTAGATACTAAAATAAAAGCCAAAATAATAATTAATATTATACAAATTATATTTTTAAAATTTTTCTTTTTTTCCCTTTTTTTCATTTTTGTTCCTTCTTTTTTCTAAAGTTTATTTTATTATTAATCAATTTTTAATTTTTGTGAATAGTTATATTAAATTTATATTATTTCATATTTTAATAAATGCACATTATTAGAAATAAATTCTTTTTTTATTTCAATTTCTTTAAACAAATCAGTTGATAAATATTTTTTATTATCATCTGCAAATACTGTAGTAGCTGGATTTTCAGAAATATCATTTTGCAATACGCATCCAATAAAATTAGCTCCAGATGAAATACCCACACCTAAGCCTAATTCTGATGCTATCTTTTTTGACATTACTATAGCGTCATCATCATTTATTAAATAAATATTGTCTATTTTAGTTTTATCAAGTAGTTTTGGAACAAAGTCATCGCCTATTCCTTCGATTTTATGATTGGATATTTTTTCTCCTTTTGAAATTATAGGCATTGTTTCTGGTTCTATAGCAATAATTTTACTATCATTATATTTTTCTTTAATTCTAATTCCAGCTCCCATTAATGTTCCACCTGTTCCGACTCCTGAAACAAAAGCTCCAATTTTTTCTGGTACTTGGCTAATAATTTCTTTGCCTGTTGTTTCATAATGTGCTAAATAATTGTCTTTATTTTCAAATTGATTAGCTAAAAAAGTTCCTTTTTCTTTTGCCATATTACTAGCTAATTGTACACATTTTATAAAACCGCCATCTTCTTTGCTAACTAAAATAACTTTAGCCCCATACATTTTCATTAGTTTAATTCTTTCTTTACTAGCCCATTCAGGCATAAAAATATATACAGGGCATTTTATTTTCGCTCCAATAGCAGATAAAGCTATGCCAGTGTTTCCACTTGTTGCTTCAACTATTGGCATGCCTGGTTTTAGCTTTCCACTAGATAAGGCATTTTCTACTATATATTTTGCGACTCTATCCTTTATGCTTCCTGTTAAATTGTAATATTCTAATTTAGTATAAATATATTTGTCTTTTCCATTATAATTATAATATATTTTTATCATTGGCGTATTTCCTACTATACCCATAAATATACCTCACTTATTTTAATTTTATATAATATCATTATGCATATTATACAAATAATGATACAATGTATATTATAATATTAAGTGCTATACTTATTTATCCAATTCCAGTTAGAGTTCTTGGTCCCGCAATCATTGCAAATATATCTCCATAAAAACTCTTTTGTATGAGTATAAACTATACTAGAAATATTTGCACTACCACAATTGGGACATCTCATATTTTCCTACTTATGCTTTTTTTATTATTTTTACGACAAAGAAACCTTCTTGTTTTTTATTTGGTAAAACTCTTATAGCATTTTTTAATTGTTTATTGTAACCCTTTGTAATTCCATTAAGAGAATTCTTAATATCCATATTTATTTTTTCAATTTCTAAATTATATTTATTGATTGCCCAGTTTAAAACGCCTTCATTTTCATTTTTATTTAATGTACAAGTAGAATATACCAGTATTCCTTCGGGTTTTAACGCTTTGTAAGCACTTGTAAATAATTCTTTTTGAAGTTTTACTAATTTATCGACTTCTGATGTAGACCAGTTTTCATAAGTTTTCTTGTCTTCTATTAAAAATCTTCCTTCACCACTACATGGTGTATCTAATAGTACTTTGTCAAATTGATTTATATAATTATCTCCTAATTCTTCACCCTTATTATTTATTACTTCACAAATTTTTACGCCTTGCAAATTAATATTATATTTAAGTTTTTCACATCTTATTTTGTCTAATTCATTTGCTAATATATAACCTTTATTTTTCATTAATGCAGCTATTTGTGTAGTTTTACTACCTGGAGCAGCTGTTAAATCTAAAATTTTTTCGTTTTCTTTTGGTTCTAATACTAATGGTGGAATCATACTTGATAAACTTTGCAAATATATATATCCATTTTTGTATAAGTCTAGTGATTGCAAAATATTTTCATTAGCATTCAAAATTATAAGTGCATCCTCATACCAAGGAACACTTTTAAATTCAATTTTATTATCTTCTAAATTCTTTTTTAAACTATTTATATCATATTTTAATGTATTTACGCGCATTGTAGTGTATCTATTTTCTATCATTCCACTTAAGATTTTATCTGAAATTCTTTCGTTAAATGTATCATTTAATTCTGTAATAAAATCTATTGGAAGTTTATTTTTCACTCTTGCTATTGATTCCATAATTCTCCTTCATTTTAAAAATATATATTAATTATATATGATTTTCGTTTTGTTTACAACATCTTAGTATTAATAATAGAAAAAAAGAAACTGATATAACCTTTTAAGTTATACCAGTTTCTTTGTAAATGATTTAATTCATATTAAAAATCGGTGATTATTTAAGTTTCTAATAAACGCATTTTTTAACAAGTTTTTGATTTGTAATAGAGTAAATCCCTTGCCTACCAGTTTGGTCTTCAACGCCTACACATATTTCTTTACCTGTAAAGTGAATATTCCCGTTGAAATAATATTTCCCTAAAATATTGCTCCCATCATTTTCTGAAAGAAGATACTTTTTCTTATTTTCATTCTCACATTCAAAAGCATGGAATGCAGAACAATATTTTATTTCCTTGATTTTTTTAGAAAAGCTAATAATAAATTTCATAGTATCCAAAGATATTACTCCCATATAGAAACCTTTTCCGCCAATTCGAAGCATATTCTCTTTTAAAAGGCCTATGCTCCAGAGTGTTCCAGAGTAGAAGCATTCACCATCAGTAGTGTACAAATCTGATTTTATTCCAGATTTACGAATAATCCTAACAAATCCAGAGTCTCTCCAATCATCGTCAATGATATCTCCACTTCTAAGCTTCCATTCCGAATGAATAGTAATCATTTGCGGTCCCTCCTAAATTATTTGGATAGGAATTTTGGGTAAATCAACTACTATATGATTAAATGTATTATATAAATACATTTAAATAATGTCAATCATTATACCGACAAATTCTGATAATATGAGTTATATAATTTATAATAATATCCATTAGGAATTTTTAATAACTCGTTATGTGATCCTTGTTCAATAATTTTTCCATGACTAAGAACTATTATTTTGTCTACATTGACTATTGTTGATAGTCTGTGTGCAATAAATATAGATGTTTTCTCTTTTGATATTTTATCTACAGATTTCTGTATTAGTTCTTCGTTCTTTGTATCAATATTTGCAGTTGCTTCATCTAAAATAAATATTGCCGGATTCTTTGCAAATATTCTAGCATAAGCTATTAATTGCTTTTCACCTGCTGAAAAAGATTCTCCTCTTTCATGGGCTATTTCTTTTTTACCCTTTGGTAAAGAGTTTACAAATAAATCTGCTGATGCTAAATTGATAGCTAAATCTACTTCATCATCTGTTATCTTTTGATTCATTTTTATATTTTCTTCAATATAATTTGCAAATATAAATGGTTCTTGTAATACTATTCCTATATTTTGTCTAAGAAACTTTAGATTAATATCTTTTATATTAATACCATCTATTAATATTTCACCTTTTTGAATATCATAAAATCTATTAATTAAATTTATTATAGTTGTTTTTCCACTACCAGTTCTTCCAACTATTGCAATACTCTCACCTGGATTAATAGTAAATGATACATCTTTTAAGACCCATTCATTATTTTTATAAGCAAACCATACATGTTTAAATTCTATTTTTCCCTCTATTTTCTTTGGAATAATTCCTGTATCAAAATCTTCGATATATTCATCTTTTTCCAGAATGTTAAATATTTTATCTACTGAAATTATAGCTTCTTGAATAATTTCAAAATTTTCTACAATTCTTTGTATTGGTGCAAATATTTGTTTTAAATAAGTAATAAACATATATATTACACCTACATCTAAGCTTATGCTAAATAAATTGTTTATACATATCCAAACAATTAAAGATACCCCTAAATTTTCAAATATAACCATAAAAGCTACTATTAATCCTTCAGTTATGGCAATCGGCATTCTAGATTTATAAAATTCATCACAAATTTTTGAATATTCTTTTTCTTTTATACGTTGTTTATTAAATAATTTTATTAATTTAACTCCATAAATAGATTCAGCCATAAATATATTTAGATTAGTTTTGACTTTTTTAGAATATTCTCTTACTTTTTTACTTATTTTATTTGTCAAATATGTTGTTATAATAACAAATGGAATTAAACCTAGACATACTAGAGCAAGCCTATAATCTATAGTGAACATCATAGTTAAAAGTGCAATTATCATAATAATGTCTTTAGCAAAAGTTGTTACAACATCTTTAAAAAAGTTTGAGATATCCTCTACATCGCTTGTTGTTCTTACAAACAATGTTCCTGAAGGGGTTTTATCGTGAAATAATATATTTGATTTCATAGAGTATTTAAAAAGCTTATTTCTAATATTGTATAAAATTTCTTCCCCAATCATACTTGTAGCTGTTGTAATTATAAAATCTAATATGCTTCCTAATAATACAATGCCTATATAAATTGCTCCTAGAATTCCTATTGTCATTCCAGCTTTTTCCCAAATTTTTAAACTTAAATAATCATCTATTACAATTTTTATTATATAAGGTTTAACTACCTCACCTATATTTATTATTACTGCTAGTATAAATATAATTATTAGTGACTTTCTTTTGGGTTTTAACAATTTTAGCATTTTGCTAAAAGTATTATTCTTCATTAGCTTTTCCTTTCTTAATTATTAATCATTTTTTTGATTGATGTTCATAAAATTTTTTATACATTCCATCATTTTCTAATAATTCTTCATTTGTTCCGATTTCTTCTACTTTTCCATCGTTTAATACTACTATTTGATTACTAAACATTACATCTGAAACTTTATTTGAAATAATAATACATGTTTTTCCTTTAGCTAATTTTTTTACATTACTTATTATTTCTTCTGATGTATTATTATCTAATGAAGAAAATGTATCATCAAAAATTAAAATGTTTCTATCCCTTAGAAAAGCTCTTGATAAAGCCACTCTTTGTCTTTGACCTCCTGACAAATCTGTTCCGTTTTCTTCTATAATTGTGTTGATTCCATGTTTCATTTCTTTTATATCTTCATATACAATGGCTTTTTTGGTACTTTCCTTTATTTCACTATCTTCATAATCTTCATCAAACAGGCTAATATTATCCTTGATTGAGGAAGAAAACATAAAATTATCTTGTGTTATATAGCAAATATTTTTTCTTAATACTTCAAGAGGCAATTCTTTTATGTCATAACCATCAATTAAAATCTGACCATGATGAATATTAAATAATCTTGTTAATAAATTCATTAAAGTTGTTTTTCCACTGCCAAGTGTTCCAATTATTCCAATTGTCTGTCCATGTTTTATTTCAATATTAATATCTTCCAAACTGTTTTCTATTGAACCTGGATAATTAAAGCTAACATTTTTTATTGATATATCTCCTTTTAATTTTATTATATTTTTCGGCTCATTTTTGCTATATTTTTCTGTTTCAAGAGTATATAATTTTTGCAATCTGTTAAATGAAATTTTTGCTCTTTTTGATCTTGATATGAGCTGTGGTAGCCAAGCTACTGGATTAACAAATAACGCAATATATCCATTAAAGGTAATTAATTCACCAACTGTTATATTTCCATCTAATACTAATCTTGATCCTAATAATAATGAAATTGCATAACAAATTCCAAAACATATATCAAGACTTAGTTTTAGTAAATTAGAAAAAATATCTACTGTATTATCGCTTTCATAAACTTTTTTATTCTTTTTTACAAATTTTTTTATTTGTGCATCTTCACAAGAATATGCTTTTAGGGTTTTTATGCCATCATTACTTTCCTGAATAAATTCTGACATATCAGTAAAAAGTGTCTGCGATTTCCTAAAACTTTCTTCTACATATTTTTTTATTTTAATAACTAAAATAATTGCTACAAATATTGGAAATAAAACTGCTAATGTTAAAAATATATTAACTCCTTTAGCCATCTGAAAAATTGTAATAATAAATGTAAATACTATTCTTGTACCTTGTGACAAAATTTTATCTAAAAATAATCTCATTTCTGTGCAATCTTTTACAAAATATGACATTATTTCGCCATTTTTTATATTAATTAATTCTTTCGGCTTAAGTCTTAAAAATCTTTTAAATAAACTTTTTCTAACCTCTTTTTCAAAACCTCTTTGTGTACTTGCAAAAAAATATTTCCATATAAGCCTTACAACAAGCAAAATAATACATACTCCAATAAGGTAATATGTACTATTTATTATGTCTTGCTTATTTTGTTCGACATTATATAACATATCTACTATTTCACCAATAATTAAAGGAGGTATAGTTAAAAGATATGTATTTAATCCAATAAATATAATTCCTAATAATATTTTAACTCTATATTTCTTTAGTGCTTCTAATATAACTTTTTTCATATAATTATCCCATTGTTAAATAATTTTTTCTCTCAAACTTATAAGTTGGAATAGAATCTCTTTTATGTTTAGAACTGTTATATTTTTTTCTAATAGTTTTTTCTGCTGATGGTTCAGTTTTTCCAGTTTCAATCATTTCCGAAATTTGACTATATTTTACTCCTAATTTTTCTTCATCAGTTTGCCCACCTAAACCATCATTTGGAGCCTTTTTTAAGATTCTTTCTGGTACTCCTAAGTAACTACCTATTGCTAAAACTTCCTCAACTGTAAAATTAGCAATTGGATTAAAATCATAACTATTATCTCCCCACTTTGTTGTATATCCAACCATTGCTTCACATAAATTTCCAGTTCCAATTACTAAATATCCTAAAGTTTGAGCTACTGAATACAATGTTGTCATTCTCAATCTAGGTTTTATATTAATACTTGATTCTTTGGATATTTTATTTATACCAAGCTTTTCTTCTAATTGATTGTTTAATGATTCTTCTAAAATATCATAGGTCTTGCTTAAATCTATTGTAAGCATTTTTACTTTAAAATGATTTGCTACTAATTTTGCATCATCAAAATCAGAACCAATTGAGTGACAGGGCATAGATACTGCTATTACGTTTTCACTTCCTAAGGCTTTAACAGCCATTGCAAGTACTGTAGCAGAATCTTTACCTCCACTATTTCCTATAACTACACCTTTAGAATTAGCATTATTTACAATATTTTTAATCCATTCTATTGCTTTTTCAGTTTCTTTAATTAGTTCTTCTTTTTTCAACATTTTTATTTTCTCCTTTTACTTATATAAATTATGTTCATATATATAATTTTCTACTTTTTCTGGCAATAAATATCTAATACTCTTGTTTTGTTTGATTAAATTTCTTGTATAAGTTGAACTTAAATTCTCATAAACATTTTCTTCTATTATTTTAAAATTTTTTTGATATCGAAATAGTAATGGATTACTACTTATAATTGAGTCAATTTTATCTTTTTTTCTCTTTATAATATAACCTTCAAAATTTTGACATATTTCTTCAAATTTATTCCAGTTAGGTAAATCTTTTAAATTATCACTTCCCATAACATAAGCAACATCATTTGGAAAATATATTTTTTTGAAATAGTTTAATGTTTCTATTGTGTACAATGGTCTATCACTATCTATTTCAAGTCTAGAGACCTCAAAACATTTATTATTGTTACAAGCAAGATTAAGCATATTGAATCTGTCTTCATTATTTATTAATCCTTCTTTTTTATATTTGCAATTTACTGGAACAAAAATTATTTTACTAATTTGCTTAAAATTGTTTAATAAATTTTGTGCTAAATATAAATGTGAGTTAAGTGGAGGGTTAAAACTTCCCCCATAAATAACAATCTGATTTTTTTGATTTCCTTCCATATATTTACTCCTAATTTCTTTATGATTGTCTTTATTATATTCTATCAATAGAATCTTTTTCTTGAGTTTGTTCTTGTGAATTAAATTTATTTAAAGCTGCTTGAGGGTTAGTTTCAACCTTTAAACTATCTAAAAATGATTTTTCTTTATTATGCATAACATCCAAACTCATTAAATCTTTTGTTGGAATTAAATTACTAATATTATCTAAATCAAAAGAGAAATTAATTAACTTTTTTGATTCATTTAATTTCAAATACTGAGGATTTAAATCCATTAAAAAACTTGTACTAATTCTTGCTCTGTCTAAAGCATCTGCATCTCTCAAAACTTCAGCATAAAATTTTACTTTAGTTTTATCTTCCTCTGAGATATTGTATTTTTCTAATTTCTTATCTATTTCTGAATCTTTCCCTTCATGGCAATCTACTAGTGCATAAAGTATGTTTCTATCATTTTCAGAATATTTTTCTCCATTTTCAAAAGTTAAATCTACATTTTTCAGTTTTCTTACACTGTTTAGTGCATGAGGTCCTATATCTGCAATTCTACCAATATCATGATAATAACTTGCAGTCATTAGTATATCAACCATTTTTTCATCAAAGTTTATTCCTGTACTTTGTAATATTTCAGAACAAAGTATTGCAACTTTTCTACTGTGATTAATTCCGTGAGTTTTACTTTTATAAATCAAATTTTGATTAATTGAGTTTTCTTTTTTCTTTGCATACTGATAAAAACTACTATTTAATAATTCGTTAAACGTTTTTGCCAAATCTTTTTGATATATTCCCTGTTTGTTAAATTCTAAAATGCTTTTTTGATAAGTTTTAGTAGAAATTGGTCTCGTATTTTTTAGAGTACCATTTGAAATTCCATTAACAATGTTTGATAATTTTGTAAGTTTTTCTTCATCTGGATTAAGTACTTTAAGCTCTGAGATTTCTGCTTGTTTTTTATCTTTTGCTTCCCCTAAAAGTTTAATATCTCCATTTTTAAGTCTTGCAAATAAATTTTTTACTTTATTTGCAACATTTTTTATTGCATTTATTGATTCTCTATTTTCAATTCCTACTACATCTAAAATCGTTGATACCAAGCCAAGTGATGAAATATATCCTAATCTTTGCTTTTCTCTTTCTATTGCTTCTAGACATTCTTTACTCGGTGTATACTTATGAATTTTTCCTCCTGGAAAGTGTACTGGAGTATCACCCATCATTATAATATCATTATCTTTTTCCATTTCTTCTTTAGTTCTTTCTCTAAGCTGAAGAACTTTTTTTCCCGTTTTATCAGATAAATAGTCTATAACTACCTCTTTAACAGAACATTGTTCAGGCTTAATTATTGCACCACCTTCAGCAATAATTACTCCATCTTGAAGTCTCATTTTATAATTTGACAATTCATTTTCTTTTGCATCAATTTTTACTGCATATAGTATTTGTTCAGGGTGTAATAATAAGTTATTCCAAGAACCACCTGCAAGATTTTTTAAATAATTATCTTTATCTGGTAAACCAGCAAACAAAAAAGCTGCTGGAATACCATAAGATACTATAGCACTTTTTGATGGTCTTATATTTCCACTTTCAATTATTTTATTAGCAGTTTCTTCATTTGAAGTAAAGTGATACATACCATTTTCACTTATATATTTTACAGTCTCTTCATTTAATTTAGTTCTGGCAATTTTAGTTATTGTTGATAAAACACCAGCTGGTAAAACTAATAATAAATTTTGTAAAATCATTATTTTTCTCCACTTTTTATTTTATATTTTTTCCGTCACCAAGTTTATTAAAAAAGTCTCTTTTATTAAATGCACAAGTCATAAATCTGAAACTTGCTTTAGCATTTGATAGCCAATTAATTCTAACACCATTTTTCTTATTATTAATCATTTTATTTACTAAAAATTCAGCAATTACGTCAGGATAATCTCCTAAAATATTATATACTTTCTTTGTCTTTTCTGGTAATTCAAATGATTCATCACCTACAGAATGAGTTATAAAATCTGTTATCATGATTCCTGGTGATAATTTGCCAATTTGAATAGGAAGATTTTTTTCGTCTACCTCTTTTGCTAAAACATCTAGAAAATATGTTAATCCTCTTTTGCTAGTGCCATATACTGAAAGTCCTAACATCATTGCATCATTACTACCATATCCCTCTATACCATATATTTGTCCAAATCCTTGCTTTATCATTTGTATCATTGCAATTTTTGAACCTATTATTGCACTTTTTAAATCTATATCTATTAGTCTATTTATTTTATCTGATTCAACCTCCCAAATAGGACACATTGGTTGATTAACCCCTGCATTATTTATCCATATATCTACATTTTTATATTTTTCTAATGTTTTATTCATTACGTTTTGTAGATCTTCTTCAAGCGTTACATCACATTTTAGTGCTAAAACATTATTTTTCTTTCTAGTTAATTTTTCTAAAACATTTTTAGCTTCTTCTAACCTTTCTTCAAGAATGTCACATATTACTACATTAAAATTATTTTTTATAAATTGTTTTGCCATTTCGAATCCTAATCCTCTGGCTGAACCTGTTATTACTACTGTTTTCATTTGTTATACTCCTCCTATTTTATTATATATTATTGTATCTTTAATTACATTTAATTGTCAATAATTTGTCATTAAAATATCCCCATAAGATTGTATGCCATTTGGCGTAAAAATCTTATGGGGATTGCCATATAATTTGTCTGTCTATAATCAAGAACTATTCATCGGACCTGATAGTATAATCATTTTCAGCTATTTTGCAAAATTGTAATGAGAGTTTTAATATTTTCTGCATAGATATAGGACATCCAAGGCTTAGCTTCTTCAAAATTAAAAACTTCTGTTTCATCAAACATTTCCAACAGCTTGTCATAATATCCGGAAGCATTATACAAGATGAGTTCCTTATCATGCTCTTTGTTCAATTTTGCTTTAAGCATGTATACAAAATCTGCAATTGTCTCCAAATCTCCAGGAAGGAAAACAATAACATCAGCTTTTTGCATCATTTTTTCTTTCATCTTTATAGATGTTTCACAAACTTCACAATAATCTAAATTGTTGGGTAATGTTTTAATAAGCTGTTGAATTGTGTAAATGTAAATATGAGAGTTGCTTGAATTTTGCCCTTTCTTTACTTCGGTATAAAGTTTTTTATGCAACCATGTAATTTTTCCTCCAATTACAAGATTGTGGCCTTTATCAACAATGTATTTTCCGATGGAAATAATCGCCTCCTCAGTTTCATCATAAATTCGGTTATTAGGTGTTCTCGAACTGCAACAAACAAGAATATTCATACAGCACCGTCCTCCAAATTTTTGGTCTATACGAAATAAGTGAAAACACTTTGCGCGAATTATATCACTTTTATGTCAATTAGTCAAACAAATGTTAATCTAAAGATTTAATAATTTCTTTTTCTTTTCTGATAAACTCATCTTTATTTTCAATTAAGTCATTCATAGCTGTATTAAACTCTATATATTTTTTATCTGGATAATACATTTTTGCATATCCACCTTTTCCATATTTCTTTGATAGTTTATTAAAAGAGTCATTAATTATATTATCGATTTTGCTATTTTCTTTTCCATATTTAGTAATATAATATAAAATTGATCTTTTTAAAGTGGTATCCACTGAAATATTTCTATCTGCTGATGAAACAATTTTCCCATATATATTTCTAGCTTCATATTTTAGACTAGCTCTATGATCGGTAATAGCATCAGCAATTATATCTATTTGGCTTTCATTAAAAAATTTTCTAATATTTTTATCTTCTTTAAATAATTTGCTTGAGACTATTTCATGATTTTCTGGTTCTATTTTATACCCCAGGTCATGATATGCAGCTACTGTATAAACAATATTACTGTCAACTTCTAAGTTAAATTCACTAATAATTTCAAAACTTCTTTTTATTACGTATTTTATATGATCAATTCCATGTCCTCCAATGTTGTTTTTTTCATATTGAGGAAAAATATTTGTTTCTATATATTTTTTTAAGTCTTTATTAATATTCCTCATATATTTCTCTATGTCATCTGTTTTTCTTAAATCATATTTTATAATATTTTCCTTTGTTGAGAAGCCATTAGGTCCTTTTACTTTTTCCAAAAACACTATTCCATCTAAATGGTCGCATTCATGTTGTACTAATCTTGCAAAAAATCCATTTATTTGTTTTATTATTTTTTCTCCTTTTTCATTATAATATGTAAGTTCTATACTTTTATATCTTTCTACTTTTCCCCTAATACTTGGTACACTCATACATCCTTCAAATTGTATATCTACATCATTAGATAGTTTTTTCCAACTAGGGTTTATCATTGCCGCTATCGGAATTTCTACGGCATCATTATAGTTAATATTTTCTTTTTTAGCACCTACTACAATTATTCTTTTATTTACGCCAATTTGAGGAGCTGAAATGCCTAGACCTGTACCGAAGTTTAAAGTTTCTTTTAAATCATCTATTGTATCCAAAATTTCATGATTAATATTTTTTACATCTACTTCTTTACTTACTTGAGATAAGATTGGATCTCCTACTTCTCTTATTTTTAGGACTTTTCCCATTTTCTATTCTCCTTTTCTAAATATTTTTGCCATCTTATAATTTACACCTAAAATATTTTCTCTTTCATCTACTTGTATATTCATTTTGAAATTATACTCGTCTTCAATTAGACCTTTAATAAAAAATCTATCTAAAAGCATTATATTAGATAATATTTTTTCTTCTCTTAACAGCTTAGATATCTCTATCCATTGTGAGGTATTTTCTTCAAATTCCTTTGGCTCTCCTTTATATTCTTTACATAAAAATACATCAAAGTCAAATATTCTATTTGGATATTCAATAATCATATTTCCTTTATACTTTATGTTTTCAACCTTTATACCAGTTTCTTCATTCATTTCTCTTATGACTGTTTGTTCTGGTGTTTCTCCATCTTCTATTTTTCCTCCTGGTATCTCATAATATCCTTTTTTTTTATTGCCTTTTTTGTATTTAGTTACTACTACTTTGTCATTTTTTATTAGATAGCATCTAACAGCTTTTCTTATAGGTTTATTTGTTTCAATACTATTTTCTCAATTAGCTTTATATTCATTGTACAATTTTGCGAAATTATCTAAACTAATTTCATATCTCCAACCTGGTTTCCAATTTTTCGTTTTTCGCCAATCATTATTTATTGCCTCTTCCCAACTAATATTTTTTGTAATAACTTCTAAAGCTAGTTGTGGAGCTCTATGTGAAACTAGTGCAATAGTTTTTCCATCATAATTTTTTAATAAATATTCGCAAAAGTCTCTTACTCTAACTTCCACATCTTTTAGTGACTCTCCATTCGGAAATTTATTTTCAATATGCTCTTCATATTTTATTAATGAACTATCCTGTCCATTAAAATCTCCATAATTACATTCTCTTATTCTTTTATCATGTAGAATTTTTTTTGAACCTAGAAATAATCTTTCAGCTGAATCTATTGCTCTTTCTAAATCAGAGCAAAAAACTAAATCTATCTCGTCATAGTTAACCTGTTCTTTTAGCTTTTCAATTCTTTCTATTCCTTTTTGACTCAATTCACCATGAAGCCATCCTGTTGCTTTATGTTCCAAATTATCTTTTGTAGTTCCATGAACAAAATAAATTATTTTAACTGACATTTTCGTTCTCCATATTTACTAACTTTTTAATTATTTAATGAGCATTATACTTTTGACTTAATTTTCCTCAAACATATTTTTTCTATTATATTTTTGGCAATTTAACTTTTCTTTTAAATATATGCATTCTTGCAAATCTATATTATTTATATTAGCTAAGCACACTACGTAATATAATACATCTTGTAGTTCTTCTTCAATTGTTCCTTTTATTGATTCACATTCTTGCATTCTCTTATTTTTTCTTATAACTTCTGCAAGCTCTCCAACTTCTTCCATTAATTTAAGCATATATTTTTCATTTGAATTATTTTGGTGAGCTATATTTTTTACACATTCTTGTAATTTCCTTATAGTCAAATCTTTTTCCATAATTTATTTCTCCTTTATTTTTAGTACTGCTACACACTCTATATGTGAACTATAACAGAAATTATCCACTGGAGTAATGCTGTCTATTTTGTAAATATTTTCTAATTCTTGTAAATCTCTCATTAAAGTTGCTGGATTGCAACTTACATAAACAAGTCTATCAAGTTTCAAATTGCATAAATTTTGAACTGTTTTGTTATCTAAACCTTTTCTTGGAGGGTCTACTATAACTACACTTGGTTTTACTCCATTATCTAGCATTTTATTAAATGCTATTTCAACATCTCCTTGTATAAATTCTATATTGTCTACATTATTAATTTCAGCATTTTGCTTTGCATCTTTTATAGCTTCTTCTACAATTTCAACACCATAAACTTTTTTTACATATTTAGAAGCAAATATTCCGATTGTTCCAATTCCACAATATAAATCACATAATATGTCATCTTCTTTTAGTTTCGCACTTTCTATTGCCAGATTATATAATTTTTCTGTTTGAACAGGATTTACTTGATAAAATGAATTTGGCGATATTTTAAATTCATATTCTTCTAACTTATCTGTTATCGTTCCATCTCCATATACAATTATATTTTTTCTTGATAGCACTACATTTGTTTTTTCTGTATTTACATTTATCACGATTGTTTTTATTTTAGGAAATTCTTTTATTATATTTTCTACTCGTAATTTGCTATTTGTTTCGAAAACATTTTTTTCGCCATTTTGTACTAATACAAGCATTATTTCGTCTGTTTTGAAACCTTCTCTTAGCATTATATTTCTAAGTAATCCTTTGCCTGTTTCTTCATTATATATGCTATCTTCCCAATTATCTAATATATATTTTGAAATTTCTTGAGATATTTTTGTTTGAATTTTACACTCATTTATAGGAATAATATTGTGTGACCTTTTTGCAAAAATTCCAACTTTCTTATCTTGTGTTACTGGATAAATTGCTTTGTTCCTATAAAAAGTTGGATTTTTCATTTCCACTGTCTTATTTACTTTTACTTTATTTTTCAGCATTTTATTGACTAGATTTTGTACTTTTTCTTGTTTAATTTTTAATGTTTCATTATAATCAATATGTCTTAAATCACATCCTCCACATTTGTTAAAAGTGGTACAATCTGGTTCTACTCTTTTATCTGATTTTTCAATTATTTGAATAACTTTAGCAAATGCATGTGTTTTTAAAACTTTTAGAATATGTATTTTACACTTTTCTCCTTTTAGTGCACCCAATACAAAAATGGTATAGCCATTTATTTTTGCTATACCTTCTCCATTTGCTCCATAATCAATTATATTTACTACTAATTCGTCATTTTTCTTTATATTATTCATTTTATATCCTACTTAATAATTATTATTTATAGTTTGTTTTTAATTGTTTTCGTCATCCTTTTTTCTTAATTCGTCTTGTAATTCTTCAACTTTTTTATTTTCATCTTTTAATCTATTGTCTGATATTTCATCCATAAACCCATTTAAATCAAATTGTTGTAAAAGATCATCTGTTGATTGATCTAAATCTATTCCTAAGTCTTTTAAAAATTTTTGTTTCACTTTAGTCTCACCTCTCTTAATTTATAATACAATATTTTATATTGATTTTCAAGTGTTTTTTGTGTATTTTTTGTGAGTGGTTGCTTTTGGGGACACCTTCCGAAAACAGCTGTTTTCGGAAGGTGTCCCCAAAAGCAACCCTAAAAGCAACATTAAGGAAGTTCTCTTCCTATAACTACAAATCTTCCGTCATCTACATGGTAAGAGCAAGTAATTAATGTAATTAAATTTTCTCCATAACTAGGAGTAATTCCAGTGTCAAAAATAGATGATTCTTTAGCTTTTTTAATAAATTCATTGTATTCTTCTTCGTTTTCAGCATTAATAAAATTATAAAATCTAAATACATTTTTTTCTGACTTATAATAAACTCTTGATTTGAATATTGAAAATATTTCATATTCAACATCTTCTTTTGAAGTAGTAAATCTAATTATTGGGTGATTTAAAAAATATTCATAACTTTCATATTTAAGTAAACCGGTGAACATTTCACCATTTTTCATATTATGCCCATAAATAAGTAGATTTGTTGAAGGTGTAATTACTTCACAATCTTTATTTAAAAATATTGAACCTTTTGCTGTTTTTTCTTTTTTATAATTATGTGTTAAGTAATATTCATTATCTTTTCCTTTCAATACTGGATAATTAATGTTAGTATTCGTTATTTCAATCCATCCTACAATATCTTCATTTTTTTTCTGTAGTTCTTGTACTTGGAGCATTCTTTCTGAAATTTCTATATTTTTTTGTTCTTCTAAGTTTTCAATTGACACCTCTTTTTTACTTTCATCATTTATATTTACAGAATTTAATAAACTACTTTCTTGCCTAGCTTCATATCCCATTTTTATAAAGCTTAATAAGTATAATAATGACCCCAAAAATATTATTATGAACATCAAGTTAATAATTTTTTTATAAGTTTTAATAAAATTTTTCATTAATCAACTCCATAAATTATAAATAACCTTCCGACCTTTTTCGCCGGAAGATTTATTTTATATTTATTTATTTTTTGTATAAATAACACCTGCTAATGATAATGCTATTATAAATGTTGCTAATCCTAAATAGCTATTAACCCCTGTTTTAGGAGTTTCATCTTTTTCTTCTTCTGGCATTTCTTCCATAGGCTCTTCAGGTTCTGGGGCTGGTTCTTCTACTTTTATTTCTGAAATTTTAACATATATTGTTGTGTCTGTAGTTATTCCTTTATTAAAATCAAACTCGTTTTCAAAATTACTATCCTCGTAATATCCATCAATTTGATAATTTTCTTCTAAAATAATGTGTGATTTTACTAAATCTGCTGTAATTTTTTCATCTTTATTTACAACTGTTCTTATTGTTTTTTCGCTATAAATAATATTTACAAATACTTTTTCTTTATCTACATTAGGTGTTACTTTTTCTGGTAATTCTGTTTCAGCTATAACATTGTTATATTCATCAGTCAAAACTACTGCTCCTTCTGTAACAAAAACTTTATTAGTTGTAGTTTCTGTATTAGTAATTGTAAATTCTGTCAAACTTCCATTTTCAGCTGCTCTAACTATATTTTCTTTTGCATCACTAGTTAGAGTTCCATTCATTGTTAATGAAGGATTATTGGTTGCAGAAGCGCCTTTATCTATTTCAATACCATTGTTTGCGCCTGTACCATTGTATCCCAAGTGTAAATTAATAATTTCTACATTTCCTCCATTAGCAAGTACTCCACCATAGTTAAATCCTGTTATACCCACATTGTTTAATATAACTGTTGCTCCGTCATAAGATTGGACTCCGTATTTTGGTCCATTAACTAAGTTAATATCTTTTAAGGTTAATTTAGCATTAGAGAATTGAGCAGTAAACATTGTTTGATTACCTGATGTAGAAGTCCAACTTTCTGCTCCAGTAATTGTATAACCATTACCATCAATTATTAATTCTTTTGCAATTACAATAGGTTGCGTAACTGTTATATTATTTTGTAATGAAATTGTGTCACCTGGATCAGCTGATGATATTTCACTTATTAAAGTACTTTCATCAGTGACTTCCCTTGTAGCAGCTTTACTGCTTATAGGTAATATTAATGCCATAGCAGTTATTATAGTAATAATAATTAATTTTTTTATTGTTTTTTTCAAAATTTTCACCTCCTTGTTTGTATTTTTTCCTTTTTTTATTCTTTTATTTACAATTTTTTTAACTAACTTTTTAAATTTTTTCCAAAATTGTAATTTGTCGGTTTAATTTTTCAAATTTTATATTTGATTTTATATATTATTCATGATATAATTTAAGTTGTCCGCTTTATTGTAAAGCAAATTATCAACAAGGAGTGATAGTTATGGCAAAAATCGGCAAAATTTGCCGGCTGATGCAAAAAACGGGATCCGAATTCGATGTTGTCTACGGGTTTGGTGTAAATTCTCAGAATTTGTATTCATTTAATTTTGGTACAATTCGATTTTCCAAAGACACTGATAAACCCAAGACCTACATTTCCGGCATCTCTGTTCATGAGCAATTTGATTCTTATTTCAACATCATTGTCGAGCCAGCCGACTATAATCTCAATGACAATGAAGCTTATTTGCTTGTAATTATTCCTGATGCGTGGAATATTAAAGCTTCTAAGCATCGTATCGCTGGAAGGTATTTTAGCGAGGCAGTTTTCATTCTTGAGGCTGGCGACACTCTTGAGGCATCGACTGGTCCTGTTGCGGACACGGTTCACTATGTAGTTGAAAAAAAGAATCATGAGCTCTATTTGACTAAACAGTCTTAAAATCACCTTTGGACTCTTTAGGATTTCCTAAGAGAAACTGCGAAGGCAATTCTACATTTGCTGTAGTTTTGCCCTCGCAGTTTTTAATTAATTTTGTTTAAATTTCTGTCTTCTACAAAGTTTGAGAGATTATATATAAAAACAATATCATCAATATTATTTTCTTTAACGTATTCTTTATAATCAAATCCAGTATATCTTGGATCTAGAAAATGAATTTCTGAATAATTTTGACATAAAAATTGTGACATTATATGTGCATAGGAATCTTTTATTACTAATAATTTTTTATTATTATTTATATGTGTTTTAACTATAACTTTACTATTGTTTCCATTTAAAAAGTAAGAATATTTATCTTTAGTATTCAAAAACTCTTCATTAAATATACTCTTTGTAGTTTCTTTATCATAAATTGCTTCTTTTATATCAGTATTATTTGAATTTTTATATACATAAATTGAATCAGGTTTTTGGTTATATACTTGTGCCTTTGAGTCAAAAGTTCCTAAAAATTTATCAGTTACTTCTTCTTTCTTAAAATTGTCTATTGGTTCAGCTTCAATATTTGCCATTTTACAAAATTCATCATATACGATATATGCTCCATCACTATTAATATGATGATCCGTTTTAAAATATAATTCTTTATTTTTATTCTCATTTAATAAACGATTTGTAACGTTAACATTAATTGTTCCTATTGTATTATTATATGCTTCATTTATTAATTCCTGTTGGTTGGGTGCTTGTACATTTTCAGGAAGTTTATTACTATTAATATATATAGAATTAGGTACAAGTATAAAATAAGTTTTCACCTTTAATTCGTTCATTTTTTCTGCAAAACTTGAAATTATTCTTATGTTATTTTCAAAAATATTTTTCTCTTTATCTTCGAATTTAAATTTTTCAAATAAATATGAATCTTTTCCTATATATACTTCATTAATTTCTTTTTTGCCAAGTATTTTAAGTTCCCACCAGGAATTTATTTTTAAAAATATATCTCTAAAAGCAAAATGGTCATTAATGTAATCGTTGACCTTATTTAAGTAAGTACCGTCAACAAAGCTTTCTAGTGTAAATCTTGGAATTGTTGCATAATACCTATTCTCTTGCTCTGAAAATTCTTTTTTTGGTAGTAAGAAATTTAATATTACTATGATTAACCAAATCAACACAAATATTAAAAAGAATATTTTATTTTTCATTTTTTGCTTCCTTTTCTTAATATTAAAATCTAAAATACAAAAATGGATTAAAGCTATTATTTACTAAACTTGCTGTACTAATAATTAAAATTCCAACACATAAAATTCCTGTTAGTACACCAATTAATTTTTTATTTGTATTTCTAGTATCAATATGTTTTAATAAGATTTTTTTTATTGGTATTGAACAAATTATTCCAATAATAATTATGATAAAATAATTTTGCAAGTAATATATTGCTTCTGAATTAACAAATTTTACATTATTAAATCCAAACATTGAGCTTAAATATAGTCCTACTTTACTTAAGTCTTCAAATGCAAATATAACCCATCCTATTAAAACTAATAACATAGCATATATGTGAGAAAATGCACTTAAAATAATGCTTAAAATTTTTCCTAGAGCTTTATTATTTTTTTCCAATTTTGAAATCTTTTCTTGTGCTTTAGCTATTATTTTAAGCAGAAATAATTTTTCTATAATTAGTATTATTCCAAAATACAATCCCCACAAAACGAAGTTCCATGAAGCTCCATGCCAGGCACCGTGTAAGTGCCCAAACTATTAGAATATTTCTAATTTGTTTAGCTAAACCTTTTCTATTTCCTCCAAGTGGTATATAGATGTAATCTCTAAACCAACTGCTTAAAGTTATATGCCATCTTCTCCAAAATTCTGTAATAGTTTTACTTATATATGGATAATTAAAGTTCTCATCAAAATCCATACCAAAGATTTTAGAAAGTCCTATTGCCATATCTGAGTACCCACTAAAATCAAAATATATTTGTAAAGCAAATGAGATTATTCCAAGCCATGCTAAAACGCTGCTCATCTCATTAAAATTTCCGTTTTCAATAACGTTCCACAAAACCCCTACATTATTAGCAATTAATACTTTTTTTCCAAGTCCAACTATAAATCTTCTCATCCCGCACGAGAAGTTGTCCATACTGATTTTTTTATCTACTAATTCTTCATCTACTGTTTCATACCTTACAATTGGTCCAGCTATTATTTGTGGGAACAATGTTGTATATGTTAAATAATTGTAAAAACTTTTTTCACATTTTACTGTTCCTCTATACACATCAATAATATATGACAATGACTGAAATGTATTAAATGATACACCAATTGGTAGAGGTATATTAAGTAGTGGAATATTTATTCTAAATAATCCATTAATGCTAGATATAATAAAGTCTGCATATTTAAAGAAAAACAGAATTAATAAATTTATGATTACATCTATCATCAAATATTTTCTTTTAATTTTTTTGCTTTTCCAATTTTGATTAATTTTATTTCCACACCAATAATCCATTACAGCAAGAAGTAGCATAATAGGAATATATCTAATCTCTCCCCATGCAAAAAATATGAAACTTGCTATTATCATTACTAAATTTTTGAACTTCTTTGGTACTATGAAATATATTAAAAGCATTACTGGCAGAAAAATATATAAAAATACTATACTACTAAATACCATTTCTTTTGTATCTAATTTCTCCTTGTTATATTTGGATTTTGGGTTATCCATAAACCTTAAGCTTTTTAAATATTAAATTTTAATTTTTAAATCAAAAAACAATTAATATTTTAATTTTCTAATCTAAAAGCAATTACTATTTTAATTTTAAAATCCAAAAGCAATTATTATTTTATATTTAAATAATTAAATCATTAGGAATTTCAAAGTTCTGAATTCCCATATATCCAGGTGCAATTTCGTACTTTTGGAAAACAATTACTGCTTTTTTGTTTTCGTTTATATAAAAGTCTTGATATTCATCTTTAATACCTGAAAATCCGCCTTCTTCTTTTGTAAAATATGAACTGTTTTCATCATTTTCCATTCTTTCTTTTATTTGCTTTTCAACGCTTTCATCTACTATTTGCTTATAATCTGCGCCTAAAACATCTTTCAAATTTAATTCTTTTCCATTTTGAATATCTATATTGTAAAAATATTGTTCTTGGTATGCTGAAGCTTGACTTTCACTCTTTGTTATTACAAAAGATATGAAATTATCGTCTTGATATGTTATTTTATAATCAATGTTTATTCTTGTAGGAATATAGTCATCCATTGTTCCACCTGTTGCAAGTACAGCGTTTTTATATTCCTCTGCTCTAGTTTTTGCTTCTTCAATAATATCATTTATTTTTGAAGAAATCTCATAATTTATTCTATTTTCCAAATCTGAATTTCCTGTATTTTGTATAGCAGGAACTTTAACATCTATTAAATCTGTCTCATTTTCTTCTTTATATTCTCTAACTGTAAATACTTTTGCTAATCCAGATATACCAGGAATATCTTGCATAGCTTTTGCAAAGCTTTCATTTGTGTTAAGTAGTACTATAAATAAAGCAAAAGTAGTTGCTAAGGCCGCACTTGTACTTTTAAAAGCAATTAATATTTTATTTTTCTTTTTTCTTTTACTATTTTGTATTGCTTTATTTACGACATAATTTAATTCTTGAGGAACTTCAATTGAATCATAAGCCTTTTTTGCTTTTTTCAATATACTCATATACATTCACTCCTTTCTAAATTCTTTTTTAATTCTTCGATTCCCTTATAAAGCCTTGACTTTACAGTATTTACATTTGTTTTTGTAATATATGCGATTTCTTCTATTTTTAAATTTTCAAAAAATCTAAGAATTATAACTGTTTTTAATTTTTCATTTAGCTTTTGTATATTTTTATATATGTCAATGCTTTCAATTAATTCCTCATCATATTTTTTATTAGTTGAAATATTTTCTTTAAGCTCGCATTCCTCTATATTCTTATTTTTTCTTGATGCTCTTATTGATTCATTAATTAATATTCTATAAAACCATGTTTTAACATATTCTTCATGTTTTAATGATTCAATATGTTCTAATGCTTTAGTAATAGATTCTTGAACAACATCTAATGACAATTCTTTATCTTTGGTATATGTGTATGCTATTTTGTAAAATTTGTTTTGGTTTTCTTTTATGTATTCAATTAGTATTTTTTGAGCTAATTGTGCCATTTTTATGCTCCTATCTTAAATAATCATTTATTATTTTATTTACTGTATTATAATCATTACTTATACATAAGATTATATATTTTCCCTTTTCTTCTAAAATACGATTTTCAATTTTGCTTACCTCTTTTGGCAAATAACTTTCAAAAGCTTCTTTCTTCTCACTTAATCTGCTTTCTAGTATTTCTTTTATATTTCCTATATTTTTTGTGTCTTTTACTTTTAATATAAGTATTTCTTCACTTGAAGCACCACTGCCTTGATATGATACAATTTCTTCTATTGTATCAGCGTTTAAATCATAAAAATCTATTGCGAGCTCATCATCTATTTTTGATAGCTCATCCTCAAAACTATTGCTTGTCGTTATTTTTTCTGCCAATTCATCTATATTTATTTCTATATTTTTATTTATTTCTTCCTTGATTATTCTTGCAACAATTAATATTATAATAATTACTATTATCACTATTATTCTCGAATATTTTTTCATAATTTATTGCGTATATATTATATATACTTTCCTCCTTTAGTCAATACTTATTATTTAAGAATTTTCTTCTAAATACTTAAGCCATTTCTGACAATATTTTTTTCCTACATGTATTCCATCAGTGCTTGCATTTTCTGGCAAGTTTCCTTCACTATCAATTAAAGCAGATTTGACATCAAGATATTTAACATTTTTTTCCTTCGCTACTTCTTTAATATATTCATTAAATTTTGTTATATTTGTGTTATTATATATGCTATCTGAGTTACTTTTACTTTTTGTAACAGGAATTATTGATTGTAAAAATATTTGGCAGTCAGGTTTGACTTTTCTGATTTCATCAATTAACCCTTCATATTTAACTTTAAAAACTTGCGGATAAGACCATCCAAGTTCATTAACACCAAGCATAATATATACTTTTTTTATATCTTTACTTTTCATATCTTCAAGTATTGTTATTTTATTTCCATTCTTTGTTTTTACAAACTTTTTAGTAACTGCTGTATCTACCATTAACCCAATATATGAATAGTCTTGCACGTTTTTTAATCCATTGTACATTATTAATCCTTGTGTTCTAGAATCCCCTATAAAAGCTACTGTACTGTCAAATTTGCTAGTATTTACAGTTTCAGTATTCTCCTGATTTATCTTATTAGTTTCTTTGGTATTTTGACTTGAAGTATTAACATTGCTTTCTTGACCTTTATTATTGTCTTGAATGCTTTGGTTACTATTTTCTTCTTGACTTATATTTACCGGTTCTTCCGCTGTTGCAATTATATTTGAACTATTATTTAATGTTTCGTTTGTGAGCTCATTTTTTTGCTCATTTGTTTTTTCTTTAACTTCTTCTATTTTATTTAGATTTTCCTGTTGTTTATAATTTATTTCTTTATTATTATTTGCTATAGAATACATTGTAAATAATAATATTGTTATAGCAACAGCTAATGTAATTATTACAATCGTTTTTTTAATCCTCTTTTTATACATTGTTGCACCTCTTTATACTTTTGTTTTTGGTTTATACTTTATTAGATATTATTTTGTATAAAAAAGTTTAAAAAATATAAAATTTTTTAAATAAAAATAAGCTCTATATGTTAGAATTGTAAAATTCTTTTCATATTGAGCTTATTTATTTATTTTTCTATCCAATTTTCTACATCAGAATATATATTATCTTTATCTTTTTCATGAAGTATATCATGTCTATCCCCCGGATATAATTTCATTGTAACATTTTTTACTCCTGACTTTTTTAATGCTTTATATGTTTTTTCTACTCCTTTTCCGCAATCGCCAACTGGATCTTTTTCTCCCGAAAGTAACAATATAGGTATATCTTTACTCATTTTTTCTATATTTTTAATCTTTCCAGTATAAAGCATTCCGTTTAACAGTTCTCTAAATAACCCAGACGAAAAATCACTTCCTCTATTTTTATCATTAATATATTCATCTAAAGCTTCATTATTAGCACAAAGCCAATCATATTCTGTACGGTTTGGTTTAAAAATCTTGTTGTATGTTCCAAATGTAAGGTTATGAATATTTGTGGTTGAATTTTCTTCTCCATATTTTTTTGCTTCGCTATTTGCCATCATTTTCGCAATTTTTATAGGAATGTCTGACATTTGACCTGTTCCAATTAAAATAACCTTATCTATTTTTTCATTTGGATAATCTATTAATAAAGTTCTTACTAAAAAAGAACCTAGTGAGAATCCTAAAAGTATATAAGGTAAATTTGGATATTTTTGTTTAGCTATGTCCATGCAAGACTTCACATCTTGAACGGCATAATTCCAACTTCCTTCTGGTCCAAAATACATTGGTTTACTACCTTCTGCTATTGATTTTCCATGACCTAAATGATCATTACCTATTACTACAAAACCTTTATTTGTAAAATATTGAGCAAAAGACTCATATCTTTCTATATATTCTGTAACACCATGAGCAATCTGAATTATCCCTCTTACTTCATTTTCTGGTGTCCATATAATTCCATGAATTTTTGTTTTCTTATCTGCAGACTCATAGTAAATTTCTTCTTTTTTCATAAATCTCCTCCCTACACTATAAGTTTTCTAAATTTAAATATATTGTAGCATATATTAATATAATAATACAAATTTTTTAAGAATTGAGAAACATAAAAATTTTGCTTATTTTTTACACAAAAAAAATCAATCAGATTTTTTCTGATTGATTTTTGTATCAATTCTGTTAGTTCTAACAGAAACGTCATTGGTGCGGATGAAGGGACTTGAACCCCCACACCATTGGTACTGGTTCCTAAGACCAGCGCGTCTGCCAATTCCGCCACATCCGCATAAATATTGTTCATCTATGTGAACAATATTAACTATACACTTTTTTTTATATATTGTCAAGTGCTTTTCTAAAACTTTTTACTCAATTACTCTCTTTCTAATACATCATACATAGTTTTAAATTCATAACCATTATCTTTAAAATATTGAATTATATCTGGTAAGCATTCATAAGTTAATATTTTATCTGATGCATCATGCATTAGTAAAACAATACTTGTTTTATTTTTAATTGTATCATAGAAATTTTCCATTATTTTTTCTTTAGTATTAGCTCCAGCTGCATCATTTGTAAGTGCATTCCAATCAACGCTAGCTATTCCATTTTGCTTTAATAATTCTTTTGCTTCTTGTTTTAAATCATTATATGGTCCACCTACTGAACCACCTGGAAATCTAAAAACTAATGAATTATAATTTTGATTATTAAGTGCATTTTTTATTAATTCATTAGTCTTATTATATTCGTCTAAAACTGATTGTGCACTTGAATATATACTACTATATTTATGTGAGTAACCATGATTAGCTATATAATGGCCTTCATCATATTCCCTTTTAACTAAGTCTGGATTAGCTTCTACTTTAGTACCTAATACGAAAAAAGTTGCTTTTATATTTTGTTCAGCTAATAAATCTAATATGTAAGGTGTAACCGAAGTAGATGGGCCATCATCAAATGTTAAGAAAACTCTCTTTAAATCTTGATGCTTATATATATTATTAAAACGTTCTAATTCTTCTTCATTTAATGGTGCAAATCTTGCTTTTTCTAATTCTTCTTTTGCCGCTATCTGATTATTTATCTCGTTGACCCATAAATCATATTGATAAACATTTTTACTTACTTTATACATCTGAACAATTCTTACACTTGTAAATGTTATTAATGTGATTAAAATTATTACTAATATAACCAGTGCAACTTTTAATTTATTCAGTTTTTTTGTTTTTAAAACTAAATCATACATTTTTTGTTCCTCTTGTTTTTAGTATATTTATATTATATCTAAAAATATAAAATAAGCAATATTTTTTTCAAAAAAGTCATTTATTTTTTGATTTTTTTCTATTTATTTTGCTATATATTACAATTATTTTAAATTTAAATTTTATCATTGACATCTAAACTATTAAATATGTATAATTTTATTAGAAAAAACAAAAGAGGTTTATTATGAAATTCGTTAATTTATTAACATATTTAAAATTAAAAAGTCTAGATAATCCGCAAACTTCTACTGATTTGGCTAATACAATGTTTGATTACAAATCAAAGAATAATTTGATAAATAATATCTTAAATAATTCTAGGCCTTTATTAAATGCAAATGAATTTAAACAAATATATAGAAAACAAGAATTAGATAGCTATAATTTAACTTCTCAGCAAGCAGATCAATTACTTGCTAATTCAACGACTTTTATTACTTTAACGGGTTACTATAATTTTAGAAATGAAATTTTACAATTTAGAAGTTCAAGAACACTAAGTTTACCGAATGAAAATGTTAAAGTGTCAATTGCTGAGAAATTAATTCAAAATAGTATAATTTTACTTACCAAAGAAGAACTTTTTAATTTATTAGAAGAGGCTCAAAGAAAAGAAGTTGATTTTTATGCACCAAAAGTCAATGACCAAGTTCAGATGAAATTTACTCAAAATGCATTAATTTCTCAACAAATTTTAAGGTTTGCTAAAGTAAAAATTACAAAAGATGAATTAAAACAATTAATTATTGATTCAAATGAAGTTGCACCTAGCGAATTTCCTGATACTGATGGAAAGATAATTATGAAAACAACCCAAAAAGCAGAACACGCTAGATATATTTTAAATTATTCAATTGTTCAAATTTCTTCTTTAGAAGAATATAATTCTATTGCAAGTATGATAACAAGCTCTTCCCCTGTAACTCCAGCAATAGATATACATACAATAAATGATAATAACTTATTTGCTCAATATATCTTAAGTCGTGATTTAATTTTTGATTTTGGTTATTTGAAAAAAATCACAACAAATGAAATTTTTCTTGGTACTATGGATGCTCAAAATAATACAACTGCTAAAATCATAGAGGAAAAATGTCGTTATGATTATCAATATGGTAGATATATGCAAATGTTAAATGATAAATTTATAGATTAATTATAGTGAGGTTTATTTTATGGATTTAACAAGAGAACAAAAGATGGCTTATACAGAAGTATGTGAAGTTTTAAAACATTTATCAAAGGATGATGTAAATAAAATTCCTAAAGATATTTTAGAATATTATACTGAAAATGCTGACTCAAATTATAAATTTATTTATGATGACACAAAAATTTTTAAAGAGCAGCCTTTATCTGATACTGCTAAAGTTGTTTTAGCAATATTATACAGAGATTATTGGGCAACTCCTCAACAGAGGGATCAAATTTATGCAAAAGAAAAGTCCGATATACAATTTGCTTATGATACAAATACTAAAAAATATAATATTAATTTAATTACGGGAAATAATTCTTCAGCTAATATGCATAATAATAACAATAATAATACTTTTCAGAATGATTCTAATAATGTAAATTCTAATATCAATAATTTTACTGAAAACTATAATCATACTCCTAGTACATTAAACAACCATGATTATTTTAATCAAAATATAAGCAATACAACTCAAGTGCAAAATCAAAATCAGATGCCTAATCCTTATTTTAATAATATTAATAATTCATTAATTAATGAACCTAAAAAAGAGAAATGGTATAATAAAATTTTAAATAAATTTAAAAATTTATTTAAAAAGAAAAAATAAAGGACTATTCTTGTTAAATAGTCCTTTATTTTTTTACTCATCCTGTTTTCTATTTCCATTTAATTTTAGAAGTTTCATTATCTCAACTATTACTATTGGAGATAAAATTAATAAAATCATTTCTAATATGTCTTGTGCAGGTAATACAGGTATACTAAATATTGTTCTTAATTGTGGTATTGCTAAAATAACAATCATCAATAAAGAAGATACTCCAAGTGCTAACAATAGCATTTTGTTTTTGAATGGATGTGTTTTAAATATTGATTTTTTCGAATTTCTTACATTAAATACATGAACTAGTTCTGCAAATGCAAGTGTAACAAATGCCATTGTTTGACCAATTTCTACCTTAATTTCTGCGTTGCTTAGACCTTCTACTTGTGGAAGTATGCTGTCTGGTGTTGCTAATCCTATTATGAATGCGGCAAGTGTTATTAAACCTATCATTACACCTTGATATGCAACTCTCCAAAGTCTTGATTTAACAAATATGCCTTTTTCTTTATTTGGCTTTTTCTTCATTATATCATCTTCAGCTGGGTCTACTGCAAGTGCTAATGCTGGAAGTGAATCAGTTACTAAGTTAATCCATAATATATGCATTGGTAATAAAGGTTCAATTAAATTAATGTCTATTCCAAATGTGCTACTTAAAAATGGTGTTATTAGCATACATACGAATAACAAAACAATTTCGCCTATGTTACTTGAAATTAGGAATTCGATAGCTTTTAGAATATTTGCATATATTCTTCTTCCCTCTTCTACTGCTGAAACGATTGTTGCGAAGTTATCATCTGTTAGGATTACATCAGCGGCCTCTTTTGCAACGTCTGTACCAACCATTCCCATTGCGCATCCAATATCTGCTTGTTTTAGTGCTGGTGCATCATTTACACCATCACCTGTCATTGCAACGATTTCTCCTGCTTTTTGCCATGCTTTTACTATTCTAACTTTATGTTCTGGTGCAACTCTTGCATATACACTATATTTTCTAATGTTTTTGTCTAATTCTTCATCAGACATCTTTGCAAGTTCTGCTCCTGTTATCGCTTCATCTTCGTTTTCTAATATTCCCAACCCTCTTGCTATTGCTGTTGCTGTAATTTTGTGGTCACCTGTAATCATTACAGTTTTTATACCTGCTTCTTTACATTTTTGAACAGCATGTTTTGCTTCTTCTCTAGGTGGGTCTATCATTCCACACATTCCAACGAATGTTAAGTCTCTTTCTAAATCTAAAACTTCATCTCCGACTGGTTCATGGTCCATATATTTATATGCCATTGCTAAAACTCTAAGAGCATTTTTAGCTAAAGATTCATTTTGTTTTTCTATTTCTGGTATTCTGTCTTTTAAATTTGTTTTTATTTCTCCATTTTCAGAATAGCTGTTACATATTGATAATAATTCATCAAGACCACCTTTTGTACAAACTAAATATTTATCTCCAAATTTATTTACAGTTGTCATTAATTTTCTATCTGAATCAAA
Source organism: uncultured Clostridia bacterium (assembly GCA_944391745.1). Taxonomy (GTDB): domain Bacteria; phylum Bacillota; class Clostridia; order TANB77; family CAG-508; genus CAG-793. The sequence goes on from CALXUS010000004.1 coordinate 31,431, forward strand.
TGGTATTTCTGCTACTCTTGGATGATTATTTATTTCGTTTTCATCGTATTTTAAATTAAAAGCTAATTGTGTTAAAGCAATTTCTGTTGGGTCTCCTGTGAATGTAACATTCTTTAAATTGCTTCCTTCACTATTTGATGTACTATCATTAGAGTTATCGGTTTTTGCACTATCTGCTTCATTTGTAGTAGAATTGCCTAATGCAATTTTTGTATCATTACATAGCATTCCAATTAAAATTGTTTTTTCTAATTCATCTGAGTTGTATTTATTTTCTTTATATAGTTCTTTTGCATCTATTAATTGTCCATTAACATATACTTTTTGAACTTCCATTTTATTTTGAGTAAGTGTGCCTGTTTTATCTGAGCAAATTACTGAGGCACTTCCAAGTGTTTCAACTGCTGGTAATTTCTTTACAATAGCATTTTTCTTAACCATTCTTTGAACACCTATTGCAAGAACAATTGTTGATACTGCTGCTAATCCTTCAGGTATTGCTGCAACAGCTAAACTTACTGCAGTCATAAACATATCAATTACATCTTTACCATAAGCTAATCCTATAATAAATATAACTATGCAAATAACTATTGCCATTATGCCTAAACTTTTTCCTAGTTTATTTAATTTTTGCTGTAAAGGTGTTGCAGTTTCTTCAACACTATTTAACATTCCAGCAATATTACCCACTTCGGTATTCATTCCTGTTTCAACAACAATGCCTTTTCCTCTACCATAAGTTATTAAACTAGAAGAAAATAACATATTTGTTCTATCTCCAAGTGATACTTCTTCATTTTCTATTGTAGCTGCCTCTTTTTCTACTGGTACTGATTCTCCTGTAAGTGATGCCTCTTGTGCTTTAAGATTTACAGCATCAATAATTCTTATATCTGCCGGAACATAATCTCCTGTATCTAATATGACTATATCTCCAAGTACCAATTCTCTTGAAGGTATAACTGTTACTTTTCCGTCACGCATTACCTTTGCTGAGTAACTACTCATTTTCTTTAATGCCTCTAATGACTTTTCTGCCTTATTTTCTTGTATTACCCCTATAACAGCATTAAGAATAACAACTATTAGTATGATTATTGAATCTGTAAATCCTTCGCCTTGCATTTGTCCTACAACGCCAGAAATTATTGCTGCTATTATAAGGATTATTATCATAAAATCTTTAAATTGCTCTAAAAATTTTACAAATAGGCTTTTCTTTTTCTTTTCTTGCAATTCATTATAGCCATTTTCTTTTTTCCTCTTTTTCGCTTCTTCTTCACTTAATCCTTTTTCTAAGTCTGTGTTTAAGGTTTTAGAAACTTCTTCTACGTCTTTGTTAAACCAGTTCATTTTTTCCTCCTATCAGTATTATTTGCTGTTTAATTAATTTTAAACAGTTAATTGAATAGCTTAATAACTAATATTATGTGTTTTTTTGTTATATTAGTCTTTTATTGAATAGGAAATTGTGTTCAATTGCTATTCTTGAATATTAAAATTTTGTTTTTTTCTATTCAATAAAAAAAGCAAGACCCATTTAAGAATTTATTTCTTAAAAGTCTTGCTCACCATAAAGGTCACTAACCAGATTTCTCTTGTTGTTGATTAGTTATTTATGAGCTACTCCCTTTTTGTTTTTATTATTTTATCAAACTGAATTTTAAAATTCAAGGGGTTATTTGTTTTTTATTAATAATATATAGAAATATCAATTCCATTAAAGAAAGTATTATCCGCTAGTAATTTCATACAACTATATTCTATAATTAGCATTACGCACACTATAGCACAACTCAAAGTTATGTATTTTTGTATTGTTGACAATTTCTTATATTTAATCTTTTGATAAATCATTATAATTCCTAGAATAATAAGGCAAATAAGTAAAATTAGTAAAAGTCCATAGCATGCTTCTACTGTAAAATAACTTATCGGTTCTCCTGACCCTCCTAAATATACAGACCTTGTTTTTCCAAATATCAAAGCAACCATATTAGGCAAAATAATCGAAAATATCATTAATAATATGCATATTATCAAAATAATTTTTGAAACTTTGCTTACTTTATTATTTGTTTTCTTTTGATATACCATTGCAATAAAATTTGTGACCATTACGTTTATAGTTATAAATAAAATTGTTATAGCAATATACACTGATGTATAATATTCTTCCGTGCTAGTATTTATTTCTCTCACATTTGCAGTAGGAATTTGCGGTTGATCGGTTGCTAATACAATTGCATTTTTCAAAATGCTTATTAAAAATGTTATGATAAATATTTTATATAGTATTTTAAATATTTTTATGCTTTTTTTATAATTAAACATCTTGCATCTCCTTTATTTTTTATAATTATATACAATACGAATTATTTTTTCAATGTATCTAGAAATTTTTTTACTTTAATACGCCCGGTAGTCAAAAGACTACCGGGCAAATAGTGAGAAAAATCACTTACCTAACACGTGAGAAGTATAATCAACTATTCCGTCATAAATCACATTTTCCAACTTAATGACATCAATCTTTCTTACCCCTTCTATTTTCATAAAAAGTATAGAATTGAAACCATCAAGCAGGAATTTATTTGCACTTACAACTATTGGATATGGAATTCTTTTATATTTTCTATAGAATCTAGCAATTCTGTTGTATACTGTTCCTATCGGGTCCTCTAACCTAAAATTTACATACACGGATTTGTGATTTCCTTGTTCTAACCATTCCTCTGGAAGAGATGGCAATTCGCCAAATCTCCTTTTGGTTTGGGTTAAACTTAATTCTTCATTGAAATCTTTCACCTCTGCTTTTCTTTCTCGACCTTTTGTTGATTTTACAATATGTTGAAACTTTTCAAATTCGTTTGGATACATACTACCTTTTTTACGGTTGCAAACACTACAGCAAGGTCTTAAGTTGTTGGTAATACTAACACCACCAAATTCTCTAGGTATAAGGTGGTCTAAGGATTTCCATAGTACTCCGTCTTGTTTTTCTTTGTCTTCTATACCTGTAATAGGCTTTTGGCAATAATAGCAGACGTGGCCATGTAGGATGTACGTCAATTCAAACATCGTTTCTTCAAACATATTCCGATGCAAGTAAAGAATTCCGTCTTTTACCTCTCCTTTCTCATCACTAAGAATAATGTGCTCTTTTGGTAATTCGATAATCATTGTCTCACCTCATAACAAATTATTGTATTGATTGAAACAACATTGCTTAAATGAATTCTATCATAATAAATTTTTAGTTGTAAATAGTTTAAATACTTTTTATTTTTTCAATATTTATATAGTCAAAGTAATTTACTTATATTTACTTTCATTTCAGTTTATAATATAATTAAACTGAAATTATAGGTGTTAAAGGAGAAATGCTCAATGATTATCAAAGATGAGATAGGAAAAATTCTTCCTATTAAGGATTTATCTAATTTATTTGTTGTAGCTGATTTTGATAGAACAATAACAAATGGCAGTAGTAAAACTTCATGGTCTATTTTATCTGAAAGTCCACTTGTTCCAAAAGAATATAAAAAGGAAAGACAAGGATTTTATGACTATTACAGGCCTATTGAAGTTGATGAATCATTAGATTATGAATACAAAGCTTCTAAGATGAAGGAATGGTACCAAAAGCATATTGGATTATTTGTTAAATACAAAATCACTGAAGAAATTTTTAATAATGCTGCTACTGATTTACGAATAATGGAATTTAGACCAGGTGCTAAAGAATTTATTGAATTTTTACATGATAATAATATCCCATTAATTATTATTAGCGCAGGAATTGGAAATTTTATTGAGGCCTTTCTTACTTTGAATGGTTGCTACTATGATAATATTTATGTTAGTAGTAACAAAATTATTTTTAAAGACGGAATCGCTGTTGGTGTAGATACTAATATTATTCATAGCTTAAATAAAAATGAGGTTTCTTTGCCTGATAATATAAAAGAAAAATTAAGTAATAGGAAAAATGTTTTACTACTAGGTGACCAAATTAGTGATTTAAGAATGGTTGATAAATCTAAACATGACCATGTTTATACTAATTGCTTCTTATGTGATGAAAACAAGTCTGAATTAGAAGCTATTAGAAAGCAATTTGATATTGTTTGTGAAATTGGAGATAATTATTTTGATTTGAAGAAAGTATTGTTTTCTGAATAACAAGCGAAAGAGCTAATTGTAAATTACAATTAGTTCTTTTTTAGCTACAATTCCACCTTCCATTTTGGTGGATACATATATTCTATTTTAGATGTTTTAGGTATATACTTCTTTTTGATTTTTTTCCTATTAGATTTTAACTCTGGAAGTGCTTGCCTACAATATTTGTCTAATTCACAGAAAATATTTTGGCAATCTATTAGCTGAAGCTCTCGATTTCCTATTCTTTTAAAATTCAAATTTAATCTTTTAAATTCTTTGTCTTGGTTTTCATACATATATTTTATAATATCTTCATTACTCATATTTTCTTTGTCAATAAAACACTTATTTATTCCTCTTAATGAACCGGGTCCTGCTACTGTAAATTTATTTTCTTTCCAATCAACTACTTCACTATAATTAATATCTGTTACTAATTGATATGCCATAAAATCTCCAATTAGCGGATATGATTTTATAATTTCAAAAGCCTCATTCATATTTTTGCATTCTAAAATTTTATTTTGCATTTTGTCTTCTAAGAACATTTTTTGTAGTAAAGCCAAATGATTATCATGTTTTCTATCAAAGCCAAATGCTTTATTGGCACATGATATATATGCATCATTATATATTTTTATCCCATTGGATATAGCCTTTTCTAATACTTCTGAGTATGTTTTTATATTGAAAATTTTTAATGTAGGGTCTCCTATGTTTTCTAACAATAATTCCCATGTTTGCTCTTTGTTAAATAATTTGAATAGTATTATTCTAAAAATGGTATCATTATTATCATAGCGTTTTCCGTTATATATTACATTTTTCAATAAATATTGACTTACTCTATCATTCACTCTATAACTATTACAAAACTTGTATTCCTGCAAAATTTTATCTTTTGTCCATGGTGGTTCTTTACCTTCGAGTTTGCGCCAAAATATATTTTGTCTTTCACAAGCGAAATACCAATATAAGTCATAAACTTCTTGTCTTTTTTTCATTTTATACCTCATTTAATTTGTTTTCATACATTTAGGGTCTTTTGAATTAACGCATCTTTTTAAATTTGTGTATTTATCTTCATTTTTATTATATCCTGCAATTATTTTTTGACCAATACAACCACTCTTACAAATTTCATAGTCTTTGCATAATTTACAACTATTTTCTGTATTTAATTTTCTTAATAATTTAAAGTATTCTGAATTATATATTTCTTTTAGTGTATTTTCTTTAATATTCCCACTAACACCTAATTTTGTGAAATATTTTATAGAATCACATGGATATGCAATACCATCAAATCCAATTATCATAATTTCATCCGCAATAATGCAAGGACTATTTTTTATATTTAATATATTCCAAGGACTTCCTAATCTTATTTTGTCTTTGTATTTTGATTCTAAGTAAAATTCTTTTATTTGATTCAATTCTTCTTTTGTTAAGTCCATATTTTTACTGCCTTTACCGTGTGGAACAAATCTAAGTAAGCTAATTTTTTCAAAATATTTCCTGTAATAAAATTCTTTCATTGTTGCATTTACTATTGTCTGCATTTGTGAAATTGAGTCTTTTGAAATTGTATAATGAAATCCTAATTTACAATTTGAAGTTTTTAATAATTTATCAAAAAATTCTATATGTGTGTATGTTGAAGAATCTTTTTGGTTTGATAAGCTGTCTGCTAGCGAATATATTATTTTATTTAATCCACTGTCAATAAGTTTTTTATATTTATTTAAGTTTTCATCATTCCTATAATCAAATGTATAAATTGCAGAATTGATTTTTAATTCTTTTGTTATTTTAATTAAATCATTTAATTTTTCATATTTTAGTGGTTCTCCTCCTGTAAATACTACATCAGTAACATTTATTTGCTTCGCTTCTAGTATTATTTTCTTTACATCTTCATATTCTAACTCTTTAATATTTTTAGAATTACTAGTAGCACTACTTGAACAATGTATGCAGTTTCTTGAGCATCTATTAGTTAATTCTATTTTTAATTCTTTTAGCATAATTATCTCCCTGATATTCATTTACAATAATTTTATATTATTTTATTTATAATTTCAACATAAATCTATTTTAAAAAGTAATAATATCTTGATTTAAAATATTTTTTATACTATAATATATTTGTTTTATGCCACTATAGCTCAGTTGGTAGAGCAACAGATTCGTAACCTGTAGGTCGCGAGTTCGATTCTCGCTGGTGGCTCCATTTGAATATTATTTTTTATGGGCTGTTTTTGGGGACACCTTCCAAAAACAGCTTCGCATTATTAAAATAGTATTTTTGTTTATCTTTTATAGATATTAAAAATACTTCTATATTTGAGGAGTAATGCCATGATATTTTTTTTTATAATTTTAATAGCAATATTTGTATTAGTATTACGTGCAGCAAAATCCAAAAAAAATATAAAAATTAGTTGTCTAATCATTGTATTAATAAACTTATTTTTTATTGTATTTTCTAGATTTTTATGGCCTGGAGTAACGCATTATGCTGAACTTATATTTTCTTTTTGGATTATTCTAATTGTTAATTTTGTCTTACTATTAATTTTATTTATTTCAAAAATAAAATTAAATTTGAAATTAATGATTATCATACTTGCTGTCTTTTTCCTACTTATGCTTTTTACGCCAGTATATAAATTTGAAAATCATGAACATACAATTATAAATGGTCATGAAGCTATTAGATCTTATACTGAATATTATAATTGCTATGGGATAAAATTGAGAGAAATAAATAATTCACAGAATATATATAATTACAATATAATATTGAAATAAATTCTATATATTTTATTTAAGCTGTTTTTGGAAGGTGTCCCCAAAAACAGCTTTATAAATTACTTCATCATTCTCCTCATTGTTTCCCATGCTAAACTAGCACACTTTATTCTTGCTGGCAACTTTGTAATATTTTTCAAGTACTTAGCATCACCTAACATCTTGAGCTCCGCTTCTTCTACATTTTCTCCATTTATCATTTTTAAAAAAATATCTATTAATTTTATTGCTTCTTCTTTTGATTTTCCTTTTAACAAATCTATCATAATAGATGCTGAAGCCTGAGATATTGCACATCCATATCCTGAATATGATAAATTTTTTATTATATTTACGTCAAACTTTATTTCAAGCGTAATGTCATCTCCACAACTTGGATTGTGTCCATGCTCTTCTCTATCTTTTTCAAATAAGTTATGTTTGTTTTTTGTGCTTATACTGTGTTCCATTATAATATTTGTATAGATTTCTTCTAAATCATCCATTACGTTTCCCCCTATCCTTCTACCTTATCCACTTTGCAAATAATTTTTTAGTTTTATACAAACCATCTATAAGTCTATCTACATCTTCTTTTGTATTATATATATAAAAGCTTACCCTACATGTTGATTCTATTCCCATAAATCTAAGTAATGGTTGTGCACAATGATTTCCAGACCTAATACATACATTCTCACTATCTAATACACTTGCTACATCATGGGGATGTACGCCATTAACATTAAACGAGATAACGCCAGCATGTTTATTTGTTAAGCCATATATTGTAATAAAAGCTAGTTTTTGTAATTCTTGTAAAGTATATGATGTTAGTTCTTTTTCTAAGGTTTGTACTTTATCCATTCCAATATTATTCAAATAATCTATTGCGGCAGATAGACCAACAGCTCCTTCTACATTCTGGGTTCCTGCTTCGTATTTTGCAGGTATTTCAGCATAAGTGGCATTTTGTTCATAAACATATTCTATCATGTCTCCACCATATAAAAATGGGTTCATTTTTTCTAATAGCTCTCTTTTAGCATATAGTACACCTATACCTAATGGTGCTAACATCTTATGTCCTGAAAAAGCCAAAAAATCTGCATCTAATTTTTGAACATCTACTTTAAGATGAGGAACACTTTGTGTTGCATCAACTATAACAATAGCCCCTACACTATGTGCTCTTTTTATTATTTTTTCTATTGGATTTATTGTTCCAAGTACATTTGATACATGTGTTATCCCAACGATTTTGGTTTCTGTGTCTATTTTTCTATTAATTTCTTCATCTGTTATCTCTCCTTCTTCATTTATATACATATATTCTATTTTGCTACCTGTATTTTTAGAAACATATTGCCATGGAACTAAATTTGAATGATGTTCCATTATGGATAATACAATTTTATCTTTTTCACATAAATTATTTAATCCATAACTATATGCAACTATATTTAAACTTTCTGTAGCATTTTTTGTAAATATTATTTGTTTTTCACTTTTACTATTAATGAATTTCGCTACTTTTTTCCTTGCATCATCATACAATTTTGTAGATTCTAAGCTTAATTTGTATGCTCCCCTATGTGGATTTGCATTGTATTTTTTATAATAATTGTTAATGGCGTTTATTACTTGAAGTGGTTTCTGCGCCGTAGCTGCACTGTCCAAATAAGAGATATTATTTTCTAGTAATATTGGGAAATCTTTTTTATATAAATTATCCATTGAGATATCCTTTCTTTCTTACCATTTATATATTATATTTTATTTCTATTGAAAATGTTATTTTAATATACTTGAAATACTTAATATATTATGCTAAATTTTAATTGAAATAAAGAAAGGAGATTTGATTTTATGGATAATAGTGTTGATAAGTTTACTGGAAAAGCTAAAATATACAACAAATATAGAAGTAGTTATCCAAGTCAATGTATTAATGACATTCTTTCTACTCATTCTATTAATAATGATTTAATTGTTGCAGATATTGGAGCCGGTACTGGTAAATTAACCGAGCTTTTTTTAAAAAAGAATATTAATGTAATTGCTGTTGAGCCTAATCATGATATGCTTAAAGAAGCAAAAGATAATTTATCTAAATATGGAAATCTTGTTAAATTCTATGAAAATTCAGCGGAAAATACATCAATAAAAAATAATAGTGTTGATATTATAACTGTAGCTCAAGCTTTTCATTGGTTTAATAAAGATTTATTTAAAAATGAATGTAAAAGAATTTTAAAACCTTATGGGACTATAGCTATAATATGGAATTTTTTAGATTATAAAAAAGATTTAGAAGGTAAAATTTTAGATATTCAAAAAAGATATACAAAAATTTCTTTTAATGCTTCAGATGAAAAAACACGTGATTATGATTTAGCACATTTTTTTGGTCAAAATGATTATAAATTGAAGATACATAAAAATGATTATAATGAAGATTATGAAAATTTTATTGGAAATCAATTGTCTATGTCTTATTCATTAAAACAATCTGACGATAATTATGAAGAATACGTTTCAGAATTTCAGAAATTATTTAACGAATATAGTAATAATAATGTTATTGAAATTCATAATAATACATACTGCTATATAGGTAATTTAATAAAATAAAAGACTTATTCATTATATTAAAGTGATTCCACTCTAGTATAAAGATATAAGTCTTTTATTTATTATTTTAAAAATCCTTCTATTATTTTGTCTTCTGCTTCTTTTTCAGTAAGTCCTAATGTCATTAATTTAATTAATTGATCTCCTGCTATTTTTCCGATAGCTGCTTCATGTATTAAATTTGCGTCTACATTATTAGCTATTATTTCAGGTGTTGAAATAACTTTTGCGCTATCTTTAATAATTGCATCACATTCTACGTGTCCAAAGCATTCTGAATTGCCCACAACTTTTGATTTGAATTCTTGTTTTGAATTTTCTGTAGCTACTGAACGTGATGTAACTTTTACACTAGCTCCTTTATCTTCTAAATCCACATCAAATATTGTTTTTGCACTTTGGTCTCCTGCAGTTAATATTTTTTCAGTAACTACAAAATTTGCATTTTTATATACTTTTCCTCTAGTTTCTCTTATTGTAGAATCTACACCTTTTATTTGAACACTTTCCATTTCTAAAGATGCTCCTTCTTTCAATTCCACTTCTGTTACTGGATTTAATATTCTTTTGCCATCTCCTTTACCTTCTCCATAATGTTTTTCGTAATATTTAACTTTTGCTCCTTCTTCTAAAAAGAATCTATGTATTCCATCATGTTGAGAGTCATTATGTTCATCATTATGAATTCCACATCCAGCAATAATTACAACATTTGCATTTTTTCCTATATAGAAATCGTTATATACAACATCTTTAAGTCCACTTTGTGTTATTATAACAGGGATGTGTATAATATCAAATTTGGTATTTTCTTTAACATATATATCTATACCAGATTTATCTTTTTTAGTTTCAATTTTTACATTTTCAGTTATCTGCCTTTCAACTCCTTTTCCATTTTTTCTGATGTTATATGCACCTGTTCTGACATCTTCTCCTGAAATTGTTTCTAATAAATTTTCTTCAATCTTATCCATTTATAAATTATCGTATAAATACGAATCTCCTTTACTATATTTAGGTTTTAGGATACCTATAAACCTTATTCTTCATTAATATTTCTATTACATTGTTTTTTATTAATCTTACAACATTGATGACCTATATTCATTTCATTTAAAACTTCATCTGCTTTTCCTTCCATTACAACTTTTCCGTTTTTCATTAAAATGATTTCATCTGCAATTTTTAATATTCTTTCTTGATGTGAAATAATTAAAGTTGTACCATTATTCATTTCTTGAATATGTTCAAATACTTGTATTAAATTTTGAAAACTCCATAAATCGATACCTGCTTCTGGTTCATCAAATATACTAAGTTTTGAGCCTCTAACTGCTAAAAGTGCAATTTCGATTCTTTTTAATTCTCCTCCTGATAGTGAATCATTTACTTCTCTATCAATATATTCTTTAGCACATAATCCGACTTGTGATAATACTTCACAGGCTTCTTTTCTATTCATCTGTCTTTTTGCTGATAGTCTTATCAAATCTAAAACAGTAATTCCTTTAAATTTAACTGGTTGTTGAAATGCAAATCCTATTCCCATTCTTGCTCTTTCATCAATTGTTTTATTTGTAATATCTTGCCCTTCAAAAATAACTTGTCCACTATCTGGTTTTTCAATTCCCATAATTATTTTTGCTAGTGTAGATTTTCCTGATCCATTTTGTCCAGTTATAGCAATAAATTTACCTGTATCAATTTTTAAGTTTATATCATCTAATATTTTTTTATTATCTCTTTCAAATTTTATATGTTTTAATTCTAGCATTTTAACCTCTTTTCCACTATATTAATTTGTTTTGTTAGTCTCGTCTAACATTTTAATATTTTTTTTTATTTTTGTCAAGCTTTTTTTGTCAAAAAAAATGACCTTTACTTTAGGTCACTTTTTACTCTTTTTGTTAATGCATAATCTTCTGAATTCATTTCAAATAAAGGCTTATCAAAATTATATTCTATGCTACCAATATAGCCATCAAATTTTCTATAACAGGACATTAAATGAATATCCGACATTTGATTATAAAATAATTGTATATACTCTTTTTCGTTATTAGTTAATTCTTTTTTTATATTTATTAATTTATAAATGTTTTCAAAATTTGTATTAGTAAAAACCTTAAAATTCATTTCAACACCATTAAGGTTCTTTGTTATATCAATATAATTAATAAAAGCTCTAATTCCTAATTTTGTGAAATACTCATACTTTCTCTTAGTAATAACAGTGATATGTTTCGGATTTTCATTTTCAGGATAAACTTTAAAATTATATTTATTTTCATTTAATGGAATATAATTTAAATTTTTTATAATACCTGGTTCAATAATATTTGAATCTATAGGCAATTTTTTTGCATATTCTTCTTCTTTTACTAATTCATTGTTTTGATTTCTAACATTTTCATTGTTAATTAGTAAGTATAATTTATTTAATTCTGAAACTTCTGCATTCAACTTTTTATCTAAACTATCATTTTGTTTCATTCTTTTTTCAAAACTATTTTTTATATTTTTATAATTTTGCATTAATAATTCATTTAATTTTGTTTCATTTATTGTTCCATCTACATTTTTTGCTTTTGATAAGCATAAGTTATAATTAAAAATTCTTCTTGCACTCATATATTTTTCATAAGTATTTTCCATAATTTTTCCTCTCGTAAATTTAGTCTTAAGAATATTATAATAATATCTTATTTTTGTGTCAATGAATATAATTGAATTCTTCACTTTTCATTGACTCCTTATACTTTTGGATATATAATTATACTAAGTTTTTATGTAGCATAAACATCTTTGAAAAAAGAAGGAGGCTATTTATGGCTATTGAACTAACCAAAGAACAAAAACAAAAAATTTGTAATTCTTCTTTTATTAATGTTCATAATTATATTAACGGAAAGGAAGTGTATTCTATTCCTGAAGATTATAATTGTCCGCAATATGATGAAATTTTTAACCATTTTGTATTTAAGTTATTTCTTTCTGGTTTTTCTTCATGCAAGATTCTCAAACGGAGTAGATATGCAAATTGTATTGTTCAATTAGTTCGCAATACTGGTTGTACTTCTGGTCAAAAGTTGTTTGACTATTGGGAAGCTAAAGCTTTCGTTCGAGTAAATGATAGTTGGGTATTTTTATATAATGGTAAAATAGTCGAAAATATTAATTTAAATAAACTTGATACATTATTTATTTTTGAAGATTCTGAAATTGGTTCTGAATATTTAATCAGATATGATACCCCGAAAAACATTTACCTTTCTATTAAATAGCTTTTATTTTGTTTGATAATTCAAATAAAAACCAAAAACCTCTTACAAAAGTGAGAGGCTTTTGGTTTTTAAATCTTAAATTTTCATTGTTTTATTTCTAATCCGCCCCATTCAACAACAGTAAAACCTTCTCTATCTGGAGTTATCAATTCTTGCTCTTTAACATTTATGTATTCGTCAAGCGGTTTGTATTCCATTAAAACTCTTATAATAGTATCAGGTTCAACAGAAAATTCTAAAGGCATAATGTTATTTATTTCATCTAATGATGCAAATCTTATAAAATTATATTTATTTTCTTGTAATCTAGGTAACCAATAAATTATAAATTCTTCAGCTTCAAATTCATTTAAACCTAATATTGATAATTTATTTTCTAAAAATTCTATTGTATCCTCACCCTTTACAACGAATCCTTCTGTAAGGTCACATTCTTCATTACTAATTCCTTCCCAATATAATCCATATAGCTTTCTTCCTGTTTCAATATTTATTAATGTTCCATCTGGATTAGCAATAACATTCCAACCTTCTTTATATTCTGGATATGAATATCTAATATTTTCTTTTTTTCCTAGTTTAACGGTTAATTGTGTTTCTTCTTCAGGATATAAATATATAATTGGTTTTTCAGGTTCCATTGCCGCTGGAATTTCATTTGAACGTGTTTGATTTGAATTTTTATTATTTAGACTTGAATTTTCAATGTTAGAAGCATTATATTTGGAAATAATAATATATGTAATAGTTCCTATAATTGAAACTAAAATTATAATACATGTAATAATAAAAAATTTTTTATTATCCTTTTTTTAATCCTTCTCTACTTTTTTCTTTTCCTCTATAATTCCCCTCCTAAATTAATAATGTTTTTTGGGATGTTTTTAGGGACACCTTCCAAAAACAGCTTAAAGAATAAACAATTAAAGCAAGATAAAACAACATATATAATGTATTTTTTATAGCTTTGTAGCTCTCTTGACGATTAATAAAAAAATCAAGCAGATTTTATTTTCTGATTGATTTTGTATCTATCTGTTCAATTAGTTCGAACGGAAATATCATTGGTGCCGTTGGTGGGACTCGAACCCACATGATTTCTCGCAGCATTTTGAGTGCTGTGCGTATACCAATTTCGCCACAACGGCATATATTTAATTATTAAGCATAATAATATATTAACATATTTTAATTTAGTTGTCTATAATAATTTAATAAAAATCTAATTAAAAATTTGCTACTGTAATATTTTGAGCAGACTCATTATACTACAGTAGCAGTCTTAAGAAAGTTAAACAAATGTTTCAGTACGATCTTCAAACTTAATTTTTACATTGTCACTCAAGAAAACTTTTTTGATTTTTCCTCTATATTCTTCGTCATTCCTCTTTCCATTTTTCCAACTTACAATTTTAAAAGATTGTTTAGACGAGTCATACTTGCAAGTGTAATCTCTAAAAGAAATGAAAAAATCTTGCCCACTTGGTATAGTTGCTTGTACTAATCCATTAATGCCTTGAATCGTTCCCCAAAGAGTAAAATAAATTTCTTCCTTTCTGCTTTCATTGAGAATATGACTTTTATCAATATTATAATTAGATATAATTTCAAAAGTCATCTTCCGCGTTTCCATAACTCTAATTACAAAAGGAAGCATACCTCCTGTAATTAAAATTTTCCTTTCATCAGAGTCTTCTAAAAAGCTAGAATACCGCATTACCATTGTTCATTCCTCCACTAAAGACATCTTCAAATAACGGTAATTTTAATTATACTCTCATTTTTTAAATTATTCAATTATATTTATAAATTTTTTTACTTTTATTTTTCTCCTAATTTATTAGCGAAATCTGCCATAGCTTCAGATATCTTAATTTGCTGTGGACATACTGCTTCACAACTCCTACATCCTATGCAAGCACTTGGTCTTTTGTCTTCTGGAAGAGCTGATATAGCCATTGGTGCAATAAATCCACCACCAGTAAAAGTATGTTCATTGTATAATGCTAAAAGTTTTGGTATGTCTAATTTCATTGGACAATGTGATGTACAATATCTGCAAGCTGTACAAGGTAATACTTTATTATTTACCATCTTATTTGCAATATGTAATAAAATTTTCATTTCATTATCATTTAGAGGTTTCTCCTCATTAAAAGTTTCTATGTTTTCTTTTAATTGCTCCATAGATGACATTCCTGAAAGAACCATAGTAACTCCTGGTATACTTTGTAAAAATCTAAATGCCAATGCAGGTATGGTCTCATTTGGTCTTAATTCTTTTAGTTCTTTTTCTTGTTCATCTGTCAATTTAGCAAGTTTTCCACCTCTTAATGGTTCCATTACCCAAATAGGAATATTTAATTCATTTAACAATTCAACTTTAGCCTTTGCATCTTGAAAATCATAGTCTAAATAATTTAATTGTATTTGACAAAATTCCATATATTTTCCATAAGCATTTAAAAATTTTTTCATTACATCTAAACTACCATGGCAAGAAAATCCTAAATGTTTAATTCTTCCATTTTCTTTTTGTTTTAATAAATATTTTAAAATTCCATGCTTTTCATCTAAATATGGATCAACATTTTTTTCGTAAACATTATGAAATAAGTAAAAGTCAAAATAATCTACTTTACATTTTTCTAATTGTTTTTCAAAAATTTCCTCAACTTTATCCATATTAGATAAGTCATAACCTGGAAATTTTGTTGCTAGATAAAATTTATCTCTTGGATATTTACTTAATATTTTTCCTATAACAGTCTCAGATTCTCCATTATGATATCCCCATGCAGTATCAAAATAATTTACGCCATTATTAATTGCATATTCTACCATTTTCGCTGTTTCTTCTTCATCAATTGGTGTATCTCCATTTATCCCTTTGTTAGGCAAACGCATTGTTCCTAATCCTAAATTAGATAACTCTATGTTTTGAAATTTTTTGTAAATCATAATACTACCTCCATTTCTTCATTTAAAGAAATATATCATAAATATAAAAATTTTGCAATGTAAAAGGTGGCAAACCTCAAATAAGGTTTGCCACCATAATTGTTGTTAAATAACTGTTTTGGCAATTAATTTGCCATTACTCTCATAAATTTCTTCGGTATCTTTTTTTACAGCTCTAATAAGTGTAAGATTTTTGGAAGAAAATATATCTATAATTTTTTCACATTCAATAGGTATTATTTCTTTAAATCCACTAATACTTGTTTTAGTTTTCCTGTCAATGGTATATTGATACAAACCATAAAGTCCATTTTTCGAGAAAAGATACAGGTTGTCATAAATAAAACTTTCATACTCTTCAATAGAAACAACCTGAGACTTTCCTGTCAGGCAATCATAAACAATATATCCATCCGGAATCTTTACCCATACAGTATCTTTTATATGGTGTGCATTGTCAAGATCAAGCCATTGACTAAAGATTTTATTACCTTTGAAGTCATAAAACCACAAATTTTTTTTGGTATCGAGTGCCTCAATATAATTCTCATTTATATCAATTATTTTGTTGACCTTATTGAGAATTAAAATAAGCTTCCCAGACTTATCAAATATTGCAAAGAAATGATTTTGAAGGTTTTCATTTTCGAAACCCGGTTTATCACTTAAAATGTAGAAACCATTTTTGAAAACCAAACTCTTGAAAATCTTTCCTTCTAATTCTTTGACTCCAATAATCTTACAAACTTGAAAACGATTCACCAATGACGGCATATTAGACCAACAGTCATTTCCTATAGCAATCCAATTATCCGTTACTACGATATTAGGATCTTCATAGCCATCATCGTCAGAAACGATTCCTACATTGCCGATAAGCGTTCCATCTGTTTTATAACAGATTTGCTTATGTCTTATATCTTCATGATAATTGTAAATAACAACATAATTACCATAGAAGAATACCTTATCATCCTCCTCCACTTCAAATTTGTCAAAGAGCTTAATTGTAGTAGTTTTTTCTCTTTCTTCAACTTCCTCTTTGCTAAGTTCCATATTTTCGAAGTACTCAGCATAGAGTGCATTTTGTGAAAGAGTTTTTATCCCTTCTTTTGTCCAAACTCTTATTTCATCTTTATTTTCCGGATTTTTTTCAATTTTAGAACACTCAATAGGAACAACTAATTTTTGTGTAAAATCATCGTTACACCAAGTTGACGCAATCAAGCCACATTTATTGTTTTTATACACAATATCGAAAAAGACATTTATTCTATTGCCATCTTTTCTCTTTATGATGTAGTCGAACCCAAAAAATGCGTCTACACTGTATTGGATTTTTTCTGTTTCAATGTTATAAAACTTAAATCCGTTTGGAGTTTTAAGATACACTCCGTTTCCAAAAGCGCTTACTTTTTCGTACGTGCCTTCAATCAATTTTTTATGGTAGAGGTTATATACCTTAAAGTCTTTGCCGTTCTTGCTGTAAATGATGATATTTTTCAGGAAATCAGTTATTTTATAATTATCAAAGTCTAATAGGCATTCTCCTTCACAATCAAAAATTGCCATTTTGCCACTTTCGTCGTAAAGTTTAACAAGATTAATTCTGCAAGGGTTCCTTAAATAATCAAATTTTACCAGCTTTCTATCAGTTATTATCTCTTCTCCATTCTTTGTAAGAAATTTCACGTTTCTGCCGTCTCTCAAGATGAAACAACTTCCATCAAGTGGGTAAAAAGATTCGCTAGGTGATTCTTCTTTTAGTAAAAGCTTACCTTTAAGAGTGTAATACCGAACATTTCTTGTTCCGTTCACCTTAATGTAGCTACCACAATGTTTAAGAGTTTCACCTTTCTGCAAGTCAAAATCGTTTTTCAGTTCTGCTTGCACCTTACATTCTCCTTTCTATAAGAAATTGTTTTCGAACTGTAAAAAATTCACCTTCTTTCATGATATTATTCTAATATAGCTTAAAGCTTTATGTTACACATTATATATCATTATTGTTTTTATGTCAATTCATTAGTAATTCGCTATTGAATTATTTTTTAAAAATGTTATAATTATAGTATTTAAGGAGATGTATAATATGAATAAAAATGATATTTTAAAATTATTAGAGAAACTAAATTTTCCAAAAGATGAATTTTATGTTTTATCTGGTGCATCATTAGTACTTCGTGGGATACGAGAAAATTGTTCTGATTTAGATTTATGTGTTTCTAAGGAATTATTTGATAAGATTAAAGGCAAGTATGAATTAACTGATGATAAGAAAAATGAATGTGGCTTTTATCATATTAGTGATATTTTAGAAATTGTTGTAAATGAAAAATCTGATTTTAATATGGAAAAAGGTTCTAAATATAATTTAGAAGATTTGAATACGATACTACAATTTAAGATTAAACGAAATAAACCTAAAGACCAGGTTGATATAGAAAATATAAAAAAGTATTTATCTGATAATTTGAATTCTAAGAATTCTAAAGAAGATGAGAGAATTATATAAAAAAGACGGATTTCTCCGTCTTTTTTATTCTTCTTCCTCATCAAATTGTGAGTTATATAGTCTTGCATAAGCTCCATTTTTTGCTAAGAGCTCATCATGAGTTCCTTGCTCTACAATATCTCCATGCTCCATAACCAATATTAGGTCGGCATTTTTTATTGTAGATAATCTATGAGCAATTATGAAACTTGTTCTGCCCTTCATTAAATTATCCATCGCTGATTGAATTTGTATTTCTGTTCTTGTATCTATACTTGATGTAGCTTCATCTAGTATTAAAATCTTTGGATTTGTTAATATAACACGAGCTATTGTTAGAAGTTGTTTTTGACCAGCAGATATATTTGAAGTTTCTTCATTTAATACCATATCATAAGAATTTGGTAATGTTTTTATAAAATGATGTACGTGTGCAGCTTTTGCTGCTTCAATTACTTCTGTATCAGTTGCATCTGGTTTTCCATAGCGTATATTATCTTTTATTGTTCCGCTAAATAGCCATGTATCTTGAAGTACCATTCCAAACATTTTTCTTAAATCACCACGGTTGAAATCTTTTATATTGATTCCATCAACGTATATTCCTCCAGAATTTACGTCATAGAATCTCATTAAAAGTTTAACCATTGTTGTTTTTCCAGCTCCGGTTGGTCCAACAATTGCAATTTTTTGTCCATCATGAACATTTGCATTAAAGTCATGAATTATTATATTATCATCATCATATCCAAATTCTACATGATCAAATTTAACATTACCTTTAAGTCCTTTAGTTGATTTTGGATTTGCAATTTCTTGTACTTCTTCTTTTTCCTCTAAAAATTCGAATACTCTTTCTGCTGCTGCAACCATTGTTTGAAGCATTCCAGATATTTGAGCAATTTGAGATATAGGTTGTGTAAATTGTCTCATGTACTGTATAAATGATTGAATATTACCAACTGTAATTTGCCCCTGTGCTGCTAAATATCCACCAAGTATCGCTACCCCTACATAAGCAATATTGCCTATGAAGTTCATTATTGGATGCATTAAACCTGATAAAAATTGAGATTTCCATCCTGAACGATATAAATTATTATTTTCTTCATCAAATGCTTTAGATACTTTTTCTTCTGCATTAAATGCTTTTACAATCAAATGTCCACCATATATTTCTTCTACTTGACCATCTAAGTATCCTAAGTGGTCTTGTTGCGCTTTAAAGTATTTTTGTGATTTTTTTGCAATAATACTTACAACTATAATTGTTAATGGAAGTATTAAGATTGCTAGTATTGTCATCCCCCAGCTAATTGATAACATCATAATAAGTATACCCACTACTGTGCATATAGCAGTAATTATTTGAGTTATACTTTGATTTAGGTTTTGTGAAAGCATATCGACATCATTTGAAATTACTGATAAGATTTCTCCATTTGTCTTTTTATCAAAAAATCTCATTGGTAGTTTATTTATTTTAGCTACTAAGTCATTACGCACTTTATAGCTGACTTTTTGTGCAACATTTGTCATTACAAATCCTTGTATTGCTGAAAAAGCCATACTTACAGCATATAATACTAAAAGTGTTATTAGTATGTTGGCAATTGCTTCAAAGTTTATTCCGCTTCCACCTGATAATTTACTAATTAATCCATTATATATTTCAGTAGTAGCATTACCTAATATTTTAGGTCCAACTATTGAAAATATTGTACTTCCAATAGCAAATATTAATACAATTATTATTTGCCATTTATATGGAGCTAAATAATTTTTTATTAATTTTTTTACAGTCCCTTTAAAATCTTTTGCTTTTTCTGGAGCTTTTCCGCCTCCTCTTCTCATTCCACCCATTGGTCCTGGCATGCTACTCACCTACCTTTCCTTGTTGATTTTTTGAGCTTTGCTCTTTTGAATCGTCCTTTTTATTTGTATCAAGAGATTCATCTTTCTTTTTTGATTCTTCTATATTTAATTCTTCTGCAGAAAGTTGTGATAAGGCTATTTGTCTATATGTTTCACAATTCTTTAATAGCTCTTCATGAGTACCTTTTCCTACTATTTTTCCTTCTTCAAGGACTATTATTTGATCAGCATTCATTATTGTACTAATTCTTTGAGCTACTATTATTACAGTTTTATTTTCTGTTTGCTCATTCAATGCTTCTCTTAATGCTTTATCAGTTTTTAAGTCTAATGCTGAAAAACTATCATCAAATACATATATCTCAGGATCTATTGCTAAAGCTCTAGCTATTGATAAACGTTGTTTTTGTCCACCTGATACGTTGTTTCCTCCTTGTGCTATTGGTGAATTATACTTTTCTTCTTTCTTTTCAATAAATTCTGTTGCCTGTGCAATAGATGCTACTTTCTTCATTTCTTCATCTGAAATGTTATCTTTACCATATTTAATATTTGACTCTATTGTTCCTGAGAATAATACTCCTTTTTGAGGAACAAATCCAATTTTGCTTCTTAATTCTTTTTGAGATACATTTTTAATATTTACACCATCTATTAGTAATTCTCCACCTGTTACATCATAAAATCTAGGTATTAAATTTACTAATGTTGATTTTCCGCTGCCTGTACTTCCTATAATTGCAGTTGTTTTTCCTGATTCTGCTGTAAAGTCTATATCTTCAAGTATCTCTGCATCAGCATCTGGATACCTAAATGAAACATTTTTAAATTCAACTAATCCTTTTTTACTTTCATCAAATTTAGATTGCTCATTTTCTGGTTTATCCTTTATTTGAGGCTCTGTATCTAATACTTCGTTTATACGATTAGCTGAAACAGATGCTCTTGGAAGCATTATAGATATTATTGAAATCATTAAGAATGACATTACTATTTGCATTGTGTATTGTAAGAATGCCATCATATCTCCAACTTGTATTATTCCTTGATCTACACTATGTCCACCAACCCAAATTATTAATATCATTACGCCTTGCATTGTGAACATCATAGCAGGCATCATTAAGCTCATTGCTTTATTAACAAATATACTGTTTTTCATTAAATCAGTATTTGCTTTGTCAAAACGTTTTTCTTCTCTCTTTTGAGTATTAAAAGCTCTGATAACCGGTATACCTGTTAAAATTTCTCTAGATACCAAGTTTAATCTATCAATTAAATCTTGCATTTTTCTAAATTTAGGCATAGCAACTATGAATAATACTAAAACTATTGCTATTACTAAAATTACCGCAAGAGCAATAACCCATGCCATAGAAAGAGTTCCTGTTCTAATAACTCTTAAAACTCCTCCTATTCCCATTATAGGAGCATAAACAACAACTCTAAATAGCATTGTTATTAATTGTTGAATTTGCTGTACATCGTTTGTACTTCTTGTTATTAAAGATGCTGTTGAAAATTTATTAAATTCAGCGGTTGAGAAACTTAATACTTTTTTAAATAATTTTTCTCTTAATGTTTTTCCTAGTTTAGCCGCTACTCTTGATGACAAGAACATTATTGTTACTGCTGAAAGCATACTTATTAATGCTACTCCTGCCATTTGTAAACCAACTTTTAAAATATACTTGTTTTGTAAACTATCTAAATCCATTCCAATAGAGCTATATTCATTTTTTACTGCTTGTATAGCTGCTTGCTCAATTATTGAATCAGACATTGAACTTAAAGTAGAATTTACTTGTTCAAGTAGCGCACTTCTTTGTTCATCAGGCATTTGTTTAATCAAATCAATTATACTTGTTTGTTCAATAAATTTGTATTGTTCATTTTCTTCAGGTATATTTGCTAGCATATTTTGTTTAATAGAATTTGATGTGTCCTCATTTTGTAATTGATAAATTACTGCTAATGGTTTTGCTATTATGTTTTCTAAGTTTTCTTTTTCATCTTTAGATATATTTTTTAATTCATATATATCTTGATTTTGTAATTCAGGATATTCTTCTAAGTTATCCTCTGTTTTTTCCATTAATTCGTAATTACTTTGTATTTTCTCATCTTCATCTGTAAAAATCATTAAGTTTTCTAAGTCATTTGACGTAATTACATCTGGTACAGCATATTCTATTCCACCCTGTTGGATTCCTGTATTTACAATTCTTGACGTAAAATCAGGTAAATTTAAATCACATGCTGCTTGAATACATAGTAAAATAAATATTGCAATTACAATTAATGCTGATTCCTTTAGGTTTTTTAATACTTTTAGCATAATATTTTCATAATTTATTGGCTAATAGTCTTTATTTTTTTAATATTATAGCCAAATATTATGTGCCTCCTTTCATTGTTTAATTTTTTAATATTCCATATTTAACGTAATTAATTTGTTTTATGTACTTGTCTCTCATACCTTCTATGTTATTTGATGTTACTGTTTGAATTATTGCCCATCTTGTTATTGCATTTAACATTTCTATTAATACAGGTAAATCTTCTTTATTTTTGAAATTTGTTGTATCAGTATTTTCTTGTAAAGAAGTATATATTTCTTCTTCAGCTTTTCCTAAAACTATATTGTCATTTGCTCTTAAATTTGCTAGCACAGTTTTATAAAATTTTTTGTCTTTGTTATCTTTGCATTTTTTTATTATTTTATCATAAAAGAAAATAAATGTTTCAAATATATCTCCATTTTCTTTTATTTTTTCTTCTACCTTTTCTTTGACTTTTTCATTTGCTTTACTAAGCATAAATCCAAATAAGTCTTGCTTATTTTCAAAGTATTGGTAGAAACTTCCTCTTGCAATATTAGCTTCTGTAATAATATTATTTATTGAAGCTTCAGTTACTGATACTCTAGAAAATTCATTCTTTGCAGCTTCTAATATTTTTTGCTTTTTACTTTCTGGAAGATTCAGAAATGTTTGCTTTGGCATTTTCACACCTCCTCATCAAATAATTATTTTTACATAGTGATAAGCAATATGACACTGTGTCATTTATTATATAAAATATATTCTACTGTGTCAATTGATTTATGTGAAATTTGTGTGAAATTATTTACATATAATCTATATTATTTATAAGTATTGATTTATTCTTTTATTATGATATAATCGAAATCAATTAAATGAACTTAAAACATAGAAAGGGTTTAAATATGAATAATTTAGTTAGTGTAATCGTAAGTATTTATAATAATGAAAAAAACCTAAGGGATTGTATTATTTCTATAATAAGTCAAACTTATAGAGATTTAGAAATTATTTTAATTGATGATGGATCTACAGATGGATCAGGGAAAATATGTGATGACTTAGTTTTAACTAGTTCAAAAATGAAAATTGTTCATAGAATGCACTCTGGTATTGGTGATAGCCGAAATATAGGACTAGATATGGCTACGGGTAAATATGTTACTTTTGTAAATGGTTCTGATATAATAAAAAATGACATGATTGAAAATCTATATAAAATGATGTCAAACTATCCTATCGATATGGCAATGTGCTCTTGTTACGACAACAATTCAAATATCAATAATTCTAATACAGTTATTACTCTTTCTCCTGAAGATGCCATAAGACAACTACTTATAGGGAAAAGCATTGGTAATACTGTTTGTGGAAAGTTATTTAAAAAAGAGCTTTTTAATTCAGTTAAATTTTCAAATGATAATGCCGATATTGTTGTTAAATTAATAGAATTAAGTAAAAAAATTGGTTTTGTAAATGTTTCTGCTTATGAATGCAATGATATTGAAACTTATTCAAGTAGTTCTTTAATTAATAGAGACATTCGAACTATGAAACTTTATCCTAACCTTGAAATTTATTGTCAATATGATATTATTAAAAATTTACAAAACGAATTTTATAATTCTTTTTGTAATAATATTCCATTAATTAATGCAGATAATATGTATAAAATGTTTATGCAAATTGTAAAAGATAAAGAAGAAAAATTATCTCCCTTTTTAAATTATAATCGTAAAGCTCATTTATATTTGTTAGCTGATGATTATTCAACTTATAAAAGGATATGCCCTGTATTACCTGAATTAAATTTCAATGATTAATTGTATTCAAAGAGGCCCAGTTTTTTAAGTTCTGGGTCCCTTATTATTTTACTTTTTCTTATAATATATAATGTATTCCGTTTTCTTTGGATCTACTACAATATCATATTCTTGATTTATTTTTTCTTTATTGTTTTCTATTGTCTTTTCTGTATTAACTTTTTCATAATCTTCATCTAGAATTTCATCAATTATATTTACTTTTTCTAAATTTTTATCATAAGATTTATTATTTTTTTCATCTTTTTTTCTATTGTTTTCTTTTTCAGTTTCAAAAGATTCGTCGTCTTCTTTTAAGGATATATTTTTTTCTTTGTTTTCCTCAATATTTTCATTAAACGGAATATAGCCTTCAATATTTTTAGGTTTAATTTTAACTTTATCGCCTTCTAATACTTTAATATTTTCTTCTTCTATTATACTATTTGTATCTATATCAATATGCCTTATTCCAATTTGCACAACTTTTTTGTAATAATATTGTATATTTTCATTTTCAGATTTAGTTATTCCTTCTTCATCACCTTCAACTTTTGTTAATATATAACCTTTAAAGTCTTTTTTAGTTGAATTATAATTTTCTCCATATATAAAGTTTTGAATATAATCGGGTATTATTTTTTCTCCAGTATTCTCATCTATATAAGAAGTGATTACTTTACCAAGTTTATTATAGTATAAAGTTATTTCTTGATTTCCTGCTTTCATGACATCTACTACCTTTCCACTTTCATATTTATATCCATTAATTGATTTTGGATTAGCAGTAAATTTCTTTCCTTCATATCCTTCAATTATTTGCTTATTACTTATCTCTTTTCCAGATAATTTGTCTATATATTTTATTGTAACAGTAGATTCTTTTGCATATTTAAATTTTATATTAATTCTTTCTTTTTTTAATTTTCCCGATGTTTCTCCATCTACATTTATTAATTTATATCCACTTATATTTTTAGATAAATCACTAACATTGTATTCATCATTTACATTACCTTTTATTGTTTCTTCTGGTGAAATTGGTTTATTTGAAATCCAATCAATATACTGCATTTTAATTCCATTTGATGGTAAATCAATTTTATAAGTTAAATTTTCAGAGGAATTTCCGCTATTGTCAATAGATTTTATGTGGATATAGTAATCTTTATCCCATTGAATACCTGAAAAAAGTATAGGCTCGTTATCTTTTTTATTAATATTTTCATCAACTATTGTATTTTCAGAATTATCGATTACATAATTATATCCTGCTATACCTGAATTACTGGTTGCAATTCTATGATTATATTCTTTGTTCCCATTTTTATCACTTGATTCAACAATATATTCATAATTGGTAGCATTATCTTTAGCTGGTGTAAAGCTTATAATTATATAATCATCTGCTATAGTTGGTTTAATATTTGTGACATTTTCTGGATTTGTAATATCTTTTGTATCTAAAGTATAAGTATTAGTTTTTTTTATTAAATTATTTTTTTCTTCTTTAGCCTGTACTTCTTTAAATTCTTTTTCATCTTCTGTTTTTTCATAAACTTTTATTTCACTTTTTTCTAAAGGTGCTGTCTCTATATTGATGTTAGTTCCTCCTGCCTCTACTCTTCTTTCAGTTATAGATATTTCATTTTTACTCATTTGTGTATAAATTACTACTATTGTGCATGACAATAGTACTAAGCATAGTATAATCTTTAGTTTACTTTTAATTTGCATAAAAAGCACCTCCTTTATTAAAATAAATTTGTGGAAGATACAATAATCAGATTGATTATTGATAAATAGAAGAAATTGTAAAATCAAATTATAATCATATTATAATTGGTATTTTATGGTATGTCAAGAATAATCGTTCGACAAAATTTGACACAAAAAAAGATACAGTAAAGTTGTTTACTGTATCTTTCATTTTATTAATCTATTACATCTAATAATGGTGGAGCTATTTGTTTTTTTCTTGAAACAACTCCATTTAACATCATTGAATCAAATTCATCAAGTTTATTATTAAAAGCTTTCTCAACTAGTGCTTTTTCATTTCCTAAGGCAATTATCTTAGAGTTTGTGTTAATTATATCAGTTATAACAAATATAAATAAATCTACTTTCTTATCAGATATTTCTTTTTCAATTGCGAATTCTAATTCTTCTCTTCTTGAAAATACATCATCAATATCTGCAGTATTTACTTGTGAAATTATAATTTTCTTTCCATTTTTTTCGAATTCTTTAGCATCTAAATTAATTACTTCTTGGCTTGAATATGTACTTAAGTCTGTACCTGCTTTAAGCATTTCTAATCCATATTCATCAGCTTTTAATCCTGTAATTTTCTCTAATTCATGTATTGCCTTTACATCATTTTCTGTACATGTAGGAGATTTCATTAATAAAGTATCTGATATAATAGCGCTTAGCATTAATGTACCATAAACTTTATCTATTTCTAATCCTGCTTTTTTATATTCTTCAAATAATATAGTTGATGTACATCCATAAGGTTTTGCTAAATAATACAATGGTTCAGTTGTTTCAAAATCAGCTATTCTATGATGATCAATTACTGCCATTATCTTTGCTTTA
The DNA here is from genome assembly GCA_944391745.1 of uncultured Clostridia bacterium. GTDB lineage: Bacteria > Bacillota > Clostridia > TANB77 > CAG-508 > CAG-793. The sequence continues at coordinate 58,375 of CALXUS010000004.1, forward strand.
TCTCTACCCTCAACACTTTGAGCTTTTTCATTATGATCTACTAAAATTAATTTTTGTCCTTCATCAACTTTTTCTATTAATTCAGGTTCTTCTATATTTAAATGTTTAAATACGTATTCAGTTTCTTTATTAATATTTCCTAATCTAGCTGGCTTTGCATTTACTCCATAATGTTCTGCTAATTTAGCCATTACTATGCATGAGCAAATAGAATCTGTATCAGGATTTTTATGACCTATTACTAAAACTTGACTTTCCATTTTTTATTACTTTCCTTTCTTTGTAATTATTAAAATCTTTATGCAACTATTATATAATTATTAGTTTAAAAATGTCAAGACGCTTTGGCTGCTTTTGGGGACACCTTCCGAAAACAGCTTTTTGATTTAGCTGTTTTCGGAAGGTGTCCCCAAAAGCAGCCCCAAAAGCTTTATCTAATAAAATTGGTTTTAATAGGCTTTTCATTTTCTGGATATTTTAGTCCTTCTTTTTTTGCTATATCTATACATTTTAATAGCCAAGCCATATTATTGGCTAAAGTTCTCATTATTTGCATACCCTCTTCATCTTTTCTTACTTCTTCAGGCGTGTTTCCGTGAACTTGGTTCCAATATTGAGATGAAACTATTGGCATATTACTTATAGAGAAATATTTATTAATTTGATCAAAAGTAGCTGTTGCTCCTCCTCTTCTGCAGCTCACAACTCCACAAGCGGGCTTGTTTTTGAATAATTCTCCTCTACCATAAAATACTCTATCCATAAAAGAAGTTAAACTTCCAGACATTGATGCAAAATGTACTGGTGTTCCAAATACAAACCCATCACATTCTTTTGCTTTTTCTAAAAACTCATTTACTATGTCATTTCTAAAACATTTTCCTGTTTTTAAACATGCATTGCATCCTATACATCCAGCTATTGGATTTACTCCTAACCACATTATTTCTGTTTCTATACCATTATTTTCTAAGGTTTTTGCTACTTCTTCTAGTGCAGTATAAGTACAACCCTTTTCGTGTGGTCCACCATTTACTAATAATACTTTCATATATTACCTCCTATATTATTTTAAACAAGTATGTAAATTACTATAAAGTAATTACATACTTGCCCTATTCTTTCATATTTTTAATTTAATATTTTACCATTTTGTATATTCAATTTAATTATTGAATTAATTGTGATAAAAAATTGTAATTTTAAAATAAATTGTAAAAAAGAAATTTGCATATCATTTAACTTGATTTTGCTTAAAAGACCCATTATTTTAATTAATTTAATATAGTATGAAAGAATAGTTAGGCTGTAAAATTCTTTTTCATTTATCTTGCTGAATAGCTTTGCAAGCACCTATTTTTTATAAGTCAATTTCAAATTCTATTGAATTCAATTTTGAAATTTCAAAATCTGTATCTTGAATTTTCTTTTCTAGTTCTTGGTATTCACTTTTTATTTTATTTATATCATAATTAATAGTTTTACTTTCAAAATATGAATTATTTACTTCTGTAACTCTTTTTTTCGTACTTCTTTGTGTAATTAAATAATTATATAATGTTTTCATTTTTCTTAAATTTGTATTATCTACTAGCGCTTCTTGTATTGTTCTTCCATCAGGTAATTTGTATGAATTATTTTTTTCATATATTACTGATTTTATTTTTGTAATTCTTTTTTGAGTATTTTTGTATTCTTCAAACTCTTTTGTAAAATCTTCTTTATAGTCTTCTATAATGTTAATTTTGCCATCAAGTTCTTGAATTGATGTGTTGTATGCATGATCTTTAAGCTCATAGCCATAAGAAGAAAATTTTCTTTCTTCTTCTACTAAAATACTCATTAAATTTGATAAATTAGTTTTCATATCTTCTCTCCATTCATATATAATTTTAATTAATTATAGTATCTATCAAAATCTATGTCAATTATTTATCTCATATAAAAGTAATTTGAAAATAATAAATTTAGAAATATTATAATTAAACCAATTATTATAGTAATTAATATACCTATAATAATTTTATCTTTTAAATTTGAGTATTGTAAAAAGGCTTTTTTCTTTTTATGTACTTTTTTCATATTTTCCTCCACTATTTTTATATATATTATGCTCTTTATTTTTTTAGGTTATTGTAACCACGATTATGTTAATTGCATAATTATATTAGTAAGGAGGTTTCAATATGTGTAGATGCAGAATGAATAGTTGTATGAATAATGATAACTCAAATATTATAGATACCAGAATGGTAAACAATATTATTAATGAAAACGATTGTGACTGTGGATTTGATGAAGAATCAGTTTTTCCAGAGAATTATATGTTTGGTCAGAGTTATGTTCCAATTCAAAGAATGACTACCACTTTTAGACCTTGTACTGGATTAAAAATGGGTACTATCTTTCCAGAATTGGTTAGCCCTTATGTAACTGGTCAAAGCTTAGACGAAGATCAATTTTTAAGATGTTCAAATGAAATTAAGGAGGGATGTAATAGTGGAATGCAATAAAACTTGTAATTGCAATTGTACTTGCAAAGAAAATGATAATTGTTCTTCTAGAGAAGAAATGATGAATAATATTAGAGGTTTTAATTTTGCAATTGTTGAATTAGGATTATATCTTGATACACATCCAGATGATGCAAAAGCTCTTGCTTTGCATAAAGAATACTGTAAATGCTATAAAGAAGCTTTAGAAAAGTATCAAAAGAAATATGGGCCACTTTCAATATTCTATCCATGTAATAAATGGAGATGGCTAGAACAACCTTGGCCATGGGAAGGAGGTAATTTCTAATGTGGACTTATAATAAAACTCTTCAATATCCAATTAAAATAAAACAACAGAATCCACGTTTAGCTAAATTTATAATCTCTCAATATGGTGGTCCTGATGGTGAACTTGGTGCTTCACTAAGATATTTAAGTCAAAGATTTGGTATGCCTGATCAAAAAAGCAAGGCTATACTAAATGACGTTGGAACAGAGGAACTACGGACATCTTGAAATGGTAGGAACCATAGTTCATCAATTAACTAAAGGTATAACTGCAGAAGAAGCAGAAAAAGCAGGTTTAGGTGCATATTATACAGATCATGGATTAGACGTATATCCTCAATCTGCTGGTGGATTTCCATTTAGTGCTAATGCAATAGCATGTAAAGGTGACCCTATAGCAAATTTGCAAGAAGATTTAGCAGCCGAGCAAAAAGCTCGAGCGACTTATGAAAAATTAATTGATTTATGTAAAGATAATACTGATGTTGTAGATGTGTTACGATTTTTAAGACAAAGAGAAATTGTTCACTTCCAAAGATTTGGTGAAGCTCTTCGCGGTGTTCAAGATAAATTAGCTGAAAGAAGAATGTTTACAATGGGAAATTGTAATATGAATAATAATGATAATTGTCAATGTTAAATAGGAATATCAATAAAGGCAGACCATAGTCTGCCTAATTTTTTATTCTCTTCCACTATCAATTGAAATATCATTTGTCATTTTTGTTAAATTAATTTTCTTTATCCAATTAAATTTATCGCCATATTTTCCTAGTTTATTATTTAATATAAATGCATTATCATTTTCTATATCTATCTGCTCTTTACTTATGCCTTTTGCAGAACAATTTAATGCGAAATATACTCCATAGCCCAAATCATGATAATTATCATAATCTTTTGTTTTCAAAGTAATATGATATAGGCCATCTCCTTCACTAATAAATCTACAATTTTTTGTATCATGATGTTCTCTTTCACTATAAGTTAAACAATTTATTGAGCACCCTCTAGCATTGTTCTTTGGTTTAACTTCTCCTCCATCTAATAATAAAATAAAGTTTGATAAAGTTAAAAAATCGTGAATTGGTATAACTTTACTACTAGAAAATAAATTAATTACATTATAATAATTTTCTCCTGATTTAACTATAGTTCTAGCTCCAACTATACTATTATGCGGACTTTGACTAATTAACAACCCATCACGACAAACTTGAAATTTATCAGATTTAGACAATAAAGCAAGTGATACTACATTAAAAATAGCTCTATCATTAAACTTAAAATCTTGGTCTGAGTCGCTTTTCTCTAATATAATTTGTCCAAACTTATTCATATTACCATCTTCTGTATATTCAAAAATACTTTTACCATTATTGGCTAGATTTATAGGTTGTATTCTTCCAATTGTTTTAATAAAATCAGGATCATCTATTACTTTTTGATAATCTGTCTTTTCAACTTTTTCATTAGATTTATTAGTCATAAATGTTTCAATTTCTTCTTGACTAACTGGTCTTCCTAAAGTCTTTTCTAATACCATTCTGTATCCAGATAAAAGTTTTTCTAATATAGAATTTTTCTCGATAGTTGCTGAATTTCTAGATTGAATTAAATTTAGTGATTTAATTATAATATTAGCTTCATTTATTTTTCTTTGAGCTTCATCTAATATTTCTTCTCTTTTCTTTTCCAAACTTTGTCTTTGCTCTTCAATTTCTATATTTACTTTATCTTGTTCTTGTTGTGCAGAATCACGTATTTTTCTTGCTTCATTTTCCGCAGTAGCTACTATTGTACGACTTTGTCGTCTTGCTTCTTTTAATAAATTATCTGCATCTTTTTGTGCTTGTGTGGTTTTGTCATATACTTCTTTTTCTAATTCTTGTCTCCTACTTAATATTTCGTTTTCTAGTTGTGCTCTTTTATCTGCTATTTCTTTTTCAAGTTGACTTCTTTCTTCTGCGATTTCTGCTTCAGCAATTTTTTTGGCTTCAGAAACTAGTTGCTCCATTAATGATTGCTCTTTATTTTCTTCAGTTGTTTCTGCTTCTACTATAATTCTTCTTTTAGCCAATTTAGTATCCTCTCTTTCTGTTATTAATACTTTTCTTTACTCTAATTCACCAAATTCTGGATTTTTGTTCTTTTCATTTTCTAATAATTTTACTTTTCTCGCTTCATCTCTCCAAAAAATACAATCATCTTTGTAATATTCTAAGATTTTATTCATAAGAAACCTGTTTGTACTATTATATTGAGCTTGATAATTTTCAAATAAAGTTTTAAGTTCGTTTTCTGTAAGTTGTTGATATCTAGGAATATATTTTGTTACATATACTAATTTACCTAGGCAACCATAAACTCTTATTAATTCTTTATTATATTGAAAATAATCATTGTAGTATATTGTTCCAAGTTCGCTTGCATCTTCTTGACAAAAATGTTTATAGAATACTTTTTCTTCTTCATTTTCCAAAAAATCTTTGGGACTATACTCTGAATAATATATTTCGTCCAATTTTTCTTTTTCTTTTAAATATCTTTTTTTCTTGCTAATTTTAGTTTCATATTTTCGCTTTTTATTTAAAAAGTCCATAACTATTTTTGATTGACCATCCTCAGTGGTACACATTATTGTATCAATAATTTTCTTAATTATTACTGAGTTTTCATGCTCTTTTCTTTTTTTGTTATTAATTATCTCTAGCCTCTCTTTTTCTGCATCACTCTGCTTCATTTTTCTTCCTCCTAGTGGCTATATAATTAAATAATATTTAAATATATATTTCTCCAACTATTTAGCTCATCATTTATTTTTCTATATACATTAATTACGCTAATTTCTGTACTTTTTAAATGATCTACTTCTAAATTTACTACTTCTTTTGTTTTTAGAGCATAGTCTAATTTACCTTTTTTACTCAATTCTATTTGAATGTTTTTTATTTCACTAAAATCTTCTTTTGCAAATTGAACAACTTCTTTATTTTGCAAATAAGGCTCCAATTTTTCAATATTATTTATATATTTTTTTATTTTTTTATAATTATTTATATTTAAAATTTTATTATCCATTTACTGACACCTATTTTTTATTCTAGTTCTCCATACTCTCTATCTGATTTTTTCTCTTTTTGACTTATTAATGTTTTATCCCAGTATTCTAATTCTTTTGAATAATATTCTAATACCTTATTCATTCCCATTATATTTACTCTTCTTATGCAATCCTGTTCTTTTCTCTCTATATAAAGATCATCATAAACTCCATAATAATCTTTTTTTAACCTTTCTGTAACTATATCAGGATTAATATTTTCCAACTTTTCAGCTATTACTTTATAAGAAAGTGACTCACTATTAGGAGGACAATCTGTAATTTTATTTAAGAAATTTTTCCTATATCCACTATATTCTTTACTTTGTGATTTAATTTGTAAATAAATATAATTACTTTCGTTTTCATAATAATTACCCTCATGTAGTAAACTAGCTGAATCATGGCAATCTTCTACCAATAATTCTGTTAAGGCTTGCATTGGATAAATTATTTTCTCAATAGCTCTATTAAAAACTCTTTGTGGCATTTTATATCCATATATAAAATTTTTAACACTAAGTCCACTAAGAATTGTTCTACTATTTAACATCTCTAATGTTTGATCTGGTGTGTTTTTTTCTCTTTTCATATATGCTGAATTAATATCATTAACTCCTAATTTTGCCTTAAATATATTATTTCTATAATCTTTAATTTGTTTTGTAAATTCTAAAAAAGATTTTTCATCTGTCATTGAACATGATATTTGATTAATAATATTTCTAATCATTCCTTCATTTTGAGTTTCAATTGATTTTTGTTTTGCAACAATTTCTTCATAAGTTGAAAATTCAGTAACATTGTTTGGCATGACATTATTTTGCATGGCTTTCCCCCTAATTATTAAATGTATTTTTATTAATATATTAATTAATTTAATTGTAGGTAAATTATATAACGTATTACATTCAATGTCAATATATTATGTTATTCAAATTGAATAATCCTTATTTTAAAGCTTTTTTTGCAATTTAAAAGAGGATGGTCATGCTTTTCAGCATGACCATCCTCTTTTATGAAAGAATGAAATCAATTATTCAGCAGGAAAAAATGTTTTCGTAGCTAATAAACTTTGACAACTCGGGTCCATAAGGATTTGCCATAGCATAAGGGCTGAATGTTTCTTCTCTTGAATTATTACCCATCATATTAGTAGGAATACTCGAATGGATAATCAGAACTAAATGTGGATTAAGGATTTTGCTTAGTTCGTTCAATGTTACATAGTTAATGTTATCTCTAATATCGATAGGCATAACAATCTTTGTTGGATTGTCACACATTGCAACGATGTTGCTAATCACGTCCTTAATCTTTTCATATCTATTCTGATACGCACCCATTACACTAAGTCTTCTAAGAGCACTTTCACCCTCATAAAACCTGTCGTTATTAGCAGACCTTATGTTACCATAAATTGAATCAAGTTGTGCATAGATTTCCCTAAGCTTATAAGGAAAATTCCTATTATAAAAAACATCAGAATCTTTTACAACATTTAATAATGCTGCGCATATATTCCCAAGTAAATCTTGGTTTTCATATCTGAACAGATTGGTTATTAAGGCATCGTTTCTCCTACGAATCCTTAAAATAGTATCAACAATGACCGCATCATGATTAATACCAAATACACCAATCATTCCATCTTCACAAGGATTACTTAGATGTTGTTCAACACAGCTAGCTACAAGACAATATACTGCATGTAAATCGTGCGTGCCATTAGAGTTTCTGATATTTCCATTATAATCGGTATTATCCTCATATTCAGGTTCATCGTAGTAGTCTATCTGAATTGGTCTATTCTGCCGACTTCTTGATTCTCTCCTTTCGTCTTCACCTCCTAGCCTTTGAGGAGGTGGATCAAATAAAATTCTTCTTCTAGCCATCTTTTGTACTCCTCCACATTAGTAAAGGATGTTATTCTATCAAAATATTTTTGGCTTTAGTTTTAAAGCCCTGTTTAAACGCCCCCATTTCAATAATTTCATTAACAAATTCTAAGACTTCATTAGTATACACACTAGCTAAATATTTTTTAGCCCTTGTGCAAGCCAAGTCATCTCTAGAATTACTAATAATTGTAACAATTTTTTCGAATTCTTTTTCAAACTCGAATTTTACTTTTGTATCCACTCCAGCTATATTGCTATATTTTTGAATGAATTCATCTGTTAATATTTTAGCTGGCATTTTCTTAAACATATAATATGCTTTAAGATAAGTGTCACTAATAGTTTCAGACTCTTCTTCAGCATTTGGAGCTGGATAACAGGTAGCATTAAATTCTTTCCGGATAACTTCCATGCGTCTGTTTGCAACTTCTTTTGGAACTTGGTTGCTCATTTTAGAGGCTGGAGTTCCATCTACTTTTTCATAAGTTGCTACAGCAACATCATCAAAGTATCCTTGAGACAAGTATTTGACAAGATTTGTAAACTTTTCGTCAGTTTCTCCAGGGAACCCAACAATTACTTCAGTAGAAATAATTAAATCAGGTCTGCATTTCCGAAGTAATAAGATATTATTAGTCAGTTCATCAATGTTATATTGACGGTTCATTGCTTTTAAGATTTCCCGGTCATTATGTTCAATATGAAGCATAATCTCACTGATGTTTTCATTTTCCTTTATTACTGAAATAATATCTTTCAAATAATTAGGATGAAACCAACCAATGATAAATTGACTATTCGGAAATTTCTTTGCAATTATTTCCATCAGTTCTCCAAAAGCTCTATGATTATACAGGTCAATCCCATATAAAGCTGTTTCTTGAGCTCCAGAAATACAAATTGTTGATTCTGTACTGTAAAGATCTTTTACTTCTTCAATAACTTGTTCCTTAGGTTTGCTCTTGTATTCACTTTTGCAAAGTTTCGGATAAACACAATAGCTACACTGTTGGAGACAACCTTCTGAGATAATGACGGTGTTTTGCTTAATAGATTTTTTGCGTGAATTATTGTTCTCAAAGTATTTGATGACATTATTAAAGTCTACAACCTGAATTCCAGGAATATACTCGAGATCTTCACGATAAATCTTAGTTAAGCATCCTGTGACAATAACTTTTGCATCAGGCTTAGCATGCATTTTTACATCAGCAATAACTCTGACAGAATATGCTCTATTGCTTCCAAAAGCACATGTATAAATAATTATAACATCTGCTATTGTATAGTCAGTAGTTATATTGCTTTGTGGAATTTTGGCCAACAAAATGTTGGCTTTTTCTAAGTCTGCATGCATGTCATTACACATAACTAATGCAATTTTCATAATTAGTACTCAGCCTTCAGCCGTTCCCTTTCAGCAACAGTTTCCATATCGGACTGCCGATACTCTGCAGTGAACTTCCTGCTTTTAACTTTTCCCAAAGCATCTTCAAGCTTAAGGAATTTGGCACAATTCTTGCCTTTAATGCCTTTAGGCTTAAAGTAAAGTTCACCTGCTTCGCCGACGGTAACAATCATATACCCTCCATCAGGAGATTGAGGATCCCTGATACGGAAGGTGTTTTTGTCACCCTCAGGCATAATGCTGAAATGATTTTTGCGAGCCTGCTTTTTCAAATTTTCAATTGCATACTGTTCCAGGAAATAGGAGCCTTTAGGGCCAATAGCCCGTTCAACATCTCCTTCGAAAAAATCAGCCGTAATCTGATAGGTCCCATCTCCGCTTTCCTGCAAGGCCATATCATAATGTCCAGGCAGTTTTACGACATTTTCCATGGATTTGGAACCAAAGTAATACCGACAACTCCCATAAGGAAGCATTTCAAGCCCCATATTTTCAAAGGCTTTTTTTGCAACCTCAAGATCACGAATTTCAGTACTAATATTGCTAAAGTGACTCATTCGTTATCTCCTCCAGTAGTAATAATTTTGCGACCGCTACGTCTTGCATGACCGTTAGACGATTCGGAATTTTCTTCCTTCTTCATAGTATTAGAGCTAGCATTTCTTACGCCATTGTTTTTCGCCCAAGAGCGAAGAGAATCAACAGTTGCACTCATAATACCTTGAGAAGAAGGATTAGTATTTTTCATGACCGAAATAATATCATCAGCAGTAAGTTCCCGTTCATTATCTTCATAACTATTGAACATGGCACTTACAACTGCTTCCTCAATTTCGGCACCGGTAAAGCCACTACATTCTTCGGCAACCTTGTCAACATCCTCTTGTTCGAAAGTTCTCCCAATCTTTTTGAGTTGAATATTAACAATTTCCTTGCGCTCGTCTTCAGTGGGAAGGTCCACAAAGAAGATTTCATCAAACCTTCCTTTTCTGAGCAATTCAGAAGGAAGAACATCGATGCGGTTAGCAGTTGCAACTACATAGACAGGAGAAGATTTTTCCTGCATCCACGTAAGAATGCTTGCAAACATTCTCGAAGAGACCCCGGAGTCATTCCTACCACTTGAATTTGCACCTGCAAGACCTTTTTCGATTTCATCAATCCAAAGAACACAAGGAGCCATTGCTTCAGCTGTTTTAAGAGCTTTCCGCGTATTCGTTTCCGTATCGCCAACATAGCCACCAAAGAGTTTTCCCAAATCACATTTGATGAGAGGAACACTCCACTGCTTTGCAAGAGACTTTGCTGCTAAACTTTTACCACAGCCAGGAATACCAACAAGCAATACCCCTTTAGGATACGGCAAGCCATATTCACGTGCTTTGTCAGAGAAAGCTAAAAGCCTCTGACGGGTATATTTTTTGAAAGTTTGCATTCCTCCTACTTCAACATCCTTGGAAGTATTCCAAAACTCAAGCAGTCCATCTTTGCAGATAATTTGAGCTTTGACATCTTCGATTGTAGGCAAGTCGATAGTTTTAGTCTTCGAAATAGACGTTGCAAAAGCATTTTCGGCCTGCGTAATGGTCAAACCCAAAGAGATTTGGGATGCTTTTTCAACCAATTCGTCCATTTCATTAGGATTTCCCTTAATTTCAGACCTGTAGTCTTCAAGCATCTCATTAAGAGTACTTTTAAGCTCATCTTTTGTCGGTAAATCAAGAGAAATGGACACTACATTATCTTCCCAGTCATTAGGAATATCAAAATGGCTGCTAATAAAAATGTAATGTACGCCAATTCCACCGATTTTCTCGAACATGTCCCGTGCCGCACGCAAAACATCTGCACGCCTAAGGTAATGGTGAAAATCCAGAAAACAAATAAGATAATTTCCCGAACTCAATTCCGAACCTTTCTGCATTGCATCCAAAGGATCAATGGCATCAGGGTTCACATCTTTTTCTACAAAATCATACTCCCCTTCTTCGTTTTTTTCTTTTGCAATTTTGAAAATGCCTTTTGTGCAAGACCACCCATACAAACCGTATCTGTAAGCCTTAGCAACATCATAACATTTTTCGATTGCCCGCATTTCTTCTGCCGTTTGAATTATCACAGAAGGGTATCCTGCTCTAATACATTCGGCAATAGACATTGAGCTCATCTACTAGCACCTCCAATATTATTGATAGAATTTGATGTACGAAAAAGATTCCATACTATCAAATTTGTACGGGATTATTATATCACCTTACTTTATTTATGTCAACGCGTTTTGTTCACGTCTTTCACTTTTATTTATTATTACTTAAAAAATTTTTTTATTTTTATAGTTTAAATAATCTTTATATATCAAGCTTTTCCAGCTTCGTCAAATTATGTTTAATTTGATTTTTCTTTGAAAATATGGTATAATATAATTGTGTGGTTATACTAGCAAAGTATACCTCATATAAATTTTGTTTTTGAAAGGAATAAAAAAATGAATTTCGAAGAAAAATTTAATAAAGATTTAGCAAATATAAAAAATGACTTAGCTATAGAAAATATATTTATAAATGATGATGATATATCAATGTTAAAGAAATATTCTAATAACGAATTATCTTTAAATGAAGCAATTAACAAAATAGTAAAAGTAGAATTAAACTAATTTCTGCTTCTATTTTCATTGCACTTTTGTGCATTATTTTTTTATTTTAAGAGGATTTATTATGTTTGAATCATATGAAGCTGTAAATTCAATTTATTGTTATCCAAATAGTAATGTTTTAGTCAATAAGTTTGACATACATGATAATAAAAAGCTTGCATCTGTTGAAAAGAAACTAGTTTTATTAAAACTTTATACTTTAATGCAAAATAACAATATTGGAAATTTTGATATTTATCATTTTTTATCAATACATAAATTTTTATTTGAAGATATTTATCCTTTTGCAGGTAAAATAAGATCTGAAGATATTGCTAAAGGATCTTTTAGATTCGCAAAATGGGAATATATTGAGGATCAATTACGAGAATTGTTGGATAAACTGGCTAAAGACAATTTTAAAAATTTATCAAAAGAAGATATGGCTAAAAAATTAGCTTATTATATGTCAGAATTAAATGTATTACATCCTTTTAGAGAAGGAAATGGAAGAACCATAAGAGAGTTCATTAGACAATTAGCTTTTGTAAATCGGTTATTATTTAAATATAAAAAATGTTAGCCCTAAAGAAATGTTAAATGCAAGTATTGAATCTATTGTTGATACCACCCATCTTGAACAATTATTATTTAAATGTCTAGATAAAAAATAAATTTCTTAAACTAAGAAAGTTTAAGAAATTTATTTTTTTATTAGTTTATTTTTTACTTCTTTTATTTCTTTTTCTATGACAACATTTTTTATAATTTCTATTTAATTTTATTCTTATAAATTGGTTAAATTCTTCCTCTGTTCCCTTTTTAAAGCTATTCTTGTCCATAATATATCCATTATTACGAGAAATTAAAATATAATAATATTTTTTTGTTTCATATATAGATTCAAGATCTTCATATCTTCGTTCTGTTGTTCCCTCTTTATTATGAATTTTTATAGTATCTTTATTGAAGTAATAATAGTTAATATAAGTAGAAACATCTTCATTGTATATTCTAAGACTTTCTTCCCTATCAAATTTTTTGTACTTTAAAGCATAACTCCAAAGATAAATTCCTAATAAAATTAATAATGAATTAAAAATTATATTAAAAATAAGTCCAAAAAAGTACTCCCTACCTTTTAATAAAAAATTTATACCTGTTATAATAACTACCGCTCCACAAAATAATAAGGAATAAAAATCAAACTTTTTAATTCTTCTACTATAAAATTTATAACATTGATTTATCATTTTTTCATTTAATTGAGTTTCATTAACAAATATAGCATTTTCTTCTCTAACTTTTTGCATTGTATCTGGTGGAAGTTGTACCTTTATGTCTTGATTTGTTTCTTTTTTAATTTTTCTACTATGTCTTTTTGTATTTTCTTTTTTTTCATCATTAATTTTTTTATTTGTAGATTTTTTTGTTGTTTTCTTTTTTGTACCTTTTGCCGTATTTTTAACCGTTTTCTTTTTAATATCTTCTGTTGCTGTTTCCATAATATTCCTCTTTTCTTTTCCTATATTTACTATTTTTACATATTTTTACATTTTTTTCAATAGTTTTTTGCTTGTTTTAATATTTTTAAGAAAAAAAACTCAAATTACTAGATTAAAATCTAATAATTTGAGTAAAAATCAAATTTATTTAATAAATTATATTTTCATTATTCCACCAATTACTTGGCTTTCTTTTTGTAGAGGAAGAATTTTATTGCCTCCAGCAATTACAATTTTATCGCCTTTTTCTAATATTCCTCTATTTTCAAATTCTAATATTCCTTTTTCTACAGTTGTGTCAATATCTTTTTGAGCTTCAATATATATTGGATAAGTATTAGCTGTTAAAGATAATTTATGATATGTTTTTATATTATCTGTAATTGCTAATACTGGACAAGCTGGTTTTAATCCTGCAAGGATATTAGCTGTATCTCCTGTATGAGTATATGCAACAATAGCATTTGCTTCTATATCTTTTGCAGTAACACAAGCTGAATAAGCTGTATTTGCTTTTAAATTGTTCTTGTCAATTATGCAGCCTTTATTATTAAATCTCTTCCAGTAATTAATATTTCCTTCTATTGCTCTTGAAATTTTATTCATTGCTTCTACGCATTCAACTGGATATTTACCCATTGCACATTCTCCAGAAAGCATTATGCATCCTGTTAAATCATATACTGCATTAGCAACATCTGAAACTTCTGCTCTAGTAGGTCTTGGATTAGAAGTCATTGACTCTAACATTTGTGTAGCAGTTATAACTGGTTTTCCAACTTCATTACATCTTTTTATAATATGTTTTTGAACTATTGGAACTTGCTCCATTGGTATTTCAACACCCATATCTCCACGAGCTACCATTATACCATCAGATAAAGCTAAAATATCTTCAAAATTATCTATACCTTCTTGGCTTTCTATTTTAGAAATTATTCCTATTTCTTGTCCACCATTATCATCTAATAATTTTCTGATTTGTTTAACATCATCTGCTCTTCTTACAAATGAAGCAAATATATAATCAAATCCTGCTTTTACACCTTTTGTAATATCATCTATATCTTTTTGAGCTAATGCTGGTAATTCAACTATTGCATCAGGAATATTCATTGTTTTTCTTGATCCTAATTTACCAGTATTTTGAGCTATACAAACAATATCTTGTCCAACTACTTCTTTAACTTTAAATTCAATTGCTCCATCATCTACTAAAATTGTTGAACCTGGTTTAACATCTTTATATAAATTTTTATAACTAATTGTTGTTTTTGTATTATTTCCAATTATATCATCATGAACGAATGTAAATTCTTGTCCTTCTGTAATTGTAACTTTTTCATCTCCTGATTCTAATTTACCTGTTCTAATTTCTGGTCCTTTTGTATCAAGAGCCATTGCTATAGGTAAGTTTAATTTTTCTCTACATCTTTTTATTGTTGCAATTTTTTCTGCATTTTCTTCATATCCACCATGTGAAAAATTTATTCTGCATACATTTAATCCTGCATTCATTAATTTTGTAAGCATTTCTTCGCTTTCACTAGCTGGTCCTATTGTACCAATGATTTTTGTTTTTCTAATTACTTCTTTCATTTTTATACTTCCTTTCATAAATATATGTAATGTTAATATTCTGCCAAAGACGGGACAAAAATTAGCACTATCAATGTTTTTCAGGTTTTCCCTATTTTTTAGCGTAATTATTATATCACTATTTTTAACCAAGTTCAACAATTTTATTACTTTTTATGGTTATTTTTTCAAAAATCTTACTCAATGAATTCTTTATTTTTTATAAAATAATCTATATTATTTATCTGGTGCACAATATAGAGTCACTCTAAATCCATAGCTAAAATTTGTATTAGCAGAATCTTTAGTGTGCGTCCTACTTCCTGCAGCTTTTGAATTGTATTCACTTCTATAATATCCACCTCTAACAACATAGTCATTATGATTATTGTCTTCAGTAGTATATTCATATAAATTTCCACCCATATCATATATATTGCTTACCGCTTTTGTTTGTCCTGTTATAATTACTTCTTCATTTGGTCCTTGAAATTCAATTCTGTCAATATCTACATAAGTAAATGATGGTGAATCTAAATAATTTCCTTCAGGTGAACTTTTTCCGTAATCACTATTTTTTATTTGTATAAAATTTATTGCTGTATCCCAGGCGTAACTACTAGCTAATTTTGTTGTAGCAGTTGCATATCCTTGTACTGTATCCATATTTTCAGCTATTTTTTTTTGCATTTGCTTGAGTTACATTGTTATATGGAACTTGATTCTTTTTTATTGATACTTTATTTTCTTGGCTACTTCCAATTGGTCTCATAGTTTTTGAAACTGCGTCGCCAGCTTCATATCTACCAATATAAAAACCTCCATTTGCTTCAATACTTTGTTCTTCATCTCTCGGCATTGTCTCTATAAAATCTGTAACAATATCTGAATTATCAAAAGAAGTTCTTTCGTATTTTATTGTTTTATTTCCAAGAGTTGTGTTAATTGCAGTGTTTACAGGTATCCATACAAACTGATTTCCATCACTATCTTCTATTACTATTCCATCCTCAACTTTTGTAGCAGATTCTTGTGATACTTTAAATCCTGCTGGTACTCTAACCCAATTTGCTGGTTCCGATGAGTCAACTATGCTTTCATCATTTTCATAAGGTTTATTTTGCTTTATGGCTTCTACTACTGTTTTTGCTGTGTTATACTCTCCATCATTATCTTCTCCTTGATTTTCATTAAAGTATTCACCCATTAAGTCAGTTACTTTATTTAATTCATTTTGCTCATTTGTTGATGCTTCTTCATACTTCTCCACTGCATCTTTTGCTCTTGATAATATTCCATTTTGACCTATTGTTAAACTTATTGCAACACTAGCTAAAATTAACAAAACTATTATTGTCACTACTAGTGCTACTAATGTTATGCCGTTTTGTTTGTCTAATTAATTTTTTTATATTAAAAGTATTTTCACTTTCTTTTCTTATTTTATTTTTGCTCATTATTAACTTTTCCTCCTTTGTAGATATATTTTAACCAAATTATTTTTATGTTATAACAAATTAAGCAACAATATAAAATAATTTTTTCTATATTTTAATATTCAATAACATTTTATTTATCCTTAATTGATTATTTTATATACTTCTGTTAGAATAAGATTAATATAAATATTATAAGGAGCTAATTTATGGAACGTGTTGATAAAATCAATTATTATTTAGATATTGCAGAAACCATTTCTGAAAGAGGTACTTGCCTTCGTAAAAATTTCGGAGCAATTATAGTTAAACATGATGAAATAATTGCAACAGGTTATACTGGAGCTCCTAGAGGAAGGGTTAATTGTATTGATTTAGGCTACTGCACTAAAAAGAAGATTTTCCCAGACATTAGACATAGTGGATATGATGCTTGTAGAAGTGTTCATGCTGAACAAAATGCTATGCTAAGTTGCTCTAGGAGAGATATGATTGATAGTGATTTATATTTAGTTGGAGTAAGAAAAGATACAGGTACTTATGAAGAAGGTGCCTCTCCATGTCAAATGTGTAGAAAACTTATAATTAATTCTGGTATTAAAAATGTTTATGTTAGAATAGACAAAAATAATTATGAAAAAATCAATGTTTCTGAATGGGTTCAAAATGATGATTTATTAAATGGTAAAATAAATTATTAAAATAGAAAAAAGGGAGCTTGCTCCCTTTTTATTCAGTTATCCATTTTATTAAATTTAAATTCATCGGATTTAAAATCATCTTATTTTTTGGTATAACTCTAAATGTATATCCATAATCTCCGCCTGATTTTAATTCTATTTTTGTAGTAAATTTATATTCTGAAGTTTCTTGATTTTGTTCTACTAATTTCATTGGCATAACACTTATATCATCTACTACACCTTCATCAGTTATTTTTCCATAATATACTTGTGCTTCTATATTATCTATGCTAATTAAATCATTTGGCAATTTAACAAAACAACTTACTTCTATTTTATTACCAGCATCTACTGTAATATTATCATAGTTATTTTGATCTTGTCTTATAATGATATCATTCCAATTATTATATAATTTTCCTTTCCATTCATTATATTCTCCAACTTTAGACAAATCAGTATAATATTTATTATGCAAATTGCACAATGGTATATAAAATTTTGTTGTGTAGTCTTCAAGCATTCTAGCAGTACTGAATCTTCCTGCATTTGATTCTATAGTATTTTTCATTATTCTTAACCATGTATCTGAAAATCCTTTTTCATTTTTATCATAGTATGTTGGAATAATTTTATTCTCTAAAGTATCATACATACTTCTACTATCTGCATCATCTTGTGCTTCATAGCTTTGGTATTTAGCATTTGTACCTATTGTCCAACCATTTTTTTGGTTGTACCCTTCTGCCCACCAACCATCAAGTACACTAAAGTTAATAACTCCGTTTATTGCTGCTTTTTGTCCACTTGTACCAGATGCTTCTAGTGGTCTTCTTGGGTTATTTAGCCACACATCGACACCTGAAATTAAATATCTTGACATTCCAATATTATAGTTTTCAAGTATAAATACTTTTCCTTTAAATTGTGGTTTTAATGAAATATCATGTATAAATCTTATTAAATCTTGTCCTTCTTTATCACTTGGATGAGCTTTACCAGCAAATATTATTTGAACTGGCATATTTTTTTCATTAAAAATTTGTGTAATTCTTTCTAAGTCCCTAAAAATTAAAGTCGCTCTTTTGTATGTAGCAAATCTTCTAGCAAATCCTATTGTTAGAATGTTAGGATCAAGTTTTCCTACCATCTGTTCTATATCATCATAAGCATAATTATATCTTCTTAATCTTTCTATTGTAGAATTTTTAACTAATTTTAATAATTTTTCTTTTCTAGATTGATGAACTTTCCATAGTTCTTCATCAGGAATTTTTTCTATATCTTTCCAAACTTCATCATCTTGAATATGATCTTGCCAATATGGTTCTAAATATTGGTTATATAAATCTTTAACTGTAGGAGCAAGCCATGAGCATGTATGAACACCATTTGTAACATATTCAATTGGAGATTCATTTGATGGTATATCAGGCCATACTTTTGAGAACAATTCTCTTGAAACTGCTCCATGCAACTTACTTACACCATTTTTCTTTCCAGCTATTTTTAAAGCTAATATTCCCATATCAAATCCTGATTTACTAATATCTGCATTTGGTTCCATACCTAATCTAAAGAATTCTTCTTTAGTTAAGCCTAATCTTTCCCAATAATTATTAAAATATTGCTCTACAAGGCTTAATGGAAATATATCATTTCCAGCAGGAACAGGTGTATGCGTTGTAAATACAGTCATAGAAGATACAATATCTTTTGCTATATCAAATGATACTTGTTTATATTTCATCATATTTTTTATTAATTCAATTGTTAAGAAAGATGAATGTCCCTCATTCATGTGATATACTGTTGGTTTTAGTCCTAAAGTATATAGTAAGTTTACACCGCCCATTCCTAGAACTATTTCTTGCATTATTCTCATCTCTTGGTCTCCACCATAAAGAGTTGATGTAACATTTCTATATTCAGGTATATTTTCATCTATGTCTGAATCAAGTAAGTACAAAGTATTACGTCCTACTTTTATTTGCCATGCTTTTAAATATATTTTCTTTTTAGGAAATTTAATATAAATTAACAAATCTTTTCCTTCATGGTCTTTTACTGGAAGTAGAGGTAATAAAGAAATGTCTATAGCATGATATTCAGTTTCTTGTTGTCCATATCCATTTATTTTTTGATGAAAATAGCCACTTTTATATAACAAACCAATTCCAACAAGAGGAATTCCCATATCACTACTTGATTTTAGATGATCCCCAGATAAAATTCCTAGTCCACCTGAATATATTGGAATAGTCTCATCTAATCCGTATTCAGCAGAAAAATAAGCTATTAAATCATTTGTATTATTAGGGAATTTTTTCTTAAACCATGTTTCTTTACTTCCCATATAATCATCAAAATCTTTAACAACTTTATCATATTCTTTTAAGAATTCTACATCTTTAGATGCTTCTTCTAATTTATCTTGGGAAACCATTTTTAAAAATTTAACAGGGTTTTTACCTACTTTTTCCCATAAATCTATATCTAAAATTTTGAATAATTTTAAGAATTCTGTATTCCATGACCACCATAGGTTATATGATATATCATATAACTTAGTAATTCTCTTTGGTAACTGAGGTCTTACTGTAATTTTATTAAATACAAAAGCCATTTTATTTTCCTCCTTAGTAAATTTTTAGCTCTTTAGTTTTTGTCTAGATATATTATCTAATAACTAAAATCATTTGTCAAATGATTTATAAAAAAAGTATTAATTTTTTAAACTTAAATTATAATACTGTCTCCCTGAAATCTATTTTTTTCATTCATTAATTTATCAAGTCCATTTAAGACCCATTTTTTGTGAATATTCCAAGCCGGAGCAATTAACAAGTCTTTTGGCGCATCACCAGAAATTCTATGTATTACTATATTTTGATTTAGATGTGTTATAACAAATAAAAGTTTGTCTAAATAATCATCTAATGTTAAAGCTTTATATTTTCCTTCTTTATATAATTTTTCCAATTCTGTTCCTTTTGCTATATAAGTAGAATGAATTTTTATTCCTTGTATATTAAGATTATTTATATACTTTACCGTATTTTCAATATCTTTTTGCGTTTCATAAGGTAGACCAATCATAATATGTGCAACTACTTCTATATTATATTTTTTTAATAGGTTAACTGCATTTGTAAAAATCTCAGTTCTATATCCTCTATTAATTATTTTTGCTATTTGTTCATTACTTGTTTGTAAACCTAATTCTACAGTAAGTGCGTAGCCTCTTTCTAAATAGGTTTGTAATAACTGACATATTTCTTCGTTAATACAGTCTGGTCGAGTTGCTATATCAATTCCAACTATTCTATTATCTATTAATGCACTATCATATTTAATTTTTAAATTTTCTATTGTATCATAAGTATTTGTAAAATTTTGAAAATATACGATAAATTTATTTGCTCTTTTTCCTCTATAACTTTCTAAATGCCTTTTTACTTGATCTGGTATGGGTATTAATGCTAAATGATCACCTGAACCTCTAGCTGTACAAAAAATGCATCCTCCTACTCCTACCTTTCCATCTCTATTAGGACAAGTAAATCCACCATCTACTGGCATTTTTAGAGTTCTTTCACCAAATTTTTCTTTTAAATATGTATTTAAATGTTTATATCTTTCCAATTTTATACTCCCTTTTTATAATATGTTTATTATATCATAGCTTTCATTTACAAGTAAATTTTAAATAGAAAAATAGTGGAAATTTTAATTTCCACATCCACAACAACCAAAATTAGTAAATAATAATAAAAATACAACTAAAAACAGTAATATTTCAGAATTATTTCCTCCCGACCTATATGTTCCAAAGCCATTGCAACAGCAATTATTTAATCCATCATTCATAAAATCCTCTCTTTCTAAGTGATTTTATTATATAAGTCACTTAATCTTTTTTATATCATATAGTATGCTTTTTATTAAAAATGTGTTACAATATTTACGGTTAAAATTTTTATATTCTTTATTTTACAGAAAGGATTTGTTATGATTGAACTTTTATCTCCAGTTGGAGATTTCGAATGTTTACAAGCTGCTGTTCAAAATGGTGCTGACAGTGTTTATTTAGGAGGAAGTAATTTTAATGCTCGTGCTTCCGCTTCAAATTTTGATAATGAAGGTTTAAAAAAAGCAATACAATATGCAAAATTGAGAAATGTTAAAATTAATTTTGCCCTTAATACATTAATTAAAGATGACGAATTTGATAATGCAGTAAATTTGGCCAAATATGTATATTCATTAGGTTCTGATGCTATTATAGTACAAGACTTAGGCTTAGCTAAATATATAATTAATAATTTACCTGGTATGGATGTACATGCAAGTACGCAAATGACTATTCACAATTTACAAGGTGTCTTAGCACTTGAAAAATTAGGGTTTAAAAGAGTTGTTCTTTCTAGAGAATTAAGTTTATCTGAAATAGAATATATTTGCAATAATTCTAATGTTGAAATAGAAGTTTTTGCACATGGAGCATTATGTATTTCATATTCAGGTCAATGCTTATTATCTAGTACAATAGGTGCCAGATCTGGTAATAGAGGTAGATGTGCTCAACCTTGCCGATTACCTTATGAATTAATTGATGATAATAATAATACACTTGATAAAGGCTATATACTTAGTCCTAGAGATTTATGTTCTATAAAATATATTCCGGATTTAATAAAAGCTGGAGTGACCTCTTTTAAAATAGAAGGAAGAATGAAAACTCCTGAATATGTAGCTGTAGTAACTAGTATTTATAGAAAATATATTGATTTAGCCTTAAGTGAAGAAAACTATGTAGTTGATGAAAATGATATAAAAAAATTAATGCAAGTATTTAATCGTGGCGGATTTTCTAGTGGAAACTTAAGCGATGAGGAAAATTTGGACTATGTATATAAAGAAAAGTCTAATAATATGGGATTATATATTGGAAATGTTTCTTCTTTTAATAAAAACAAAGGTTTAATTACTTTTAAAACAAAAGAAACATTAAGTATTGGTGATAGTATTTCACTTGAAAAAGAAGCTCATAAATATACTGTTTCAGAACTTATGAAAAATAAGCAAAATATAGATAGAGCAACTATAAATGATATTATAACAATTGGTAGGATGAAAGGTAATATATCTTTAGGCGATAAGATCTATAAACTTAGTAGTAAATCTCTAAGTAAAAGTATTTCTGAATTTTATAAATTAGAAAATAAAAAAATTCCTTTATCTGCTATAATTACTATAAAAAAAGGTGAACCAGTTACTCTTGAGGTTAACTCTCTAGATGATGGAATTTATTCTTCAATGAGTATTACTAAATACATTGATGTTACACCAATTGATGCAATAAGCAATCCTATTTCAAAAGATAGAATCATTGAACAATTATCTAAAACTAAAGATACTCAATTTGAATTTACAAAAATACAGGTTATATTAGATGATAATACATATTTACCTAAAATTTCTGCCATTAATCAACTTAGAAGAGATTGTTTAGAAGAACTAGAAAAACTAGCTATAGAAAAAATAGAGAGAAATTTACCTTTAAACATTGATGAGCCAAATAAAGTTATTAATAATTCTAAGCAATATAATGCTTCTCCTCTAATAAGTTTATTGCTTAATAACCTTGACATTAAATTTGACTATTCAAAATTAAATAATGTTAATAAATTATACATACCTTTGAAATTTTTTGGATTGAAGGAATACAAAGATATCATTAATACTTTATCTGCCAATTCTGATTTGTATATTTACATGCCTACTATAGTAAAAGATAATTATAGAAATATTATTTATAATAATTTTCAAAAATATATACAAGACTTTAACATAAAAGGTGTGGTTATATCTAATCTATCAAATATAAATTTATTTGATAAATATTTGAATAATTTAAATATTATTGGAAATTATACTTTAAATGTTTTTAATAGTAATACAATTAAAGAATTAAAAGATTTAGGCCTAGATATGGTTACACTTTCGCCAGAACTTGATGAAAACTCATTAACTAAATTATCTGCCAACTCATCTATTCCTGTTGAACTAATGGTATATGGTAAGTTACCAGTAATGAATATGGGTTATTGTTTACTAGGTCATTCTAATAAGTGTTATCCAAAGTGTAAAATGTTATGTAAGCAAAATAATAAATATTATTTAAAAGATCGCCTTGGTTATAAGTTTAGAGTTGTTCCAGATAATATGCAAACCGTAACAACAATATATAATAGTAAAATTACATCTATTCCATTTACTAATGTTAAGCCAGATTCTTGTAGAATAAATATTTTAGATGAAAACATAGAAGAAATAAATAATATAATTAATGAGATAAAATCTGGACAGATTTTTTCTTCTTCTGATTATACTTATGGAAATTTTAATAAAAATGTATAAAAAAGCAAGAGTTTATATACTCTTGCTTTTTAGCTGTTTAACATTTTATTATTTAGTACATCCATTACTCTTCTTCCTATAAATGGTATTTTAGAATATTTTTTCTTTATATTTTCGATTCCTTCTTTTAATATATGATTTATATCTTCTTTGTTATTTAAAATATTTTCATCATTACTAATTTTGGTTTCTTCGTTTTCTAGTATTATAGTTTTGTCAGATAATTCTATAATTAAATTAGCTATTTGTTCAAAATTGCTATTACATATATTTTCTGTTTGTCTGGCTAAATAAATTACTAATTGGAAATCGCTTTCATCTAGCCTATATCTGTTAAGAGATTCTTCAAGACATTTTGTCCAGTTACTTACTTCTATTATATGCTCTAATCTTTTGTTATAAGTTAGCTTTTTTATTTTTTCATAAGTATCTTCTAATAAATTCTCATTTACATTTTTAATTTCTTCTTCTTGCTTTTTTGATAATTCGTTTAATATTTTTTTAGCATAGTTATTTACAAAATATATATCTTGTAAATCTCTAATTTGATTTTCCATATATTCTATGTTTCTGTTATATAATTCGATTTTTCCCTTTGTATCCTTTTGATTATCAATTATATTTTTTAGTCTATTGTCTATTTCCATTATATTTTCATTTTTTCTAAAGTTAGAAATTGTTGATTTATAAATTTCCATGTAATTATTAGTAATATTGTCAAAATCTATTTTTAAATATTCTGCATTTTTTACTACTTCATAATTATTTAAAAATCTATCTAAGGCACTAGAAATATCTCTCCTATAATCTTCTGATAATGATTTTATTAAATTTAATATATTTTCAAAATCTATTACTCTTTGCTCTTTTATATCAAAGATTTTATTTTTTACATTTACTATATTTATTACATTACTGCTATTTCCAGGATTTTTATCTTCTGTTTTGTTGTTAGTTTCTATTGTATTTATTAAATTGTTAATTTCTTCAAGCTCATTAATATCAAAATATATATCTGTAATTTTGTTTAATAAAAATAAAGCTGTAATTGCTGTTTCATCATATAAATTCTGCTTAAGCTTTTTATCTATTACTTGCCTTGCTTCTATTTTAAAATCTGAAATTATTTTCCATATAGTAGTTGTTAAATTATCTTTTTCTGTTTCATATTTTTTAATAGTGTCATTTATTTTTTGAATATGTGTTTCTTCCCCAATTTGATTTTTTAAATTATATTTTTTAACTTCTAACTCAACTATTTTATTATCTAAACTTAATATTTCTTGATCATATTTTTCTTTTTTATCTTTATAATTTTCTATATTTATTTTCTTCATCTTATACCTTCATTTGTTTAATTTACAATTATTATATTATAATGCATATTGCTTTTCAACCTAATAATTATTACATCTTTGTTACAAAATAAAGAAGAGGTATTGTACTTATAATACAATACCTCTATATTAGTATGAAATATGAAATACTTAAGCTTTTTTAGCTACTTTTTTTGTTGTTTTAGATGTAGTTTCTTTCTTATCTTCTTTTTTTACAGTAGTTTTAACCTCTGCTTGAGGATAAACACTTATTTTCTTTTTATCTTTACCTAATCTTTCAACTTTCATTATACCAGTAACTTTTGCATATAAAGTGTCATCGCTTCCGATTCCAACATTAGTTCCTGGATGCATTTTTGTTCCTCTTTGTCTATATAAAATATTTCCAGCAGTAACTAATTGACCGTCAGCTCTCTTTATACCAAGTCTTTTTGACTCACTATCTCTTCCGTTATCGGTACTACCTTGACCTTTATGATGTGCCATGTATTTTCACCTACCTTTTTAAATAAAATTATATTTATTCAGCTGTTTTGATTGATTTAATTTCAACCTTTGTATATGGTTGTCTATGTCCTTGAGTTCTTCTGTAGTTTTTCTTTGCTTTGTATTTGTAAACAATTATTTTCTTTCCTTTTCCATGAGCAACTACAGTTCCTTCAACTTTACAACCTTTAACATAAGGAGCTCCTACTTTTACGTTTTTGTCATCAGATACAAGTATTACATTATCAAATGTAACTTTTTTTCCTTCTTCTGTATCTAATTTTTCAAAGTAAACAACATCTCCTTCAGATACTTTGTATTGTTTTCCACAACTTTCAATTATTGCGTACATAAAGTTTTGTACACCTCCCCGTTCTCATACTCGCTAAGCATAAATGCAAGGTATCTAGTTATACTAGAATTTAGCTACCCGACTTAGGCGGTTTACAGATATATATTATACACTAAAGTCTATTATTTTGTCAAGCTGTAAATTAATTTTATTTAATTGTATTTTACACAAACTCTTCCCATACAAGATTTGCTAAATCTAATCCTTTTTTACTTAGTTTTATACTATATTCATTAGCTTCTATTAATCCTTCTCTTAAAAGTTTTGTTAACTCTTTGTTGTATTTATATAATGGAGTCGTACCAAATTTTCTTCTAAATTCCGTTATATTAACTCCTGTTATTTTTCTAAGTCCCAATAGCATGTATTCTTTCATCATGCTTTCTCTATCCTGCTTTTCTTCAATTATATAATTTTCTTTAATATTATTCTCTTCTATGTTTTTTATATATTTTTCTATACTACTTATATTGGTATATCTTACACCATTTTCATAAGAACTTGCAGAAACTCCAAATCCTTTATATTCTTTTTGGTTCCAGCAATCCAAATTATGTTTTGATCTATACAATGGTCTTGCAAAGTTTGAAATTTCATAATGTAAAAATCCATTTTCTTCTAACTTTCTCTTTGCAAACCAATACATATATCTTTCTATTTCTTCATCTGGTAATTTCAATTCACCTTTACTTATTTTTTCTTCCAATGGAGTATTTTCTTCAATAATAAGTGAATATACAGATATATGTGTAAGCTTTAAATTAATAAGAGCATTTAATGTATCTTCTACATCATAAATATTTTGGCTTGGTAATCCAATCATTACATCTGCATTTATGTTTTCAAATCCTACCGTTTTAGCTAATTGTACTGTATTTAAAAATTCTTCAAAAGTGTGTATTCTTCCTATTAATTTTAATAATTTATCATTTGAACTTTGCAGACCTATACTTATTCTATTAATGCCTATATTATAATAGCATTGCAATTTTCTTTTATTTACAGTCCCTGGATTCATTTCTATTGTAATTTCTGGGTTTGGAATAATTTCAAAATCATTTTTTATTTCTTTAATTATTTCTTTGATATACTTTTCATTAATGTAAGAAGGAGTTCCTCCTCCAATGTAAATAGTTTTTATTAATATATTTTTATTATTTTTTGAATATTCTTTTATTTCTTTTAATAATGCATTTATATAGGATTCTATACAATCATCCTTGTTTGAAAATGAGTTAAAATCGCAATAAATACATTTACTTTTACAAAATGGTATATGTATATATATGCCTTTTTCAATCATATTATTTTTCTTCCTTTTTATTTGTTTCTTAATTCATTAGCTTTTTCTTCGATGGCTTTCATTCTATGATTAACACCTGATTTACTAATTGGTTTTTCAAGCATTTTTCCTAATTCGGTTAATGAAGCTTCTGGATTTTTAAGTCTTAATTCAGCTAATTCTTTTTCTCCATCTTTTAAGTCTTTAAACTTATTCATTTTTTTTAAAAGTTTTATATCATTAACTTGTTTTACGGAAGCATTAATTACTTTATTAAGATTTGCAGTTTCGCAATTTACTATTCTATTAACATTATTTCTTACATCTCTTATTACTCTGTTTTCTTCAAATTGCAAAACACTACTATTCGCTCCAATAAAAGCTAAAAAACTTGATATATCTTCCCCATCTTTTAAATATATTATATATTTGTTATTTCTTTTTAAGATTTTGCTATTAATATTGTAGTAGTTAAGTATCGTATTTACTTTTGCTGCATTTTCTTCGTTTTGAAAAACTATTTCCAAATGATATTTAGTTTTAGGATTTGTTATTGAGCCAGCTCCCATAAAGCTCCCTCTTACAATTGCTTTTGCTTCTTCTATATTATTTATTTCTTGAGAAATTTCTATTTTCTCTTTTGTTGTAATACAGTATTTATTTCCTGTTATTTCTATTTTGTAATTGTCTGTTCCTGTATTACTAAGTAATTTACTAAATCTATTTATATTATATTCATTTTCTGTTACAAATTTATTGGAATTACTAGTTAGCAAATAACCTTGTAATTCATATTTTACAAGGTTTTTATCAGATAAATTATTTAATTTGCTTAATTCTTCTTTTACACTTTTTGAGAACGATTCCATATTACCACCCTATCATTTTTTGCATAATCTTTTATTATTTTTGCATTTTTAAAAATACTTTTAACTTGATTTGCTTGGTCAAATCCTATTTCCATCATTAAAATCCCATCTGATTTTAAATAATCATTAATTTGTTCTGAAATTAATCTATAAAATTTAAGTCCGTCCTCTCCTCCATCTAATGCTAAAACTGGCTCATTTTGTACATCTTTTGATAATTTACTTATTTCGGAAGTTTTAATATACGGTGGATTAGATACAATAATATCAAATTTTTCATTAATATTTTTAAACATATCTGATTTTATAAAATTTATTTCCACATTATTATTATTTGCATTTATTTTTGAAATTTCTAAGGCTTTCTCGCTTATATCTGATGCATATACTTTTATTTGAGGAATATATTTTTTTAAGCTTATAGCAATTGCTCCACTTCCAGTACATAAATCTAATAGTTTTATATTATTGATAGAAATTTTTTTATTAACTGTTATTTCTGTAATATATTTTATTGCAGATTCAACTAAAACTTCTGTATCTGGTTGTGGTATCAAAACATTTTCATCAACATAAAAATTTAATCCCATAAATTCTTGATTATTTGTTATATATTGGAGTGGATAACCATTTTTTAATTTATTAACATACTTATTAAGAATTGATTCTTCATCATCACTTAATTTATTTTTACCATTTGAAATAATATAAGTATTGTCTTTTTTTAATATATATTTTATTAAAATTTTGGATTCAATATTATCCAATGTTTGTTTTGCATATTGCAAAGCTTCGTTTATTGTCATTTTATTCCTTTCTTAAGCTTATATATTATTCAGTTCTAATAAATTTTACTAAATTAGTATTTTCTATATTTCTGATTAATTTTCCATCATATATACTAGTTCCATTTAAGCTATCTTCTATAGGTATATCTATATAAACTGTTGCTACATATTTTTGATTATAATTATTAATAATTGTAATTCTAAAAGAAAGTGTGCACTCAAGTTTTGTTAAAGCTATACCTGCTTTTTTTAATAAACTTCCATCATATACTAAAGGATTAGTTATATCAGAAATAACTGTATTTTCTTCCATATTCGTATTTACATACTCCAATGTAATTGGGTTTTGACAATTACTATATATAACTGGTTTACTATAATCTGCATCTCCTGAATTAATAACATCAAATTCTAAAGAATTATTGATTACATTTTCTTCATTATTAGTTAATTTAGCAAAATCATTAACATCTTTATAATATAAACTTGGAGTACCAGTTTCTAAATTATTAAATTTAACATCATCTATTATAAGTTCTTTTATTGTATTTTCATAAGTTATGCCTTCATCTGATCTATTATTTATATATAAAGCAATATCAGTATATTGAAATATATTTAAATCCCAAACTGGTTTATTTGTTTCGTTATTTGTTGCATCAGCACTACTATATAAATAAATTCTATCTATGCTAAAAACAGTTTTTGAATTTAACCTAGATAATTCATCTGCATTTTCTGAAAATTCTTCATTTCTTAAATATATTAATACAATATTTATGACTGTTGTAGCACAAGCAACTAAAAGTACTAAAGTCACTATTAATTTTGTTATAAATCTTTTTTTCTTCTGAACATCTTCATCTACTATTAATGTTTTTTTCTTCATAAGTTTTCCCTCCAATTATTTTATACCACAACAAATATTGTATTTCAATAGAATAAAAAATAAATTCAATTTGCCTAAATATCACTTGCTTTTTTTCTTTTTATATGATATTCTATATATACAAAATAAATATTCCCTGCGTAGTGCGTGTAGACTGGAATTTTAGAACCAACAAATTAGATTAAAGGGAGTCCGCCTTTGGATGTGGCGTGTATGCTTACTTTTTAAGTAAGAAACCCAGGAGCATTCAACAAGACACCCACCTGTGAAAACAGGCTCTTAAAATTTCTCTCATCTTACGGCTAATGTGGGGTTTTTTTATTTGCAAATTATTTTTCTTTTTAAATCTTTATTATTTATTTCTCCAATGCCAATAAATTTATTATTTAAATATACTCTTACTAGCCCGTCTTTTATATTAGTTTTAATTTTTACTCCATTTAAAAATTTTTTTAATTCATTATCTTTTAATCTATATTCTGGTTCATTTTTTAAAACTTCTTCAATGGAAATAATTTTTCCTACATCGTCTAATGAAAAATTTCCAACTCTAGTCCTTCTTAAAGAACTCATATATCCTACTGTTCCAAGCTTTTTTGCAATATCTTCACATAGAGTCCTAATATAAGTACCTTTTGAACAATGTACTGAAAATATGATTTGATTATTATTTATATTTATTAGATTTATATCAAAAATAGTTATCTCTCTAGGTTTTATTTCTACACTTTCACCTTTTCTAGCATATTCATACAATTTTTTACCATTAACCTTTATTGCAGAATATAATGGTGGAATTTGCTTACTTTTTCCTATAAAAGAATTTAATACTTCTAATACTTTTTCTTTATTTAAATCTGGAATTTCTTTTTTATCAATGACTGAGCCTTCACTATCTCCCGTATCTCTTTTTTCACCAAGCGTTAATGTAGCTATATATTCTTTATCATGATTCATTAAGTAATCTGATAATTTTGTCGCCTCGCCAACTAAAATAGTCAATACACCTGTTGCCATTGGATCTAATGTTCCTGAATGTCCTACTTTTTTTATATTATATTCTTTCCTTATTTTTCTAATTTCATCAAAAGACGTTTTTCCTTGTTCTTTATCTACTATTATTATTCCATCCATTTTTTATCCTTTTTAAAATAAGTTTTGCTTTCGCAAAACTTATTTTATATTTTATTATTTTAATTGTAACCTAATTTCTTTAAGTAATTTTTCTTTTATTTGTTCAGGTGTTCCTTGCATAGTAGCACCTGCTGCGTGGATATGTCCTCCACCACCAAACATTAAACATACATCAGAAACATTAACATATTCATTTGATCTAGTTGAAACCCTCATTCCATCTTCTACTTCATGTACAAATATAGATACTTCAACACCTTCAACACATGTACCTTCATTTACTATGCCTTCACAATCTCCTTGCTCTGCATTGCAATTTTCTTCATCTTGTTTTGTAATATATGTAAATGCTACTTTTCCTTCTTCTAAGAATTCCATCCTTTGAAGAGCTATTTTTCTAAGTAGGAAATTTCCTTTTGTATGTGTAGAAAAAACTCTTTTATATATTTTTGAAATATTTACCCCTGCTGATAATAATTCTGAAGCTATCTCAAAAGTTTCTTTAGTGACATCAGAATGTTGGAAACCTCCTGTATCAGTAATAATACCTGTCATAAGACAAGTTCCTATTTCAGGTGTTATTTTTATATTAAAATAATTGAAAAGTACATATAATACTTGACAACATGCTGGAGCTCCCAACTCCACGTAATTTAAGTCACCATACATATCATTAGTACTATGATGATCTATTACAATTTTTGTCTTTGCATTTTCAAAATAATTTGCCCAACCATTTAATAATTTTATAGTTGCACAATCAAGTGAAATTGCTAAATCATATTCTTCTTTGCTAGCTTCTTTTTTTACTTCATCAGCACAAGGTAGAAATTCAAATAACCTTGGCATCTTTGGTATTACTACCTCCACATTTTTACCTGCAGCTTTTAATGTACTATATACTGCCAAACTTGAACCAATAGCATCACCGTCAGGATTATTATGTGTAAGTATTATAATATCCTCTGCTTTTTTTATTTCCTTTAATATTTCATCTAAAGTTGACATATCTACTCCTTTTTTAATTCTCTAAGTATTGCATCTATCCTTTCTCCATATTCCATAGAGTCATCATACTCAAATACCAACTCTGGTGTAATTCTTAAATTAACTGTTTTTGCAACTCTACTTCTTATAAAACCGGCACTTTCTTTTAGTCCACTTAGAGTTTTACTTAAATTTTTTGGATTTAAAACACTAACATATACTTTAGCATACTTAAGGTCAGGTGTCACCTTGACCTTAGTTACGCTAATCATTCCTGTTACATCAGGATTTTTTAATTCATAATTTATAACTTGGCTAATTTCTTTTTTTAATTCTTCATTTACTCTACCAAGTCTGTTTGTATTTTTTGCCATTATCTTTTTACCTCTTCTTTGACATACGCCTCTATAGTGTCTCCTTCTTTTACATCATTGAAATCTTGTATCTGAATACCACACTCGAAGCCTTTTGAAACTTCTTTCGCATCATCTTTAAATCTTTTTAAAGATATCAATTTACCATCATGAATAACTACGCCTTCTCTTATAACTCTAACGCCAGCATTTCTCTCCAATTTACCGTCAGTAACAAAACATCCAGCAATTGTTCCAACATTAGAGATTTTGAATGTTTGCCTTACTTCTGCATTACCAATATTCTTTTCAATATATACTGGTGCAAGCATTCCTTTCATAGCATCTTGTACATCATCAATTGCTTGATAAATTACTGAGTATTGTTTTATTTCTACTCCTTCTTTTTCAGCTAATTGTTTTGCTGCACCAACTGGTCTAACATTGAATGCTATGATTATTGCTTTTGCCGCTTTTGCTAATTGTACATCAGATTCAGTAACACCACCGGCAATAGAATGTATAACTTTAACTTTAACCTCATCATTTGAAAGTTTTTCAAGAGAACTTTTCATTGCTTCTGCAGTACCTTGTACATCTGTTTTTACAATTATATTTAATTGTTTTAAGTCTTCACTTTCCATTTTTTCAAATAGATTGTCAAGAGTTACTACATCATTATTAGCTATAGTCTTTTCTCTAGAAGCTAATTTTCTTTGCTCTATTAAATGTTTAGCTGTTTTTTCATCTTTTACTTCGTAGAATATATCTCCTGCTTCTGGAACCTCAGTTAAACCTGTTATCTCTACTGGTGTAGAAGGTCCGGCTTCTTTAACTTTTTTGCCCTTATCATTTTTCATTGTTCTGATTCTACCAATAGCATTTCCAACTATTATTCTATCACCAACATTTAAAGTTCCTCTTTGTACAAGTACAGATGCTACTGGTCCTTGAGCTCTATCAAGTCTTGCTTCTATAACTGCACCTTTAGCTTGCTTATTAGGATTTGCTCTTAAATTTAGCATATCAGCTTCTAATAATACCATTTCTAATAGATTGTCTATATTAATATGTTTTAGTGCAGAAATTGGTACAAATATTGTATCTCCTCCCCATTCTTCTGGAACTAAATCATATTTCATAAGTTCTTGTTTTACTCTATCTGGATTTGCACCAGGTAAATCTATTTTGTTTATTGCAACAATTATTGGAATATTTGCTGCTTTGGCATGATTTATTGCTTCAATTGTTTGAGGCATAACGCCATCATCAGCTGCAACTACTAGTATTGCAATATCTGTAATTTGAGCACCTCTTGCACGCATACTTGTAAAAGCTTCATGTCCTGGAGTATCTAAGAAAGTAATTTCTTTTCCATTAACATTTACTTTATAAGCACCAATATGCTGTGTAATTCCTCCAGCTTCACCTTCAATAACATTTGTTTTTCTTATTGCATCAAGTAGTGATGTTTTACCATGGTCAACGTGTCCCATAACAACAACTACTGGTGGACGTGGTTTTAAATCTTCTTCCTTATCCTCTGAATCATCAAACAAAATATCTTCATCTTTTATTTCTTCTTTTTTATTAGCAGTAACGCCAAAACTATCAGCAACTAAATAAGCTGTATCAAAGTCTATTGTTTGATTTATTGTAGCCATTATACCTAAGTCAAATAATTTCTTTATAACTTCAGAACTTGTTTTCTTTAAATCTGCAGCTAAATCTTTGACTGTAATATTTTCTGGTATAGTTATTTCCTTTAAATCAAATATTTTTTGCTTATTTCTTTCTTCATCTTTTTTAGGTTTTCTTTTATTTTTCTTTCCTCTAACAGTTGTTAAATCATAATAATCAAGCATTCCGCCTTCTTGATCTTCGAACATATTTGATAACTTATCTACTTGTTTTAAATTTCTTAATTTATCTTCATTGAAATTATCTTCTTCTTCGCCTCTTCTGCCTTTTCTCTTCTTATCTTCTTGATTATTGTATCTGTTAGCTTTTTGTTTATCAATAATTCTTGTGCTGTAATCTCTTTGATTACTTTTTTCAATTATTTCTGTAGACATTATATCTTTAATGTTTCTATCAATATTTCTATTATTCATTGGCTTTTTAAAATTGTTATTACCATTATTGTTTTTGAAATTATTGTTGTTATTATTTTTATTATTAAAGTTATTATTTTTATTAAAGCCATGATTATTATAATTGTTTTGACGATAATTATTATTGTAATTGTTATTTCTATTATGATTAAAGTTTCTGTTTTGATTATTTTGGCTATTAGGATTATTTTGATAATTCTTATTAATTTGTTGTTGATTTTTTGATTCATTATGATTACTATTTGTTTGCTTTATAACTGGAGTTTCAACAGTTTTTGGCTCTTGAGCTTTAGTAATTTCTGGTTTTTTCACAACATCTACCTTTTTTTCAACAACTGGTTCTTTCTTTTCTTCTTTTTTTGGCTCAACCTTTTTTTCTTCTACATGCTGTTCTACAGGTTTCTTTGTTTCTACTTTCTTTTCTTCTTTTTTAGGCTTAATACCAAATAGTTCACTAACTGTCATTGGTTTTGTAGGTTTTTCTCTATAAACGATATTATAATCCTTATTTCTTTTTTGATTAAATCCTAAGTCTGCCGTTTTCTTTTTTACTTCTTCTTGCTTTTTCTTTTCTTTTTCAGCTTCATCGTCAGAAACAATTACCTCTCTTCTGATAATTACTTGACCAGTTGTTTTTACTTCATTCTTTTTCTCATCACCTTTGATATTTTCTCTAATTCTATTAGCATCCTTTTCATCAACTGCATTTAAGTGACTTGTAACTTTTAGTCCTAACTTATTTGCCAATTCTATTACTTCTTTATTTTCAACTTTTAATTCTTTAGCTAATTCATGAATTTTAATTTTACCCAATATAATCACCCCCTGCAATTTTTATGAAAACCTTATTTACAATACTATTATTCAACATTACACCTCTTATATTCTCTTAATTAACATTTTATTACTTTTTTACAAAATTATTCCTCAGAATTCTCTTCTTCTGCATTTTCTTCATTAGATTCTTCTTCTGCCGCTTTTTCTTCAAGAATCTTTCTGAATTGAGATTCACTCTTAATATCAATTTTCCAACCTGTTAATTTAGCTGCTAATTTGGCGTTTTGACCACCTTTTCCTATAGCTAATGATAATTGATCATCTGGAACAATTACTTGTGCAAATTTTTCATCTTCTTTTATGTCTACTGCTAAAACTTTTGCTGGAAGAAGAGCTGCTGAAATATAAATTGATGGATCTTCATTCCATTCAATAACATCTATTTTTTCACCATTTAATTCATTTATAATATTTTGAATACGTATTCCTTTTTGTCCTACACAAGAACCTACTGGATCTATATTAGGATTTGGAGAATAAACTGCTACTTTGCTTCTTGAACCTGCGTCTCTTGAAATACTTTTTATTTCTATAACTCCTTCATATATTTCTGGAATCTCTATTTCAAATAGTTTTCTAACAAATTCTGTACTTGCTCTCGAAAGTATTATTTGAGTTGAACCTTTTACGCCTTTGCCAACACTTATAATACAAGCTCTTATTTTATCATTTACATGGTACTGTTCAGTTGGTATTTGCTCTTTCTTGGGCATTACACCTTCAATTCTTCCTAAATCCATTATTACTGCACCGCCATCAGCTTTTTGCACTAATCCAGTAATAATTTCTCCTTTTTTATCTTCGAACTCAGCAAATATGAAATCTCTAGAAGCTTCTCTTAATTTTTGAGTTATTACTTGTCTAGCTGTTTGAGCT
Source organism: uncultured Clostridia bacterium (assembly GCA_944391745.1). Taxonomy (GTDB): domain Bacteria; phylum Bacillota; class Clostridia; order TANB77; family CAG-508; genus CAG-793. The sequence goes on from CALXUS010000004.1 coordinate 94,134, forward strand.
GCTATTCTACCAAACTCTTTTGGCATAAGTTCAAAATTTACCTTATCACCTAAATTATAATTTGAATTTATTTTATGTGCATCTTCTAAGCTTATTTCTTTTTTGTTATCAGTAACTTCTTCAACGACGTCTTTTACTTGATAAACATGCATTTGTCCATCTTCTTTATCAATAACTACTTTTACATTCTCATCATTGCATTCAAAATTCTTTTTGTAAGCGATAACTAAAGCTGATTCTATTGACTCCATTAGAAATTCTTTTTTAATACCATTATTTTTTTCTAATTCATCCATAGCTGTCATAAGTTCGGTAGTATCTATTCCTTTGTTAATTACCTTTGTTTCCTTTTTTTTCATTTTTTAACATTCCTCCCAATTATATATAGTTTTTGCACTTGAAATATTTGTTTTATCTATTATAATATCATCTACAACAATATTATCATTGTTATATTCTTTAAGTATTCCCGTTATAATCTTATTATTATTTATTGAATTGTATAAATGTACCTCTATTTTTTTACCAATGTTATCTAAAAATTGCTCATCTCTTCTAAGATTGCGCTCAATACCTGGTGATGATATTTCTAAATAATATTGTGCTTTTATATAGTCTTTTTCATCTAAAATACTATCAATACTATTATTAACAAGTTCACAATCATTTAAATTGATTCCTTTGGGACTGTCTATGAATATTCTTAAGTAGTTATCTTTTCCTTCCTTCTGATATAATACATCATAAACCTTATATCCTAAATTTTCAATTATTGGTTTTACTAGTTCTTCTATCTTTTTTTCTAAACTTGTCATAAAACCTCCTTTAATATTATATTACGTAATGAAAGAGTGGATGTAATCCACTCTTTCTGTCTCGCCTTATGATATTTATATTATATAGTTTTTTTCCGAAAAAGTCAAGTGTTTAGGGAATTTTTGTTATTTTTTAAGCCAAAAATAAATGAAAGTTATTATTTCTGCAATTAATATAGCTGGAAATCCATATTTAAAATACCATTTTTTTGTTTTATGTCTAAACACATACATTCCAGCAATTCCACCTATTCCTCCACCAAGAATTACTAAAATGAATAAAAATTTTTCACTTACTCTCCAATCCCCAAGTTTAGCTTCATGTTTATCCCACCACATTATAATAAATGTTAATAAATTAATTACTATAATATATATAAGAATATTAGTTGGTGTTAATAAAGCATTTAAAAAAGTATTAAAATTTAACATTGTTTTCCTTTCATTATTCATTAATATTTATTTTTGAATCTTTTTTTCTTTTTTTATATAGTGTAATTTTTCTTCCCATTACTTGTACAACAGTACAATTTGTTTTATTTTCTAGTTCTTTTGCGATATCTATTGCATCAAAAGGTGCTGTTTCTAATACAGTTATTTTTATTAATTCTCTAGCTTCTAATGCATCACTAACTTGTTTAACTAGATTATCATTTATTCCTATTTTTCCCACTTGAATTATTGGCTCAATAGTATTAGCCATGCTTCTTAAATATGCTCTATCTTTACTATTCATATTTTTTTATTATAAACTCCTTATTGAATTTAGGTTTAAAGAAAACCTATAACTTTTAATCATTATAGCATAAAAAATATTTAAAGTATATAATTTGTGTGTTATAAGCAAAATAAAAAGTCAACATTAAATGTTGACTTAAAATTGGAGCAGGTAACGGGAATCGAACCCGTATAGCCAGCTTGGAAGGCTGGAATTCTACCATTGAACTACACCTGCATTTC